>VXMT01000265.1 GCA_009840965.1 Chloroflexota bacterium
GCCCGAGAGCATCGCGAGCGAGGAGATGCGCTTGCCGGGCGGCTGCGCGCGCACGTCCACGCCCGCCTCGCCGCCCTCCTGCTCCGGCTCGACGATCATCAGCTCGGCCCGCCCGCCCCCGAAGAAGCGCGAGAAGTAGTCGCCGAAGCTCGCGTTGACCTGCTCGAACGTCTCGCCGAAGCGCTCTCGGATCTCGCGCTTCAACTCGAGGATGGCCGTGCGCAGGTGCTCTTCGGCGGCCTCGAGGTCATCGACCTGGCCGCTGAGGAAGTCGTGGCGCTCGCGCTCCTCGCTGAGGTCGTCGAGCGCCTCGAGGTTGACGGGGCCGACGGCGCGGATCTCCGCGCGCAGCTCGCTGATGCGCTCGCGCAGCTCCGCCGTGTCCACCTCGGCGCCGCCGCTCGCCGGGGCGCCGGAGGCGAGCACAGGCTGGGCGCCGTTCCCCGCCTCGGCGCCCGCCGGCGCGGGCTCCCCGGCGGCTTCGGCCTCGGCGGCCGCGGGCTGCTCGGACGCAACTCGCCGCACGCTGCCGTCGTCACGCAGGACAAGGCCGTCGTCCGCGATCTGCTGCTTGAGGGTCTGCACGCGGTTCGCCAGCTCGCGCAGCTCGGACTGCGCTTCGAGCAGGTCGCGCTCGGCGGCGAAGAGTCGTGCCTGACTGTCGCCGCGCGTCGCCGTCAGCTCGCGCTCGGCCTGCTCCGACTCGGCGAGCGCGGCGTGCGCCGGGGCGACGGCGTCCTCGGCGGCGCGGCGTGCGCTCTCGACGTTCGCGATCTGCTCACCGAGATCTCGCAGCGTCAGTTCGAGGTCTTCCAGCTCGCGCCGGACGGCGAGTGACTGATCGCGGCGCTCGGCGAGGCGCACGCCGCGGTTGCGATGCGCATCCTCCAACGCCGTCTGGCGGTCCTGCGCGGCGCTGCGCTCGCCCTCGGCGGCGGCCAGCGCGCCGGCGGCCGTCGCGACCCGATCGCCCGCCGTGTCGCGCTCCGTGCCGACGGCCTCCGAGCGGTCGCGCAGCTTGGCGATGCGCTCGTCGAGCGCCCCGAGGGCGGCGCGTTCGCGCGCAACCGCCGCCTCGGTCTCGTCCTCCCCGTCGGCCGGATCGTCCTCGGCAAGCACGGCGTGCGCCAGCCGCAACTCGCTGCCGATCGCCACCAGCCGCCGCCGCAGCCGGGTGGTGTCCTGCTCGTGATCGCGCAGCACGCTCTCCGCCGTCAGCGCGGCGCGCCGCGACGCCTCGAGGGCGTCCCGGGCGTCAGCGACGATGTCGTCGAGGTGCTGCACCTGTGCCGCCGCGGCCTCCTCCGACCCGCGCGCGGCCTCGATCGCCTCGGGCATCGAGTGCTCGTCGTCCTGCAGCACGAACTGCTCGGCCGCGACGCCACGCGATCCCCCGTAGATCGAGCCGTCCTGGCGTACGAGCACGCCGTCGCGGGTGACGACCGAGCCGAGGCCGCGCTCGACGGTCTTGAGCGCCATCGGGAGATCCTCGACGACGATCGTGCGCCCCAGCAGCAGCTCGACGAGCGGCCGGTATTTGCGGTCGCTCCGCACGAGGTTCGATGCGACGCCGATGATGCCGCGTTCGCTGAGCATGTTCAGCGGGTACTGGCGCTCGATGCCGTCCAGCGGAAGCACCGTCACGGAGCCGGCGCCCTGCGCGCGCAGGTGCTCGATCGCGGCCAGCGCCTCGTCCCGGCGCTCGACGACCACGGCGCGGATCTGCTCGGCGAGGGCGGCCTCGATGGCGTGCTCGAGGCCGGACGGCACCCGGATCAGGCGCCCGACCAGCCCGACGACGCCGCTCAACGAGTCCTCATCCGCGCCGGCCTCGTTCGCGGCGCGCAGGACCTCCTGCGCGGCGGATCCCTGCCGGGAGAGCTGGGTCGCCAGCTCCGAGGCCAGCTCGCGCCGCGCCTCCAGCTGCTCTCGCTTCGTCGTGGCCGCGCGCAGTTCCTCGCGGCCCTCCTCGGCTTGCGTACGCGTCTCCTCGAGCCGCCGCTCCGCGATCTCGCGGCGGCGCAGCGCCTGCGAGGCCTCCTGTTCGAGCCGCTCCTGCTCGCGGCGGGCGGCGAGGGCGCGCCGGCCGTACTCGCGCAACTCGTCGTGCAGCCGGTCGCGGCGCTGGCTCGCCTCGCCACGCTCCCGCTCGCGGCGGCGCTGCTCCGCCTCCGCTCTCGCACGCCGTGTCTCGGCGTCGCGGATCGTGGCCTCGATGCGCGAGCGGCGCGCCTCGGCCTCCGCCAGCTCGCGCAGCACATCGCGCACCGCCTCGTCGGCGGCGCGCATCGCCTCCTGCGCGGCGTCGAGGCCGGCGCGGGACTCGGCGACGCGCGCGTCGAGCGCCACGAGCAGCTCGCCGTCCGGCGTCTCCGGGTCCGGCAGGGCCTCGAGCTCCTCGATCGCCCCCTCGAGCTCCGTGCGGCGCACGAGCAGCAGCTCCTGGCGTTGCTCGGCAAGCGCGCGCTGCTGGCCGAGCGCGAGCGAGCGTTCGGCAAGCTCGCGTTCGCGGCGCTGCGCGGTCGCCAGCTCCGAGCGCGCGGCGGCCACGGCGCGCTCCGCGGCGGCGATCTCCGGGGCGAAGGCGTCCGCCTGGCGGCGCGCCCCGGCGAACGCCTCGGAGCGCTGGTCGTGCCGCGCCAGCGCCGCCGCCAGCGCCTCGCTCGCCTCCCGCAGCTCGGTCTCGTACCAGGCTTCGAGGGCGGCGCCGAGCTGGGCGTCGAGCTCGCGGAAGCGGCTCGCGCGCTGCGATTGCCGCTCCAGCTGCCGCAGGCGGGGCGCCAGCTCGCGGATCATCACGCGCACGTGGCCCAGGTTGTCGCGCGTCTGCGTCAGGCGCCGCTCGGCGCGGGTCAGCTCGATGCGGTGGCCGTGCACCTCGGCGGCCTCTTCGATCAGGTTGCGGCGCTCCTGCGGGCGCAGGCCCAGCACCTCGTCGACCAGGCCCTGCGACATCATGGCGTAGGAGTTCTGGCCCACCTGGGCGCGCCGGAAGAGGTCGTGCACGTCCAGCAGGCGCACCTTCTGGCCGTTGATGCGGTACTCGTTCTCGCCGCTGCGGTAGGCCCGCCGGCTGACGCTGACCTCGTCGAAGTCGACCGGCATCCACTGCTCCGAGTTGTCGAGGATCAGCGTGACCTCGGCCATTCCCATCTCGCGACGGGTATCGGAGCCGGAGAAGATGAAGTCGCCGGCCTTGCGGCCGCGGATCGAGCGCGTCGACTGCTCGCCGAGCGCCCAGCGGATGGCGTCGGCGACGTTGGACTTGCCGGAGCCGTTGGGGCCGACGACGGCGGTCAGGCCGGGCCCGAACTCGAAGACCTGGCGGTCCGCGAAGGATTTGAAGCCGTACGCCTCGACGCGTCGCAGGTACATCCGCGCTACTCCTGCGCCGCTCGCTCGCGCAGCCGCCGCAGGGCTTCGCGAGCCGCGTCCTTCTCCGCCTGCTGCTTGGTGCGGCCGCTGCCCTGCCCCAGCACCACGCCGTCGATCCGCACCTCGACCGAGAACTCGCGGGCGTGCTCGGGGCCGCGCTCCTCGACCGTCAGGTACTGCGGGCGGCCGAAGCGGCCCTCGCAGTACTGCTGCAGGGCGCCCTTCGTGTTCAGCTCGGCCGGGTCCGTCTGCAGCGCATCGAGCTCGGGGGCGAGCGTGCGCTCGATGAAGCGCCGTGCGCCCTCGAGGCCGCCGTCCGGGCCGCGATCGAGCTTGAGTGCGCCGATCAGCGCCTCGTAGGCGTCGGCGAGGTTGCCGGGGCGCTCGCGCCCGCCGGTCGCCTCCTCGCCGCGGCCCAGCAGCAGGTACTGGCCGAGGCCGAGGCGCCGCGCTGCCTCGGCCAGCGTCGGGCCCTGCACGATGTGCGCGCGCCAGAGCGTCAGGCGGCCCTCCTCGACATCCGGAAAGCGCTCGTAGAGGCGCTCCGCGACGACCATGCCGAGCACGGAGTCGCCGAGGAACTCGAGCCGCTCGAAGGAGCCGTCGGAGCCGTCGTGCTCGTTGGTGTAGGAGGGGTGCGTGAGCGCGAGGCGCAGCAGCGCCTCGTCCGCGAAGCGGATCCGCAGGGTCGCCTGTACGTCGCAAAGAGAAAGGGGCGCGGAGACCAAGCGAGTACCCTCTCGGGCGTACGTGCTCCGCCATCACGTACGCGTCCGCCCGCAGCCCCGCCGCAGCCGGGACGGGCCGGGTGCGCCCCGCTCGCATTCGGTATCGTAGGAGCGGGTGCGGTTCAGTGTCAAGGAAACGTTTACGTGCTTATGCGCCCAACGGCTGCGACGCTGCGCCGCGCCCTGCCCGCCGAGGCGCGATCGCTGCTCGACGCAGCCTGCTCGGCCGCCTCCGAGCACGACATCGAGCTCTGGGCGATCGGTGGGGCGATTCGTGACCTGGCCGCCGGGGTCGCGCCGCGCGAGGTCGACCTCGCCTGCGGCGGTGACGCCGCCTCCCTCGCCACCGCCACTGCGCGCAGGCTCGGGGATACCGCCGGCGTGAGCGAGGAGCCGCGCTTCGCCACGGCGAGCGTGCGGCTGGGCGACGGCCGGATCGACCTCGCGACGCTCCGCACGGAGTGCTACGCGCGGCCGGGCGCGTTACCCGAGGTGCGCGCGGGCGTGGCCATCGAGGCCGACCTCGCGCGCCGCGACTTCAGCGTCAACGCCCTCGCGCTCGGCCTGGCCGGGCCGCGTTGCGGCGAGTTGGTCGACCCGTTCGGCGGCCTCGAGGATCTCGCCGCGCGCCGTCTGCGCGTCCTGCACGCGGACAGTTTCCGCGACGACGCCACCCGGCTCTGGCGCGGCGCCCGCTACGCCGCCGCGCTCGGCTTACGGCCGGAGCCGGAGACCACGCGCCTCGTCGAGGACGCTCCGCGCTGGCTCGCCCGCATCTCCGGGCGGCGACTCTGGGCGGAGTTCGAACGCACGGCCGCGAGCCGCCGCGTCGGGGCCACGCTGCGACTGCTGGACGGCTGGGGCGTACTGCGAGGCGTCCACCCGGGGTGGTCGCTCCCGCGGGAGGCGGCGCACGCGCTCGCCAGACGACCGGGGCCGCACACGCCCTCGCTGCTGCTCGCCGTCCTGCTCGCGACGCTCGCCGAGCGCGACGCGATCGCCGCCCGGCTCACGGCCCCGCGAGCAGCGCGCCGGGCGGTGGAGGAGGCTGCCCGTCTGCTCGCGGCCCGCGACCGCGCCCCGGCAACCCTCGTGGGCCTCGAGGGCGCCGGCGAGGAGGCGCGGATCGCCGCACGCTGGCTCGATCCGGAGGGGCAGCACCTGCTGCAGCGCGACCTGCGCCGCTGGCAGCGCACGCGTTCGCCGCTGGACGCGGCGGCGCTGCTGCGGCTCGGCGTCGAGCGCGGTCCGGCGCTCGGCGAGTGGCTCGCGCGCTTGCGTCGCGAGCGCTTTATGGGCAATCTGAGGGGCGCGGCCGGCCCCCCCCGCCTGGTGCGCGCCGCCGGAGCGCCGGGGGCAC
>VXMT01000245.1 GCA_009840965.1 Chloroflexota bacterium
CGCCCTCGCAGCCCGCGACCTCGAGCCGCGCGGACTGCGCCGCGGCCGCGGGGAAGTGGTCGACGGAGACCGGCAGATAGCGGGAGGCGGAGGGGTGGCGCGTGATCACGCGCCCGAGCAGCGGCACGACCCGCTCGAAGTGGAAGCGCGCGAGCGGCCGCAGCCAGCCGCGCTCGACCCTCGTGATCTCGAGTACGCCGAGGCGTCCGCCGGGGCGCAGCACGCGCCGCGCCTCGGCGAGCGCGGCGTCGAGGTCCGGGACGTTGCGCAGCACGAAGGCGGCGCACCAGACGTCGACGCTCGCGTCGGCGAGCGGCAGCCGCGTCGCGTCTGCGGCCGCGAAGGAGACGGCGGCCGTCAGCCGCGAGGGGCGGCCGGAGCGAGCCTTGCCGCGCGCCACGGCGAGCATCGGCTCGGCGAAGTCCACGCCGAGCACGGCCGCCGCGCCTGTGGCGGCGCAGTCGAAGGCGAGATCGCCGGTGCCGCAGCCGGCATCGAGGACCGTATCGCCGGGGCGGACGAGGGCGCGCGCGGTGGCGCGCCGCCACGCGCCGTGGCGTCCGCCGGTGATGATCGTGTTCATCACGTCGTAGCGCCCGCTGATCTCGCCGAACATCGAGCGCACGTAGCCGGCGCGCGCGGCGTCGTCCTCGAACAGTCTCGGCTCGCCGCGATCGTCTCGCTGCGTCATGGGGCGAGCCTACGACGGGCATGCGCCGGGCAGGAACCCCGCCGTCTGCGCTGTGGCTATACTGCGCGTACTCCCCGGCCAGTGTTTGCAACTCGACCGCGCCCGCGCGAGGTTTCCGCGATGCCGCTGCGCCTGCTTCCCTGGTCGCCCGAGTACGGCAGCGCGCTGCAGGCCGACCCCGACTCGTACGACGAACCCGACGGTATGGCGGCTGAGACCTTCGAGGGCGAGTGGCGCGCTCGGCGGCCCTCGGGCGATCCGCCCGCCGCCGTGCAGATCGTTGACGGCGTGCGGCGCGTCGAGGCGCACGCGCTCGACGACCTCCCGGACGGCGAGACGGCGTTCGGGCTGTTCGGCTCGTACGCCGTCGGGGCGGTGCGCTGCGAGGGCGACCGCTCCTGGGTGCTCGACGGCGAGGGAGACGGCGAGGGGCTGCGCGTCCTGCGCAGCTACCTCCAGGCCGGGGGCGAGCCGCGCGATCGCGAGATCGCCGCGGGATCGGCGCGGCTGCGCTTCCGCGCCTCGACGCCGCCCACCGCCCGCACCCCCAACGACCTCGTCGCCGCGCTCAACCGGCTCATGCTCGACGAGGAGGCGCGGCTCGCCGAGACGCTCTCGGCTGACGAGAGCGCGCTGACGCTCGTCGACGGTCCGCTGCGGCTGCGCGCGCCGGGGCCGCGCGTGGCGGGCTACGTGAAACGCACCTACCGCTGGTACCTGGAGCCGCGCCAGCGAGCGCTGCTGCCCGACCTCGCCGTCGGCGAGCGCACGCCGCTGTTCCGCATCCCCGGAGGCGGCGAGGAGGGCGACCGAGGCGGGCGCGACCGCACCGCCTGGTACATGCGCCTCGCCGACCTCGGCCCGCACGTGCATCCGCTCGCCGGCATCGTGCGCCTCGAGGCGCCCGGCGGGTTGCCCCGCGACAAGGCGGCGCGGCTGGCCGACGAGTGTGCGCTGGCGCTGCCGCGGCTCGCATCCTCGCCGGTGCGCGACCCGCGCGCGCCGCAGAACCTCACCCCCGTCGGCGCGCTCGAGTCGCTGCTCACACGGCGGCTCGGCGAGCGTGAGTGGGTGCGGCGGCTGATCGCGAGCGCACTGCGCGCCGCGCCCGAACCGCTCGAGGGTGCATTGCTGTCCAGCAACGGCGCCGGAGGTGCGCGATGGTAGGCCGGCAGCCGGAGCTGGAGGCGCAGCGGCCCGAGGGGCTGGTGCTCGGCACGGAGCAGGGCGCCTCGACGCCGCTCGGCTTCTGGACCTACGTCGATCCGCAGCGCTACCTGCAGCTCGACGACGTGGTCCACGTGACCTCGCCCCTGCCCGACGGCCAGGCCGTCGACTTCTACGGCGTCGTCGACGAGCTGCGCGCCGTGCAGGAGGGCGTGCGCTTCGCCTCGGACGTGGCGCTGGCGAGCAGCGGCGTGCTGCCCGCGGAGTCCGCGGTCAGCGCGCACGTCTCGGTCACGCGCGTCGAGCCGGAGATCTTCGTGCCGCCGCGACCCGGCGAGGCGGTGCGCCGCGCCCACGCCGCCGCGCGCGACCGCGCGCTCTTCTTCGACGCGATGGAGCGCCGCCTCCCGGTCGGCCTCTCGCGCTCGGGCGAGCCGATCTTCGCGAACCTCGACTTCCTCGACGGCACACGAGGCGCGCACGTCAACATCTCCGGCGTCTCCGGCGTCGCGACGAAGACCTCGTACGCGATGTTCCTGCTCTACTCGCTGTTCGGCAGCGGCGTGCTCGGCCACGAGACCGCGAACACCCGCGCGCTCGTCTTCAACGTCAAGGGCGAGGACCTGCTCTTCCTCGACAAGCCGAACGCCGGCCTGCCCGAGGCCGAGCGCGTGCGCTACAGCGACCTCGACCTCGAGGCGGCCCCGTTCCCCTCGCTGCGGCTCTTCGCCCCGGCTGCGCGCGGCGACCAGCCGGTCCCGCTGACGGGCTCGAGGATGGACGGCGTCACCGGCTTCTACTGGACGCTGCGCGAGTTCTGCGCCGAGCGCTACCTGCGCTTCCTCTTCGCCGACGCCGACGACGAGCGCTCGCAGCTTGGCTTCGTCGTGCAGCGCGTCGAGTCGGAGCTGGCGCTGGCAGCCCGGCTCTCGCTGCCCCTCGACGCGCCGACGGTCGAGATCGGCGGCGAGCTGGTCACGGACTTCGACGAGCTGGTCGACGCGATCGGGCGCATGACCGACCCGGACGAGGGCGCCTGGGGCGGCCGCGCCGCTCCCGGCACGGTCTCCGCCTTCATGCGGCGGCTGGAGGCGGCGAAGCCGCACGTCGGGCAGCTGATCCGCGGGCTCGCCTCGGAGGACGCGGAGCGGCACCGCATCGAGACGGGCGGCGCGCAGGTCACGGTCGTCGACATCCACCGCCTCCACGACCGCGCGCAGCGCTTCGTCGTCGGCGTGGTGCTGAAGCGCGAGTTCGAGCGCAAGGAGGCGAGCGGATCGCCGCGGCCGCTGATGCTGGTCGTGCTGGACGAGCTGAACAAGTACGCCCCGCGGGAGGGCCAGAGCCCGATCAAGGACGTGCTGCTCGACATCGCCGAACGCGGCCGCTCGCTCGGCGTGGTGCTGATCGGCGCGCAGCAGACGGCCAGCGAGGTGGAGCCGCGCGTCGTGGCGAACTGCGCCCTGCGCGTGGTCGGCCGCCTCGACGCCGCCGAGGCGCAGCGCGGCGAGTACGGCTTCCTGACGCCCGCAGCGCGGGCGCGCGCCTCGCTGCTCAAGCCGGGCACGATGATCCTCCAGCAGCCGGAGATCCCGGTGCCGCTGCTGCTGCAGTTCCCCTACCCCGCCTGGGCGACGCGCCCCGCGGAGGCCGCGACGACCGCCGACCCATTCGCGAGGTTCGAGTGAGGCTGCTGCACACCGCCGACTGGCACGTGGGCCGCACGATGCGCGGCCGCAGCCGCACGGCCGAGTTCGAGGCGGTGCTCGCCGAGCTGATCGAGATCGCGCGCGACCAGGAGGTCGAGGCGCTGCTGGTCTGCGGCGACATCTGGGACAAGGCGACGCCCTCGCCGGAGTCGGACCGGCTGGTCTTCGAGGCGCTGCGCGAGTGCGTGGGGCACGGCATCCAGGCCGTGCTGCTCGCCGGCAACCACGACAACCCGCGCAAGCTCGAGGCGCTGGGGCTGCTCTCCGAGCTGCTCGGCGTGCAGACGCAGCACGAGGTGCTGCGGCCCAACGCCGGCGGCATCCTCACCATCGAGGGCAGCGAGCACGTCGCGCACATCGCGGCGGTGCCCTTCATCACCGAGGGCCGCTATGTGGACGCGGCGGCCGTGATGGGCCTGCAGGAGGACTGGTTCGGCGCCTACGCGGACGGCGTCGCCAGCATCCTGCGCGCGATCTGCGAGGGCTTCGACCCGAACGCCGTCAACATCCTCGCGACGCACATCTTCGTGGACGGCTCGCGCGTGGCGCGGGTCGACGGCTCGGAGCGCCTGCTGCACATCGGCCAGACCTACGGGATCAACGCGCCGCAGCTGCCAACCTCGCCCCAGTACATCGCGCTCGGCCACGTGCACGAGCCACAGGAGATCCTCGCGGCGCCCGTGCCGACGGCCTACAGCGGCTCGCTGCTGCAGCTCGACTTCGGCGAGCGCGGCCAGCAGAAGGTCGTCCGCATCATCGACGCCGTGCCCGGCCAGCCGGTGACGCAGACTCCGGTGCCGCTGAGCAAGGGCCGCCCGCTCGCCGAGCTGCGCGGCAGCCTCGACGAGGTGCTGGCGCAGCACGAGGAGGCGGGCGACGCCTACCTGCGCGTGCGCCTCGACGTCGAGCGGCCGGAGCCGGGCATCGCGGAGCGCGTGCGCGAGGCCCTCCCGAACGCCGTCGACGTGCAGCTTGAGTACGAACTGCCGGAGGACGAGGACGCCGTCGAGGCGCTGAGCCAGCTGAGCGCCGCCGAGTTGTTCACGCGCTACTACCAGGCGACGAATGGCAGCGAGCCCCCGCCGGAGCTGATCGCGCTCTTCGAGGAGCTGCTCGAGGAGGTCGACGACGTGCAGGCGGCGGAGGCGGTCGGCGAGCCGCCCGCCGAGCCGGCGGTCGTCCCGTGAGGCCGCTGCGCCTCGAGCTACGGGGCTTCACCTCGTTCCGCGAGCCGGCCGTCGTCGACTTCGAGGGCCGGCGGCTGTTCGCGATCACGGGCCCGACGGGCGCGGGCAAGTCCTCCCTGCTCGACGCGATCACCTGGGCGCTCTACGGCGAAGCGCCGCGCGTGGGCCGGGCGACGCGCCAGCTGATCACGCACGGAGCGCGCTCGATGGCCGTGCAGTTCGACTTCAGCGTGCGCGGCGAGCGCTACCGCGTCAGCCGCCAGGCGCCGAGCAGCATCGGCACAAGGATCGAGCGCCAGAGGCCCGACGGCGCGTGGGAGCCGCTTGCGGACCGCGCGCGCGAGGTCGGCGCGCGAGTCACGGAGCTGCTGGGGCTCGACTTCGCGACGTTCACGAAGACGGTCCTGCTGCCGCAGGGCGCCTTCGACGAGTTCCTGCGCGGCGACGAGCCGCAGCGCCGCGACATCCTCACGCGGCTGCTCGGCCTCGGGCGCTACGAGGAGGCCGGCAGCAAGGCGCGCAACCGCGCGGCGGGCGCGGTCGAGGCAGCCCGCACGCTGCGCGAGCAGATCGAGCGGCTCGACGCGGCCACGCCCGAGGCGATCGCTGACCTCGAACGGGAGCACGCGGCGCTGGCCGCGCGCGTCGCGGCAATCGAGGCGCACCGGGCGCTGCTGGAGGCGCGCGTG
>VXMT01000273.1 GCA_009840965.1 Chloroflexota bacterium
CGCCACCCCGGCGGCCCGGGCGCCGCCCCCCACCCCCCCCCCCCCCCCCCCCCCGTCGCGGCGCTACAGAGGTCCGGGGCCGTGCAGCTCGGCATCGAGGGGCTGGCGTGGGCTTGCGCCCTCGTAGTCGACGAAGGCGTCGGCGTTGGCGTAGGTGTTCGCGCCGAGCATGCTCACGAAGATCTGCTGCCCGCGGCCCGTGCGCCGCCGCGCGTAGAGCCCGAGCAGCGCCGAGGATGCGACCACCATCGAGGTGTTCGGGTCGGGGTTGGCTTCGTTGGAGCGGAACAGCCAGCGGGCGGCCTCACGCAGCTCGTCGATGTCCTCGCAGTGCGCGGGCGGCATCCCCGAGCCGGCCTGCTGCAGCGCGCCGCCGACGACCGCGCCGGGCACGGGGTGCGCCGAGGGCCGCGAGGCGCTCGGACCCTGCGGTCCGTAGCCGTTGACGGAGACGTGCACGATGCCGGGGTTGAGCGCGCTCGCCAGCTCGTAGCCGATGCCGAGCCGCTCAGGGACGCCGGGGCGGTAGTTGTGGATGAGCACGTCGGCGCGCTCGATCAGCTGCGCGACGATCGCCTGGCCGTCCTCGGACTTCAGGTCGAGGCAGAGGCCCTCCTTGCCGGCAGTCGTCTTCGCCACGCCGACGTGGCCGGGCAGGCCGGGCGTGTTGCCACGGAAGGGCTCGCCCCCGATCGGCTCGATCTTGATCACGCGCGCGCCGAGGTCGGCGAGCAGCGCCGCGCCGTAGGGCGCCGCGATGACGGTTGCGAACTCAAGCACCGTGACGCCCTCGAGCGGGTGCGCGGGCGCGGAGCCCGCACCATTGGGCGGCGCCCAGGCAGCGCGCGGCTGCTCGGCCAGGATCTCGGCCGTCTGCTCGCCGGGCTCGGCGGCGGGCGCGCCGACGGTTCCGGGCGTCTGCGTCAGGTTCGCGACGAGGCCGAGCTGGCGGACCGGCCCGAGCCGCGGGTGCTCGACCTCGACGACTTCGCCGTTGGCGACGAGGTCCGCGTTCGAGAGCGCGCTGGTGGTGTTGCCGAACGGCTCGGCGGCGACGTTCTGGGCGCTGCGGAACAGCTCCATCCACTCGGCGCCGTCGCGCTCCAGCACGCGCCGCAGCATGCGCTCGCGCAGCTCCTCGCGGTCCGCCTCGGCGAGCCGCCGCGGCGCGCCGTGGAAGCGCTCCTCGAGGTAGATGTCCTCAAGGCCGATCGTCGCGATGAAGGCGTGGAAGAGGTGGTCGACGAGGTTGGCCGGCTGGATCCACTGCCCGTCCTTCGCCATCACCGGCTGGTAGTAGATCGGGGGGGCCGCCCCGTAGGCGCCGAGCTGGTTCCCCTCCATATGCGCCGGGAAGCTGCGTTCAAGCTGCGTGCGGACCAGGCTGTTCATGTCGTAGCCCATCAGGCCCTGCAGCAGGCTGGTCTCGATCAGCTGCCCTCGCCCGCTCTGGTCGCGCACCAGCAGCGCCCCGAGGATGCCCGTCAGCGCGGACTGCGCCGCCGCGTGCGTGCCCGTCTGCACCGCCGCGAACGCCGGGCCCTCGCGCCGCGGCACGCCGCCGAAGTGCTGCATCCGCCCGGACTTCGCGGCGACGACGCCCTCGTAGCCGGGGTAGCCGGCATATGGCCCGCGCGGCCCGAAGCCGGTGACCGAGCAGTAGACGAGGCCGGAGTTGCCCTCGCTCAGCGTCGCGTAGTCCGCCCCGAGCGCCTCGGCGCGGCCCGGCCGGAACGAGGCAACCACGACGTCCGCGCCCGCAGCCAGCTCGCGCAGACGCTCGCGCGCTGCCTCTTCGGCGAGGTCGAGGGTGATCGAGCGCTTGCCGCGCAGCCACACCGGCGAGGCGGTGAGTCGCCGCAGCGGATCGCCGCCCGGCCGCTCGACCTTGATCACGTCGGCGCCGTAGTCGGCGAGCATCATCGTGGCGATGCCCCCGGCCGGACCGCTGCTCAGGTCGATCACGCGGATGTCGTCGCAGGGTCCGCCCATTCCTCTGCTGCCGTTCGCGCTGCTCATAGTCACGACACCACCCCGTAGCCGGGCTCGAGGGCCTTGTCGAGCGCGTCGTAGTCGGCCAGCAGCTCGGCGTGGTACTCCTCGACGACCGAGCGCGTGTCCGGGTGGGTGAAGATGAAACGCCTGTTGTCGAGCACGCCTGCGAGGATGCGAGGGGCCATGATCGCCGGGTCGGCGGGCTCGCGGCGCGGCGGGATCGGCATCGGCGGCTGGGTGAGCGGCCCGCCGAAGCGTTGCTGCCGGTTGCGTCCGGCTGTCGGCAGGCCCGTGTCCATCATGCTCGGGCAGAGCACCGAGACGCCGATGCCCTCGGCGGCCAGCTCCTCGCGCAGCACGAAGCTGTAGCCGACGACGGCGTACTTGCTGGCCGTGTAGACGCCGTGCGCGTTGTTGCGCGCGACGACGCCGTTGAGCGAGGCGGTGTTGACGATGTGCGCGTCGCCCCCGTCACGCCGGATCTGCTCGCGGATCCTCGGGAGGAACGCGCGCACCCCGTGCACCTGGCCCCAGAGGTTGACCGAGAGCACCCACTGCCAGTCCTGCTCGCTCATCTCCGCGAGCGAGCCGTGCATCGCCACCCCGGCGTTGTTGAACAGCAGGTGGACCGCGCCGAACTCCTCGTACGCCCTCGTGGCGAGCGCCTCGACGGAGTCGCGCTCGGCCACGTCCGTCTCGACGGCGAGGCTGCGCACGCCGCGCCCGGCGATCTCCTGCGCCGTCTGCTTCGCGAGCTTCGTGTCGATGTCCGCCACCACGACATGCGCGCCGGCGTCCGCCAGCGCGAGGCCGATCGCATGCCCGATGCCGGAGGCGCCGCCGGTGATCACGGCTACGCGGTCCTCGAAACCGTCCATCGCACGTCCCTGCAGGCGTCGCCATCAGGCGCGCCGCCGGCGCGCCGGCCACGATGATAGGCGCTAGGTCACCACACCGTCATCGCGCAGCGAGGCGATCTCCCCGTCGTCGTAGCCGAACTCGCGCAGCACCTCGGCGCTGTGTCCGCCGAGGGGCGGCGCGGGGCCCTGCGCGCCCGGCGGCGTCTTCGACATTTCGATCCAGGCGTTGAGCTGGCGCTGCGGGCCGCTCAGCGGATCGTCGAGCTCCACGAACCAGGACGCGGTCTGCTCGTCGTCGGCCAGCTCCTCGGGGAAGCGCAGCGGCGCCGCGGGCGCGCCGGTGCGCCGCAGCGCCTCGACCCACTCCGCCGTCGTGCGGGTCCGCACGATCGCGGCGACCTGCTGCTTGAACTCGACCATGCGCCGGCGCGTCTCCTCGTCGAGCGGGTCGAACTCCGGCTCGTCGCCGCCCTCGTACTCGAAGCCGATCGCCTCGCGGATCGCCTGGCGGTTGGCGCGGGTGAGCGCGCCGACGACGATGGCGCCGTCGCTGGTCTCGTAGGACGTGTGGTAGATGCGGCGCACCGCGCCGGTGGGCGCGAGGCCGCCCTGGCCGTAGCCCTGGATCGCCTCGGCGTAGCTCTCGCCCGCCTCGAGGGCGTCGCGCACGCGCTGCCGCGCCGGCCCGGTGATCACGGCGTCGGTGACGGGCTCCTGCGTCACCGCGCGGCCGACGCCGCCCATGGCGCCGCGCAGCAGCGAGGCGTCGATCAGCTGCCCCTCGCCGGTCAACTGGCGGTGGTAGAGCGCCGAGGCGATCCCGACCGTCGCGGAGAGCCCGGCCAGCAGATCGGAGATTGGCAGTGCGCGGGTGCGCCTCGGGGCACCCCACTCATCGACCGCGCCCTCGTCGGCGAGCATTCCGGAGTAGGCCTGCCCGACGATGTCCGAAGCGGCCTGGTCCGCGAGCGGACCTTCCGGGCCGAAGCCGGTGACGCGAGCGTAGATGAGGTCCGGCCGCAGCGCCGAGAGCGTCTCGTAGTCGATGCGCTGCCGTTCGAGGACGCCCGGGCGCGGGTTCGCCACGACCACGTCGAAGGAGGGGACCATGCGGTGCACGATCGCCTGCGCGCGCGGATCGCGCAGGTTGAGGATCAGGCTGCGCTTGCCGCGGTTGTACCACTGGAAGCCCTTGCTGGTGCCCGGCACCACGCTGCCCGTGCGGCGGAAGGCGTCGCCCTCGGGAGGCTCGACCTTGACCACGTCCGCACCGAGGTCGGCGAGGAACTGACCGATCACCGGGCCGGCGACGATCTGGCAGAACTCGAGCACGCGGATGCCGTCGAGGGGGCCTGTTGCCATCGCGCGCCATTCTCGCCCCTGCGAGGCTTCGTCGCCAGCGAGGGCGCGCGACGTACGTCACTCGCGCATAACGTACACGCAGTAGATCATATCCGGCGGAGTAGCGTGCGCGCTGGCTGGCGGGAGGCTCGCGCGGTGATGGATCTGCCGTGAGCGATCGCCCGCACCGGACCGGCCCGCACTGGACCGGCCTGCAGCGTCACCTGCTGCTACCGCTGGCGCTCCTTGCCACCGTCCTGCTCTCCGCCTCGATTCCTCCGAGCCCCGCGCACGCCGACGAGCCACTCGCCCCCGGCGAGCAGGCCGTCGTCAGCGCCGACGGCGACGGCCTGCGCATGCGCTCGATGCCGAGCCTCAGCGCTGCCACCCTGGCAACCGTTCCCGACGGCACGATCGTGACCGCACGAGGCGCGCAGATCCTCGCGGACGGGCACTGCTGGGAGTCGGTCATCGTCGACAACCAGCCGGGCTGGATGGCGGCCGAGTTCCTCGTCCGCGTCGGCGGCGCGATCGACGAGAACGCCGACCCCTGCGCCGACGCCGAGAGCGAGGACGATGCACCGACGCCTCCTCCGGAGCCTTCACCGGAGGGAGCCGCACTCGCCCTTCCGGTCCCGCCTCCCGGCGGCTGGACCGAGGGACTCGCCGGAACCTCGGACGTCGAAGCGCTTGTCGCGGCGCAGGGCTTCGAGGTCAAGAGCGTGTGGCTGCTCGATGTCGCGACGCAGGACTATCACTCGTACATCGTCGGCGCGCCCGACTGGGTGCAGAGTCTCGACTCGACGAACCTGCGCGCGGACAGCATCGTGCTGATGCAGCGCACGGGTGAGAAGCCCGGCGACCTTGGTGAGCCGCCGGCCGCTCCCGCCGACGAGCCGCCTCGCGTACCCGCAAACGCGCTGCCCGTGCCGCCTGCCGATGGCTTCACGATCGGCGTGTCGGGCACGAACGACCCGGCGGTGCTCGCCGACTCTCAAGACTTCGAGGTGAAGCTGATCGCGATGCGCCACGTACCGTCGCAGACCTGGTTGACCTACGTCCCGGGCGCGCCCGACTGGGTGCACACCTTGAAGCGGGGACTGTTGCAGGAGGACTCGATCGTCTGGGTGCGCGCCGGCGCGGTCACGACGCCGACGCCCACGCCGACACCAACGGCGACGCCCACAGCCACGCCCACGCCAACGGCCACGCCGACGC
>VXMT01000209.1 GCA_009840965.1 Chloroflexota bacterium
GTGGCGCGGCGTCACACGCCCGGCCGCCGCAGTCCCCGACCCCCCGCCGGTCGCGCCGCCCCGCGCCGACGGTGTCGGGGCCGAGCGCCGGTGCCGGGATGCTGATCGCGCCCTCGAGGTGCTCGTCGGCGTACTCGCGCTCGGGCAGCACGTCCACGAGCTGCGCGCCCGAGGCGAGCAGCGCCCGCACCTCGTCGCGCTCGATCTGCTTGACCATGGGGTTCTCCCTCGCGTGTGTTCCGGTTAGCCGCCAGTGTACGGAGCCGGACCTCCCTCACCCTAGCCCTCTCCCTCGGGGAGAGGGGACCGGATCGGCGCACCGAACCCCCGAGGGCGGATCCGGCCCCCTCCCCCGCCGGGGGAGAGGGGACAGGAAGGGATGCGCTTGCTGGGCCTTAGTCCGATCCCCAGCGCCAGTTGACGGCGATCGCGGAGGCGACGACGGCGGCGGAGAGCAGCAGGCCCGCCTGCAGGCCGTCGATGATGGCGAGCGCGTGCAGCGGGCTGCCCTCGGCGGCGGCCACGAGGTTGGCGCCCGCGAAGGCGGTGAAGACCGCGCCGGAGACGGCGATCCCGCCCGCCTGGCCGATGCGCCGCGCGGTGACGATCGCCGCCGAGGCCATGCCGAGCCGCTGCACGGGCACGGAGCCCATGATCGTCGAGTTGTTGGGCGACTGGAACAGCGCCATCCCGAGCCCGATCAGCGACATCCTCGCGGCGATGTCCGGCACCGAGGTGCCGCTGTCGACGAGCGCGAGCAGCGCGGTCCCCAGGCTCGCGGCGGCCAGGCCGAGCGGCACGAGCAGGCTCGGGCCGAAGCGGTCGGCGAGGCGGCCAGTGAGCGGGGCGAAGACGAACAGCGTGAGCGGCTGGGCGGCGAGGATCGCGCCCGCCTCGAGCGTGCTGAAGCCGCGCGCGCCGACGAGGTAGAAGGGCATCAGCACCAGCACCGCGCCGAAGCCCCAGAAGTAGAGGATCGCCGCGCCCACCGAGCCACTGAACGCGCGGATGCGCAGCAGCTCCAGCGAGACCACAGGGCTTGCCGCGCGCCGCTCGATCCACACGAACAGCGGCATCAGCAGCGCGCCGAGCACGAACAGCCCGATGATCCAGGGACTCGCCCAGCCCCAGGCGTGACCGCGGTTGACGGCCAGCGTGAGGCTCCCGAGCGAGCCGAAGAGCAGGAGCGAGCCGGGGATGTCGAGCCCGCGGTCGCGGCCCTCGCTGGACGTGTCGCGCAACACCAGGAAGAGCAGCAGCGTGAGCGTGATGCTGAGCGGCAGCCGCGCGAGGAAGATCGCTCGCCAGTCGAACAGCTCGATCAGCACCCCGCCCAGCACTGGCCCCGAGGCGAGGCCGAAGCCGACGGTGCCGCCGACGATGCCGAGCGCCTGCCCTCGGCGGTGCGGGGGGACGGCGGCGGTGACGATCGCGTTGCCGTTGGAGACGACCATCGCGTTGCCGACGGCCTGCAGCCCTCGCGCCGCCACGAGCGCGGGCAGCGAGGGCGCCGTCCCGGCGGCGAGCAGCCCCAGCCCGATGATCGCGTTGCCGCCGACGTAGAAGCGCTTGCGCCCGTAGAGGTCGCCGAGCCGTCCGAAGGGCAGCGCGAGCCCGGTGCCGAGCAGCACGAAGATCAGCAGCGTCCAGACCACGCCGTCGAGGGTCGTGTTGAACTCGGAGGCAAGCGTGGGCAGCGCGATGTTGATGATCGAGGCGTCCATCGTGCTGAGCAGCACGGAGCCGGCGACCAGCGGCAGCACCGCCCCCGGCGAGCGTCCCCCGCCGCCGGCGTTCTCGCTGCCCCGTCCGCTGCTCTCGCCGGGCATCGCGCGATGATACGGGGCGCCGGGCGCTCGGTCCGTCCTCGGGCGCTGCTCCCTGCCGCCCGGCCGTCGCGAGGCTCTAGAATCGTGCGGCCGCCGAACGAGGACCGCCGCCACCGGGGAGGATGCAGCGATGCCGCCAGCGACCGGAACGCCCGCCTTCGAGAACCTGCCGACCCTGGACGAGGGCAGCGAGGAACGCCACGCCTGGGATGTCTGGGGCCGCGACGACCAGGTCGGCTCCTTCAACCGCGTGACTCCGGAGCACATCGTCGCGGCGGCCCGGCTCGTGCGCACCGGCAAGGTGATCAACCTCGACCTGCCACTCAACGAGCCGGATCCGCCGATCAGCGACCGTAGCCGCTTCATCCACCACATCGAGACCGGCCGCCAGACGCGCGACGACTGGCTCGACGGCTTCTACCTGCAGGGCTCCAGCCAGTGGGACGCCCTCGCCCACGTCCGCTACCGCCAGTACGGCTACTGGGGCGGCCGCCAGGACGAGGACGTGAACGAGGGCCGCGAGTGCGGCATCGACCAGTGGGCCGAGCGCGGCATCATCGGCCGCGGCGTGCTGATCGACGCCAGGCGCCACTACGACTGCGCCCCCGACGAGCGGTTCCCGATCACCGGGCCGATGATCGAGGAGGTCGCCGAGGCGCAGGGCGTCGCGATCGAGTCCGGCGACACGCTGCTGCTGCACACCGGCTGGCTCGAGTGGCTGCTCGCGCTCGACCTCGATGCGCGGCTGGCGATGCACGGGACGGTCGCGCCGAACCCTGACGGGATGCAGGCGCCCGGCCTCGATGGCCGGCAGGAGACCGCCGCGTGGCTGTGGAATCGCGGCATCAGCGCCGTGGCCGCCGACACGCACGCGATGGAGACGCTGCACGTCATCCGCGAGGAGGGCTTCCAGCACCGCCGCCTGCTGCCGATGCTCGGCATCGCGATCGGCGAGTACTTCAGCCTCGCCCCCCTCGCGGCGGACTGCGCCGAGGATGGCGTCTACGAGTTCATGCTCGTCTCCTCGCCGCTCAACATCCCCGGCGGCGTCGGCTCCCCGCCCAACGCCTACGCCATCAAGTAGCCGCGCGGCGGCCCGCCGCTTCGTTCTCGCCGAGGCGCGGGACGGACGCCTGCGGAGCGCACGCCTGCGGTAAGGTGAGCGCCGCCGGGAGGGAGGCTCGATGGCGCTGCCCGTGACGAGTGAGGCGCTTGACGACGTGCGCGTCCTCGATCTGTCCGAGGGCGTCGCCGGGCCGTTCTGCACCAAGCTGCTGGCCGCCCTCGGCGCGGACGTGATCAGCGTCGAGGCGCCGGGCCGCGGCGACCGCGCTCGCTCCTACCCGCCCTTCGCCGGCGACGAGCCGCACCCGGAGCTGAGCGGGCTCTTCCTCTACCTCAACACCGGCAAGCGCAGCGTCACGCTCGACCTCGCGCAGGCCTCCGGCCGCGCGATCGCCGGGCGGCTCGCCGGGTGGGCCGACATCGTGATCGAGGACTTCGCGCCCGGGCAGCTCGACGCCTGGGGGCTCGGCCATGAGGCGCTCGCGGCCGCCCGGCCCGGCGCGATCGTAGTCTCGGTGACGGACTACGGGCAGAGCGGGCCCTACCGCGACTGGCGGGCGACGGACCTGACGGCGCTCGCCCTCGGCGGCTCGCTCTACATCGCTGGCGACGAGGACCGCGAGCCCCTCAAGATCGGCGGGCGGCCGGCGCAGTTCTTCGCCGGGCTCTCCGCCTTCAGCGGCGCGCTGCTCGCGCTGCACTATCGCGACGCGACGGGCGAGGGTCAGCACGTCGACGTCTCGATGCTCGAGGGCATCGCGACCGCGCAGGAGTACCCGGGCGCGGCCTGGGCCTACAAGCGCGAGATTCGCGTCCGCGGCCCCGGCCACGCGCCGATGTTCGAGGTGGGCGACGGCTACATCGGGCTGATGTTCCCGCAGGCCCGCTGGGCGGCCTTCTGCGAGCTGATCGGGCGGCCCGAGATCGAGCACGACCCGCGCTTCGAGGGCACGCGGCAGCGCCGCGACAACATGGCCGAGCTGAGCGAGATCATCGCCGAGTGGACCGAGGGCAAGCGCAAGGCGGACCTCTACCACGCAGTGCAGGCCGTGCAGGGGCCGGCCGGCTACGTCTGCACCGCGCCCGACCTGATCGAGTCGCCCCAGTTCGTCGAGCGCGAGTTCTTCAGCGAGGTCGACCATCCCGCCTCGGGCCCGCTGCTCTACCCCGGCCTGCCGCTGCGCTTCGGCACGGAGCGGCCGCCGCTGCGCCGCGCACCGCTGCTCGGCGAGCACAACGCCGAGGTCTACGGCGAGCTGCTCGGCTGCAGCGCCGCCGACCTCGCGCGGATGCGCGGCGCGGGGGTGATCTAGTGGCCGGCGGAGCAGACACGCCGGGCGCCCTCGAGGGGCTGCGCGTTGTCGACCTCTCGCAGGTCTGGGCGGGGCCGCTGGCGCTCAAGCTGCTCGGCGACATGGGCGCGGACGTGATCAAGGTCGAGTCCGGCCGCCGCACGGACACCGCGCGAGGCGACCCCAACCCGCAGGCGAGCAGCGCGATCTATCCCGACGACGACCCCGGCGACGAGCCGTGGAACCGCGCGGGCCTGTTCAACGACCGCAACCGCAGCAAGCGCGGCATCTGCCTGGACCTCACCATGCCCGAGGGCATCGCGACGCTGAAGCGCCTCATCGCCGCCTCGGACGTGGTCGCGGAGAGCTACCGCTTCGGGGTGCTGGAGCGGCTCGGCGCGGGCTACGAGGCGATCCGCGAGGTGAAGCCGGACATCGTCTACGTCTCCTTCTCCAGCCAGGGCGCGACCGGGCCCGAGCGCTCCTACGGCTCGTACGGCGCAATCCTCGAGCAGACCGCCGGCATCGCCTCGATCACCGGCTACCGCGACGGGCCGCCCAAGACCTCCGGCACCTTCTTCCCCGACCCGGTCGTCGCGATGCTCGGCGTCGGCGCGATCCTCGCCGCCGTGCGCCGTCGCGACCGCACCGGCGAGGGGACGTTCGTCGACCTCTCGCAGCGCGAGGTCGCGACCTCGATCGTGCCGGAGATGCTGATGGACTACACGATGAACGGCCGGGTGCGCGGGCCGCAGGGCAACCACCACGAGGTCTATGCCCCGCAGGGCGTCTACCCGGGCGCGGGCGAGGACACGTGGGTCACGATCACCGTGCGATCGGACGCCGAGTGGCGCGCGCTCGCGGAGCTGATCGGCGGTCCCGAGCTGGCCTCGGACGCTCGCTTCGCGACGCTGCTCGGGCGTCGTCGCCGCCACGACGAGCTGGACGCGCAGATCGCCGCGTGGACGCGCGAGCGCGAGCCGCGTGAGGTGATGGAGCAGCTACAGGCGCTGGGCGTCGCGGCCGGCATGGTGCATCGCGGCGACACGCTGCTCGAGGATCCGCAGCTGGTGGAGCGCGGCTTCTGGGAGCCGGTGGACCACCCGGCGGCGGGCCTCATCCCGCACCTCAGCCGCCCCTTCAAGCTGAGCCGCACCCCCGGCTGGCCCTGTCTCGT
>VXMT01000074.1 GCA_009840965.1 Chloroflexota bacterium
CCCTCACCCCCCCCCTCTCCCCAGGGAGAGGGGGCCGGAGATCGGAGGGCGGCGGCCTACCCGCGAGGCAGGCCGAGGCCGCGGGTGGCGATGATGTTGCGCTGCACCTCGGAGGTGCCGCCGCGGATCGTGGCGGGGACGGCGCGCAGGTAGTTGTACGGCGGCGCGCCGCCCTGCGCGGCGTACGGGCTCTCCGGCCCGTCCTCCGTGCCCTGCCCCCACAGCTGCCCGTACAACCCGAACGTCTTGATGCTCGTCGCCGAGAGCCGCTGCAGCAGCTCCGAGTTGAACAGCTTCGAGGTCGAGGCCTCGTAGTTCGGCACCATCCCCGCAGCCTGGATCGAGATCACGCGGGCCGAGAACTGGAACATCACCTCGGTCTCGACGTAGCGGTCGGCGACCTCGGTGCGCAGCGTCCCGCCGCGCCCGAGCAGCGACTTCGCCGCGCCCTCCTCGCTCGCGCAGTAGGAGAGCAGCTTCTCGATGCCGCGCTGCATCGAGACCGCGCCCTCGATGTTGGAGCGCTCGAAGTCGAGCAGGTTCATCGCCACGTACCAGCCGCGGTTCTCCTCGCCGACGAGGTTGGAGACGGGCGTGCGCACCTCCTCGTAGAAGGTCTCGTTGAAGTAGTGCACGTCGCTCATGTCGACGAGCGGCTGGACGCCGATGCCCGGCGTCCGGCCGTCGACGAGCAGGAAGGAGATGCCGCGGTGCTTGGGCGCCGTGGGGTCGGTGCGGGTGAGCAGGAAGAACCAGTCGGCGGTGTGGGCCGCCGAGGTCCAGATCTTCTGCCCGTTGATCACGTAGTCGTCGCCGTCGCGGCGCGCGCTCGTCGAGAGCGAGGCGAGGTCCGAGCCCGCGCCCGGCTCGGAGAAGCCCTGCGCCCACGTCACCTCCCCGGAGAGGATGCGCGGCAGGTGCTCGCGGCGCTGCTCCTCGGTGCCGTTGAGGATCAGCGTCGGCCCGAGCATGTTGGTGCCGGAGCCGCCGACCGCCGGGGCGCCGGAGCTCGACAGTTCCTGCTTGAGGATGAACTGCTCCATCGAGCTGAGCCCGCCGCCGCCGTACTCCTCCGGCCAGTGCGGCGCGACCCAGCGGTGCTCGGCGAGCGCGTCGGACCAGGCGACGGCCGCCTCGCGGCGATCGGGGTCCTCAGACTTGCGGTCGAACTCCCAGGTCCGCTCGAGGCGATGCGCGTTGACGCCGCCCGGCCGGTAGCGCGCCGGGAGGCGCTCGGCGATCAGGCTGCGCACCTTCTCGCGAAAGTCCGCCTGCTCCTCGTTGTCGCTCCAGTCCATGGCTCGCTCCCGCCTCCTGGCTCCGTTATGCGATGACGCCCGCCTCGCGCAGCGAGGCCAGCTCCTCGGCGTCGAATCCGTGCTCCAGCAGCACCTCGTCCGTGTCGGCGGCGTAGGCCGGCGCCGGGCCGCGCACGGCCGTCGGCGTCTCCGACATCTGCACCACCGGCCCCGCGACGCGCTGCGGCCCGGTGATCGGGTGCTCGAGATCCCACATCAGGCCGAGCGCCCGCACCTGCTCGTCCTCCGGCAGGTCCTCGGGGAAGCGCACCGGCGAGGCGGGGACGCCGCCCGCCTCGAACAGCTCCATCCACTCCGCGACCGTCTTCTCGCCCATCGTGCGCTCGATCTGCGACTTCCACTGCTCGAAGCGCGTCTCGTTCTCCGGGTCCGTCGAGTCGTAGTCCGGGCTGTCGCCGTCGTCGTCGACGCCGAGCACGGCGCGGGCGGCGGCGCGCAGCGGCGGGGTGAGGCAGCCGAGGGCGATCGCGCCGTCCCTCGCCTGGTAGGAGCGGTAGTAGAGGCGCGGCGGGCCCGCCTCGGTGATGCGGTGGCGGTCGCGGATCGCCATCTGGTCGCGGTAGGGCTTGCCGGCGGCGCGCGCCTCCTCGATCTCGGCGAGCATCGGGTCGCGCGTCACGGAGTCGCTGACCGGCTCGTCCATCACGTGGTAGTCGAGCAGGGAGAGCGCGGTGCGCAGCATCGAGGCCTGGATCAGCTGCCCCTTGCCCGTGCGCTCGCGGTGGTAGAGCGCGCTCGCGATCGCCATCGCCGAGGTCAGGCCCGTCGCGTAGTCGACGATCGGCGGGCGGGTGTACTGCGGGGTGCCCTCGTGGTCGACGCGGCCGATCACGGACATCAGGCCGCTGTAGGCGGTCATCGCGCCGTCGGTGGCCGGATCGAAGGCGCGAGGGCCCTCGCTGCCGTAGGCGCTGATCTCGCAGTAGATGAGGCCTGGGTGGAGGGCGGCGAGCTGCTGATAGCCGACGCCGAGGCGTTCCGGGACGCCGGGCCGCATGTTGTGCATCAGCACGTCGAAATGCGGCACCAGGCGGTGGAGCACGGCCTGTCCGCGCTCGCTCTTGAGGTCGATCGCGACGGCGCGCTTGCCGCGGTTGAGGGACTGGAAGCGCTTGCCCTCGCGGGGGACGACGGCGCCGACGTTGCGGTAGTGCTCGCCCTCGCGCGGCTCGACCTTGACGACGTCGGCGCCGAGATCGGAGAGGTTGACGCCGCAGTAGGGACCCGCGGCGATCTGGGAGAACTCGAGCACGCGCACGCCGTCGAGCGCACCGGGCGCCATCGCCGCTCCTCCGCTGCCGGTCCTGTGGGTCCGGGGTCGGTCGCCTCGCTGGTCGCGAGACAGCCTACCGGAGGCGCGCCGCGCGAGGTAGGCGTTGGGTTGGGTGCAGGGCGTCAGTCCACGCGCCGCAGCGGAGCCATTGCCACGGAACCTGAGGCGCAACTACCCGCATGGACGTCGGCCAGACTGGCTGCGAACGAAGTGCCGACCGCAAGGAGATGCCTCACTGCGGATTCGGGCTCTCGAACAGGCTGCGGGCAATCGCAATCACGGCATCGACATTGCCGCCGCGCAGGATGCCCGCTTCCCCGTGCACCGCATGCTCGGTCCCAGTGGCAGGGTCATGAATCCAGACTATGACGGGGAATGTGGCGCTCTGGTGCGGCCCGGGCGGACTGTAGATCACTTGCGCCGGCCGCCCCTGGATCACACGAGTCTCCCTTACGCCCAGGCCATCGTCCCAGGACGCCTCCTCGGCCCAGCCCCTGTCCGAGTCGAAGCGGCCGATAATCCTAAAGCCGTACCCTTCCCCGGGCCTCGCGTACCCTGCGGTGTACCCGTAGGCAGGATCGAGTACATCGCCCCGGCTGAGCCAGACAAGGGTCCACCCAGCCGGCAGCGTCGGCTCGCGCCAGTACGGGAAGGTGCGCGCCACGGCAAGATCGGGGTTCCCCAGATAGGTGGCAGGCACCCAGGTGAAGTCCACCGGCCTGTGGTATTCGGGCTCCTCGACGGCGCCGCTCCAGCCCTCAGGCACGATCTGGTACGGCCCGTGACGGATCGGCACGGTCAACGAGACTCCGCCAAGGTCGGGCAACTCACCCCAGTCGACAATGGCGACGGCGTTCGCCTGCACAGCGCCGCTGCAGCCCATGTAGGCGTAGGTCATCCACTCGACGGCGAGCAGCTTGCGAGGCGCAGCGCCGGCGGGGTCGGGCTTGACCGCGGTCACCTTGTAGCGCACGAAGCAGTCGTCGGCCTCGTGCCACTCGAAGAGGTCGCCGGCCTCGACGGCGTCGTAGAGCGTTGCCTGCGAGGCGCCATGGGCGTCCGACTTGTGGATCAGCAGCGCAGTCGTCGTGCCGTCGCGCAGCGCCTCGTAGGTCGTCACGGCGCTCGCCGTGTCGGCGGGGTCGGCGAGGAACGCGTAGCTACCCGCGGTCGCGACTGCGCCCATGATGTCGTAGCTGTCGTAGCGGAAGGCCGTCGGCGTCGCGGTCGGCGCTGGCGTCGGAGTGGCTGTCGGAGTTGCCGTCGGGGTGGGTGTGGCCGTCGGCGTCGCCGTAGGCGTCGGCACGGTCGAAGGCGTGGCCGTCGTCGTCGGCGTGGCTGTCGCCGGAGCAGGCGTCGGCGTAGCTGTCGGAGTCGGCGTCGGCGCCTGCGCGACCTGCTCCTCGCTGTCGCCGAGGCCGGCGAGGGCGATGAGCACGACCGCCACCACGGCCACCGTCGCCGTGCCGGCCGCCGCCACGCCCGCCCACACGAGCACGCGCCCGACCGGTTCGAGCGCGCCGGGCACGGCGAGGAGGCCGAACAGCCGGCGGCGGGGCTCGGGACGCCAGGCGGCGAGCTGCCGGCGGTTCTCGAGTCCGAGCTTGCCGAGCATGTTCGAGATGTGGAACTTGACCGTGTCGAGCGTGACGCCGAGCCGCACCGCGATCTCGGCGTTCGTGCCGCCTCGGCGCAGCTCCTCGAGCACGCGCTCCTCGGCCGGGGTCAGGATGCCGGGGTGTGGCGGGCGACCCCGTCCTCGTCGCGTCATGCGCCAAGTGTAGGATCGGGCAGCGCCGATTTTCACTACCCGATGGCTCCTGGACCGGAGGCGCGCCGCGCGAGGTAGGCGTGGGGTTGGCCTCGAGGGGGCTGCGGCGCGAGATCGCCTCCTACGATCGAGACTCCTCGCTCGTTCCCCTCAGGCGGTTCATCTGTCGTTGGAACCATGGCTCGGGGGGCGGCCCGATCGCGGCGTCGAGCGTGCTTGAGAGGAGCGACTCCTGCTTCTCCCACATGAGTGCAGCCACCACCAGGCTCAAGTGCAGGAAGATCGCCCCGAGTACAACCCACAAGAACACCGACCGCTTCTTTGTTCGTGCGATGTGGGCGCACCAGAGCGCGCAAATCGTTCCCGGGATCCAACCAGGCTTCCAGTAGATCGCCTCGACGGTGAGCGGACCGCCCCCCGCCACGACGCCAAGTACGAACGGCCCGACCAGGATCACAGGTCCAAGTGGACCCCAGATCCACCAGCGCCGCCCGTTGTGGGCGGCCACGAGGCCCGCAAAGACGGGCCCCGCCACCGCGACGATCGTGGCGAAGACACCCAGGGGCATGAGTCGACGGAGTTCATCAAGGGAGAAGGTAGCGACCTCCTCCGCCGGCCCGAGGGTGGCGTAGAGGACAACCGGAACCAGCCCACCCGCCACGGCCAGCACCCACCAGCGCCGCCCGTCTCGCCAGCCGGCAAGGCCCGCGGAGGTCGCGCACGCGATCGTCGCTGCCGCCAGGATGATGTCGTTCAACGCCGTCCTCCCGCCCACGCGGCCAGCGTCAGGATGCCGGGGTGTCGCGGGCGACCCCGTCCTCGTCGCGTCATGCGCCAAGTCTAGGATCGCGCAGCGCCGATGTTCACTACCCGATGCCCCTCGGGGCTCTCGGCCCGGCGGTCCACCCCCCCCCCCCCCCCCCCCCCCCGCCCGGGGTGGGGGGGGGCGGCCCGCCGGGGGGGGGCCGGGGCGCGGGGGGGGGGGGGGGGCA
>VXMT01000180.1 GCA_009840965.1 Chloroflexota bacterium
CCCCGCCCTCTCCCCAGGGAGAGGGGGCCGGATCGGGCTTGTGGGAGTTTCGCAACGGTCTCGCGACCGGGGACCCCCACACCCCGGGCGCCGTGGCATCATGCGCGGGATCGCCGCAGCGAGAGGAGCGCGACAGTGCCCGACTGGGAGTTCATCGAGGTAGAGCGCGAAGGCCGCGTCGGCATCGTCCGCTTCAACCGGCCGGAGCGCATGAACGCGTTCGGCTCCGAGCTGGCCGGCGAGATCCGCGAGGCGCTCGAGGAGTTCAACGCCGACCCCGGCGTCGGCGCGATCGTGACGACCGGAAACGGCCGCGCCTACAGCTCCGGCGCCGACCTGAGCGCGCGCATGGCGGGCGACTTCGACACCAACCGGCCGCGACCGAAGCCGCACCCCTGGAACGCCGAGTTCCTCGCGGTGGAATGCAAGCCGCTGATCGCCGCGGTCAACGGGATCGCGCTCGGCATCGGCCTGACCTCGATCCTCTGGTACGACGCGATCATCGCGTCCAGCGCGGCGCGCTTCTCGATGCGCTTCGCGGCGATCGGACTGACGCCCGAGTTCGACTCCGCGTGGATGCTGCCGCGGGTGATCGGCCTGCACAAGGCCAAGGAGATGATGCTGACGGGGCGGATCTACAGCGCGCAGGAGGCGCTGGAGCTGGGCCTGGTGCACCGCGTGGTCGAGCCCGACCAGCTGCTGCCCGAGGCGATCGCCCTCGGCCAGGAGATCGCCGCGAACCCCGCCTCGACGCTGCACACGGTCAAGCAGATGACGTTCGACGCCCTCTTCGCGCCCGACCTCGAGACCGTGGAGGCGGACTCCCGCGTGCGGTTCGATCACGCGCTGCAGACGCCCGAGCACCGCGAGGCGGTGCGCGCGTTCGTGGAGAAGCGCGCGGGCCGCTTCCACGACGCGGAGTACATGCGCGGCATCGCCCAGGAGATCGCGCAGGGCTAGCCTCGGCTCGTTCGAGCGGCCGCCCTAGCGCAACGGCAGATCGAGGACGGTCACGAGGCCCCGCCGCGTGTTGGGGACCACGCGCGCGGCCCGCAGCACCGCCGCCGCGGTGGCGTCGTCGCCGAAGACACCGCCCTCGAAGCGCAGTGTGAGAGGCGGTCTGCCGTCCACGACGATCTCGTCGAACTCTTCGTCCGCCCCCGCGTTGGCCTCGAAGTGCAGGCAGATGCTGCGGCCGTCGGCGGTCGAGCCCTCAAGCGTCTCCAGCGTGCCCGCCACCTGCTCCTGGCCGTCGATCCGGCAGGGGACCATCTCGTGCCGCCAGTCGCCGAGCGTCCAGCCGAGCGAGGCGGCGAGGAGCCGGGCGGACTCCTCGAGCCCGACGTGGCCGAATCCGCCCGCGCTGCGCCTCGCCTCCCACTCGGCGGGGGAGAGTCCCATCCCGACCTTCTGCTGGAACGGAACCCGCCGCCTCGACGGGTCCTGCACCCGGCGCACCGAGACCGAGGTGATGCCGTGGGAGATCGAGGCCAGCGAGGCAGGCAGCGCGTCCATGAGGAACCCGGGGTTGACGCCCGTCGCGACGACCGTGCGCCCGGCGCTCCGGGCCAGCCGATCGAGGTCGGCGGCGATCTCCGCGTGCCGCACGTGCGGGAATGTCAGCTCCTCGCACGTGGAGACGACGTGCAGCTTCTGCCGCAGCGCCTCCTCGATCTGCGGCGCGACCCGATCGAGGTGTGAGCCGGTGCAATGGAGGAGGATGCCGCCGCCCGCTCGCGCATCCTCGCGAGCCTGCGCGACGGACTCGCGGATCGCGACCCTCGGTGCGCCCTCGACGACCTCGGCGAGCGGCCGCCCTGCGAGATCCGGGTCGATCTCGACCGCGCCCACGACCTTGAGGGCGGGGTCGCCCAGCGCGGCCTCCACGATCAGTCGCCCGATAGGCCCCAGCCCCTGCACGATGACGGGCAGCCGTGAGCTCATGCCGATCCTCCCGCGGCTCGTGAGACTCCCTCGAGAGCGCGCCTGCCTCAGCGGCCCTTGAACACGGGTTCGCGGCGCTCGCGGAGGGCCGAGCGCGCTTCGGCCGCGTCGTCCGAGGTGCCGGGGATGGGCGAGGCGTTCGAGGTGAGCACCGCCGTGTGCTCAAGGGTGGTGTCCGCGGCCGCCCGGATCACCCGCTTGTTGATCCACGAGACCAGCGGCGGGTTGCGCATGATGCGGTCGCACAGCGCGCGCACCTCGGCCTCGAGGTCCTCGGCGGGGACGAGCCTGTTCAGCACGCCCCACTCCGCGGCGGTCGGACCGTCGAGGTGGCCGGTGAAGGAGAACTCGAGCGCGCGGCCGAGCCCGGCGAGCCGCGTCAGGTAGTAGGCGCCGCCGTTCTCGATGATCTGGCCCACCTGGTGGTAGGAGATGAAGCGCGTGTTCTCGCTGCCGTAGCGGATGTCGCACTGCAGCGCCATGTCCATCCCGAAGCCGGCCGCCACGCCGTTGACCATCGCCACCGTCGGCTTGCGGACGAACGAGATGTCCTTCATCAGCTTGGTAATGCCGTAGTAGAACCGCTGGCGCGTCGCATCCAGCCCGCCCGCCTCGTACGGCGCGTTGCCGAGGAAGTTGTCCTGGGGCTCGAACTGGCCGAGGTCGGAGCCGCGCACGTCCACGCCCGCGCAGAAGCCGCGCCCGACGCCGGTCAGCACGATCACCTTGACGTCCGGGTCATCGTCGCCGGCGCGCATGTACTCGCCGACCTTGGACAGCGTGCCGTTGCGCTCGGGGCCGCCGACGGCGGCGTTCAGCTTCTCCGGCCGGTTGAACTTGATCCAGAGGATCCCGTTGTCCTCCTTCTCGTAGAGCAGGTACGGGACGAGCTCGAGTTGCTGCATGAGAACCCCTTTCGGACGCCTCGGTACTCGGACCGGCGAAGATCGTAACGCCTCGGTCGGTGAAGCGGGCGCTCGGCGCCGCTATCGAGGGCGCTACCCGCCCCCGGTCACATCGATCGTCACGCCGGTGACGAAGTCCGCGTGCGACGACGCGAGGAAGCAGACGACGTTGGCCTGGTCGATCGGCTCGGCGACGCGGCCCAGAGGGATCGCGGCGATCTGGCGCTCGCGCGACCCCGCCGGCCGCCGCTCGTACACGCGCCGGATGCGCTCCGTCATCGTCGTCGCGGGTGCGATCGCGTTGACGTTGATGCCCGCGGGGCCGACCTCCATCGCCAGCTTCGAGGTGAACGAGATGATGCCGCCCTTGGCGGCGGCGTAGGCCGACGAGCTCGTCGGGCTCCTCCCGCGGCTCGACCGCGAGGAGAAGTTGACGATCTTGCCGCCGCCCTGGCTGGTCATGTGCGGGATCACGGCGTGGCAGAAGAGGAACGTCCCGGTGAGGTTGAAGTCCAGCACCTTCTGCCACTCCTCGAACGTCAACTCCTCGACCGTCGCGCCCGAGTTCGGGATCGCCGTGGAACCGCCGACACCGTTGACGAGGATGTCGATCCTGCCGAAGCGCTCGACGGCGTCGGCGACGACGGCGTCCACGTCCGCCTGGTCGAGCGCGTTGGCGTGGTAGGCGTGGTGCTCGCCGCCGCCGGCCGCCGCGAACGCCTCCATCGCGCCGTCGAGCAGCTCCTTGTTGTTGTCGACGGCGGCGATCGTGCCGCCCTCGGCCGCGATGATCTCGGCTGCGGCGCGGCAGATGCCGCTGGCGGCGCCGGTGATCAGCGCCACCTTGCCCTCGAACCGGGCGAACGAGGTCTCGGCCATGCCGACCCTCCTATCCCGTCGCCGGAACGCCTGCCCTCGCCCGGGCCGCTCCGGCGCCGGCCTGCTCGAACGCGCCGACGTGCGGCAGGACCTCCCGCGCGAACAGCTCGAGCATCTTCGTCGTCTTCGCCGGTCCGTAGTACGGCGGGTAATGGATCATCACGGACGAGGCGCCGGCCCGGGCCAGCGCCTCGAGGCTGCGCAGCACCGTGTCCGGCGAGCCGTGCAGCACGGTGTCCCGGACCAGCTTCTCGTAGGCGAACGCGCTCTCGTCGCGCTTCTCGGCGACGTCACCGAGGTAGCTCCCCGTCCTGCCGCTGAGCAGGAAGCTCGTCATGTGACGCACGATGCCCGCTTCGGACTCCTCGCGAGCCTGCGCGTCGGACTCGGCGACGTAGACCATGCGGGCGACGTCGATGTCGCCGAAGGCGGGGTTGCGGCTGTAGGGCGCCTGCGCCTCCGCCATGTGCTCCCGGTAGAACGCCACGTGCTCGCCGATCGTCTCGATCGAGGGCAGCGCGGACTGCATGAGGCCGAAGCCGTTGCGGGCCGCGAACGCCATCGAGCCCTCCGTGCCCGCCGCCATGTAGATCGGGGGATGCGGCTGCTGGATCGGTTGCGGGAAGACCTCGCTCTGCTCGTCCATCCTGATCTTGAAGAACTGGCCGTCCGCGTTGACGCGCTTGTCGAAGAAGCCCTGCAGGATCAGCGGTACGGCCTCCTCCTGCATCAGCGCGTGCCGCTCGTCGTAGTCGACGCCGAGGCCCTCGAACTCGTAGGGCCGGTAGCCGGAGCCGAGGCCGAGCTGGAAGCGACCCTCGCTCAGGATGTCGACGAACGCCGCGTTCTCGACGATCCGCAGCGGGTGGTGCAGCGGCACCACCATGACGGCGGCGCCGAGCTTGATGCGGCTCGTCTTGGCAGCGAGGTAGGAGAGGTAGCTGAACGGGTCCGGCAGGATGCCGTACGCGTTCGAGAAGTGGTGCTCGGCGATCCAGACCGTGTCGAAGCCGTGCTCCTCGGCGGTCAGCACCTCGCTGGTGACGCGGGCGTGGACCGACTGGTGCGGATAGGGCGAGGCATCGGGGTCCGGATGCGACGTGAGCAGCAGTCCGATCTTCACGTCATCCTCCTCGGAAGCTCTGCGCGACAACCTTAGCCGCACTCCGGCCCGGGCCGCCATCCCGGCAGCGCTGCGCTAGGCTTGGCGACGGACGGCCCGGCTGCACCGGGGCGAGCAGGCGAGGCGATCCGCGCGAGGAGGGAACCGATGACGGCATTCGTGCTGATCCACGGCGCATACCAGGGTGGCTGGATCTGGGCCCCCGTCGCGGCCCAACTGCACGCGCAGGGCCACGTCGCGCACGCACCGTCGCTCGACGGGTGCGGCGAGCGGGCGACGCATATCCGACCGGGCATCACCACCGAGTCGCAGGCGGAAGAGATCGCGCAGCTGCTCTTCCACGAGGACCTCAACGACGTCGTGCTGGTCGGCACCTCCTCGGGCGGGATGGTGGTGGCGAGGACGGCCGAGCTCGCGCGCGAGCGAGTGGCGCGCCTCGTCTTCGTCGACGCACTCGTGCTCAAGCCCGGCGAGACCATCGG
>VXMT01000003.1 GCA_009840965.1 Chloroflexota bacterium
CCCCCCCCCCCCCCCCCCCCCCCCCCCCCCCCCCCCCCCCCCGCCGCCCCGCCCGGGGCGGGCGCCCCGCCCCCGGGCCCCCCCCCCCCGCCCCCCCGACGCCCTGCTCCGCCTCGTAGAAGAAGAAGGCGTACTGGCTCGCGCCGATCAGCTCGTCCTCACCCCGCGGCGGGTGGCGGTAGAACGAGGTGAGCAGCGTGAGGAAGTGCCCCTCGCCGAGGCGCGTGCGCTTGCGCGAGGTGCAGTTCGCCACCTCGGAGCGGGTGTAGAGCCAGTCGCCGGGGCGCAGCGGCGCGCCGTAGTCCTGCCGCACCCGCTGCGCCGCGTAACGCGTCGTGCCCGGCGGCCGCCAGTCGCCGGAGAGCAGCGTCGTGATCAGCCGGTTGGCGAGCACCCGTCCGTCGTCCATCTCGCGCGAGGGCGGCCACGGCTTCACGCTCGGCGCATCCGGGTCGGCCAGCTCGAACGGCTCGCCAAAGTGGCTGGGGCGCCCCATCATGAAGGTGAAGAGGGAGGGGAACGGCGCGATCATGCCGCCGTGGCGGCTCGCCCGCGCGTACTCGCTGTCGTAGTAGAGCGGGTTGGCGTCCTCGACCATGTCCGCCCAGTACATGATCTGCGCCTCGCTCACCGGGTAGCCACCCCAGAGCGGGTCGGTCTGCTGCCCGATCCACGGCTTCGCGAAGTCCGGCAGCTCCGGGTCGAGATCCACCGAGGGCTTCGTGAAGCCCTCGCGCACGCGCACCGCGCCCCCCTCCCGCGAGGGCATCGCGAGGTCCGCCCCGGCCCGCGCGACGTAGCCGCCGGCCTCCGTGCGGGCGGCGAGCGCCAGCTCGACGCGGGGCTCGCCGTCCTCGTCGAAGCGGCGGGTGACCTCGCCCTCGACGGTGACGGTGTCGCCGGGGTGGATGAAGCCGGTCATGTGCAGCCAGGTGCTGCGGAAGTCGCTGTCCGGGCCCAGCCAGTCGCTGGCGAAGCGGGCGAACAGGCCCTGGTGCCACATCGTGTTCATCCAGCTATCGCGGTTGCCGGAGGTGCGTTGTGCGTAGTCCGTGTAGTGGTGCACGGGGTTGAAGTCGCGCATCCCGACCACGGCGAGGATGCCCGTGCGGAAGGTGATCGGCAGCTCGAGATCGGGCAGGCGATCGCCCTCGTTGACGTCCTCCCACAGCCTCGAATCTCCGGCCTCGGCCATCGCGACACTCCCTTCGGCGCACGTCGCCGCGTCGCGGCGATGATAGCGCGCCCGCGAGTAGGGTCTCGCGACGCTATGATCGCGAGGAAGGGGACGCCGCATGCCGCTGCCCGACCCGCACCCGATCGTCGAGCGCGCGCGCGAGGTCGCGCCGCTGATCCACGCCGCCTCGGACGAGATCGAGGAGACGCGCCGCGTGCCCGAGGCGCTGGACGCGAAGCTCGAGGCGGCCGGGCTCTACCAGCTCTACCTGCCCGAGGCCTACGGCGGCCCCCAGGCCGACCCGCGCTCCGCCGCGAGCGCCATCGAGGAGATCTCGATGGCCGACGGCTCCACGGGCTGGGTCTGCATGATCGGATCGGTGCTGAGCCGCCGCTTCGCCTGGATGGACCCCGACGCCGTGCACGCGATGAAGGACATGACCGGCTCGCTGCGGGCGGCCGGCTCCAACCGCGCCCTCGGCCGTGCGCAACGCGAGGGCGACGGCTACCGGGTGAACGGGCGCTGGAACTTCCAGAGCGGCATCGAGCACTCGAGCTGGATGTTCGGGACGTGCGTGCTCATGGACGGCGAGGAGCCGCTGCGCGACGAGAACGGCACCCCGCGCACGCGCGCCGTCGCCGTCCCCGTGCGCGACGGCGAGATCATCGACACCTGGCACGTCGTCGGGCTGAAGGGCACGGGCAGCTTCGACTTCGAGGTCGACGACCTCTACGTGCCCGCCGAGCGCACGGTCTCGCGGCTGGAGCCGCCGATGATCGAGAGCCCGCTCTACCGCGCGCGCTTCTTCGGCATCTGGAGCCACACCGTGCACGCCGGCTGCACGCTCGGCATCGCGCGGGGTGCGATCGACGAGCTGCGCGACATCGCCTCGGGGCGGGGGTCGACCGGCTCGCGCACGCTGCTGCGCGACCGCGAGCGCGTGCAGCGGATGGTCGGCGAGGCCGAGGCGATCGTGCGATCGGCGCGCGCCTACCTCTTCGAGGCGGTCGCCGAGGCCTGGGCGGCCTCGGAGGCGCGGTCCCCGGACCCCACGCGCGAGATCGCGAACGTCCGCCTGGCGATCGCGCACGCGGGCCACGAGTCCGCGCGCGCGGTGGACCTCGTCTTCTCGGCGGCGGGTACGAACGCTGCCCACACGGCGAACCGGCTGGAGCGCTACTTCCGCGACGTGCACGTGGCTGTGCAGCACGCCGCGGCGGCGCCCGCCAACTACGACGGCGCCGGCCGCGTCTTCCTCGGCCTCCCCTCGGGGCTGCCCGGCTGGTAGCGCGCGCGGCGCGATCCTCCCTGACTACCAGTCCGCGGCGCCGGGGCGCGGCTCGTCGCGCGGCGCGGAGCCGTAGTCGCCGAAGGGGCCGTCGCGCCAGGCGAGCGCCGCGGCCAGGCCCTGCTCGCGCGAGATGCGGCCGAACTCGCCGCCGCCCGGGCGCACCGCGCTCAGCGTCTGGATGTCGGCCCCGGCCGCGAGCGCGCTGCGGATGCCCATGATCTCGTAGGCGCGGTTCAGCTGGCGCTTCGTCATCTGCAGCATCGGGCCGTCGATCTGCGCGATGCGCTCGGCGAAGGCCTCCGTCTCGAAGGCGAGCCGGTCGACGGGGTAGGCGCGATTCGCCCAGCCGATCTCGACCGCCTCCGTCCCGGAGATCGGGTCGCCGCTGTAGAGCAGCTCGCGGGCCTTGCGCATCGGCATGTGCCATGGGTGGTAGGCGATGTCGACGCTGGTCATCGCTCGCACCGGCGGGTAGCCGATCTGCGCGTCCTCGGCCACGAACATGAGGTCGCACATCGTCGCGAGCTCGGTGGCGCCCGCGAGGCAGTAGCCGTGGACCTGGGCGATGACCGGCTTGGTCAGCTCCCAGATCTGCCAGTAGCCGCTGAGCAGGTGCTGCGGCCACTGGCCCTGCCCCGGGTGAATCGGCCCCACGGTCGGCAGCCCACTGCGCGTGTCGATGTAGTCGCGCTCCGAGTCGGTCTCCGAGATGCCGGCGAGGTCGTAGCCCGCGCTGAAGGCCCGCCCCGAGCCGCGGATGATGATCACGCCCACGTCCGGGTCGGCCTCGAAGCCCTTGAGGGCGTCGAACAGCTCGGCGCGCATGTTGTGGCTGAGGGCGTTCATCTTCTCCGGGCGGTTGAGCTGCACGATCGCGTGCCGCCCGTCCTGGATCGTCAGGATGTCGCTGTAGTCGCGCTCGGGCATGGTGGTCACTTCCGTTCCTGTCTGCGCTGGCCGAGGTGGCCCCGCGGTCTGGTCGAGCGGAGCCTACAACGCGCGTGGTTGGTCGTGTGCCGCCTCACACCTCCGGCGCCTCCCTTGACGCCCCGGCGGCGCAGCGCCTAAAACGATCGATATTGGTGAGCGCTCGCTCATAGTTCGGGCGGCGCGCCCGGCCACACTGGAGGTTGCCATGGCGCAAGGTCAGCGAGAGATAGCGGTCGTGGGGGTCGGCGGCACCACCTACCACCCCCGCGGGATCGTCGGCCATTCGGCCGTCAGCTACCACGCCGAGGCCGCCGCGCTGGCGATCGAGGATGCCGGCCTCAGCAAGCGCGACATCGACGGCATCCTCGTCTGCGAACACAGCGAGGACGTCAAGATCGCCTATCGCGTGTTTGAGAACCTCGGCATGAGCGGCAGGGCCAAGCCGCTCTGCCTGGCGATCACCAACGGCGGGATCGCCGCCGCGGTGGCGAACAAGGTGGCGACCTGGGCCCTGCTCTCCGGCGAGGCCAACTACGTGCTGGTCGTCGGCGGTGGTGGGGGCGCCCGTGGCCGGGCCTCGGAACGGGCCACGCGGCCGGGCGCCTACATGCAGGGGCAGCACCACTTCAGCTGGGAGTTCGACGTCATCTACGGCCCGCTGGGCGCGCCCGGCTTCTACGCCCTGCACGCCCAGCGACACATGCACGAGTACGGGACGAAGCCCGAGCACCTGGCGGCCGTGAAGGTCGCCTCGAGCAAGCACGGCGCGCTCTACCCGAAGACGCTGCTGCCGCAGGTCGTGACGATCGACGACGTTCTGAACTCCCGCTACGTCGCCGCGCCGTTCCACATCCTCGACTGCTGCTACCCCACCGGCCGCGGCTCCGACGCCTACATCCTCACGACCGCCGAGCGGGCGCGGGATCTGAAGCACCCGCCGGTGTGGATGCTCGGCGTCGGCCAGTATCACGCCGGCTACCACGTCGGCGCGCTCTGCACGGGCTGGGAGGACGGCCACGACCTGATCCGCACCAACGGCAGGGAGGCGGCCGACCAGGCCTTCGGCGAGGCGGGCGTGACGCGCGCCGACATCGACTTCGCCGAGCTGTACGACAGCTTCACCATGACCGTGTTGATGCAGCTCGAGGACTTCGGCTTCTGCGAGAAGGGGGAGTCCGGACCGTTTGCCGAGGGCGGCCGCCTGGAGCTGGGCGGCGAGCTTCCCGTCAACACCAACGGCGGGATGCTGAACCTCGGGCAGACGGGCGTGGGCTCGACGGTGATGTTCCAGACCGAGGCGGTCGAGCAACTGCGCCACGAGGCCGGGCCGCGCCAGGTGCGGGACGCGAAGCTGGCCGTGGTCGGCAGCGTGTCCGGCCCGATGAGCAACTACGGCTGCACGATCCTCGCGCAGGACTAGGGAGAACTCCGATGGCTGATTACCTCAAGCCGATCCCGGTGCCCTCGCCGGTATCGCAGCCCTACTGGGAGGGCTGCCGCCGGCACGTGCTGCTGGCCCAGCAGTGCCGCACCTGCGACCATCGCTGGATGTACCCGAGCCGTGTCTGCCACGCCCCGGACTGCCATGCGCTCGACGACTACGACTGGGTGCCGCTGAGCGGCAAGGGCGAGGTCTACACGTTCAGCGTGCACCACCAGGCCCCGAGCGTGGAGTGGGCGGAGGACGTCCCCTACGTGTTCGGGGTGGTCCGCCTCGAGGAAGGGATGTTCCTCAGCACCAACGTCGTCGGCATCGATCCGGCGGACGTCCACATCGGGATGCCCGTGGAGGTGGTGTTCGACGACGTCAGCGACGAGATCGCGATCCCCCGGTTCCGGCCGGTCGCGTAGTCAGCGCCGTCCGGGGCGGACGGCGGGCAACCCCTCGAGGTCCCTTCTCCCCGAGGGAGACCTTCCCCCTCACC
>VXMT01000052.1:0-4440 GCA_009840965.1 Chloroflexota bacterium
GGGGGGGGGGGGGGGGGGGGGGGGGGGGGGGGGGGGGGGGGGGGGGCGGGGGTGGCGGGGTGGGGGGGGGGGGGGGGGGCGTGGCGCCCCCCCCCCCCCCACCCCTCGGCCTACCGCTATCTGCCGGACTCCGTCGACCACTTCCCCGCGGCCGCGGAGCTGTCCGAGCGCATCGAGGACGCGGGCTTCGAGGGCGCCTCGATCCGCCGTTTCGGCCTCGGCACGGTCGCGCTGCACGTCGCTACGCGCCGGGGCGAGTCCTGACCTCGGTGGTGTTGACCATGCGCAACGCGATCGGGCGCAGCGCGTCCATGATCTCGCGCGCCAGCGCCTGCTCGACCTCGTGCGCCTCGAGTGCGGCGGCGAAGTGCTCCAGCCAGCGCTCGGCGCCGCGCTCGGTGATCGCGAAGGGTCGGTGGCGGCGGCGCAGCGCCGGTTCGCCGTAGATCTGCGAGTAGCGCGGCTCGCCGCCCATCCACTGCTCGAGGAAGGCAGCCTGCTTGTCGCGGCCCGGCTGCAGGTCCGGCGGGAACACCGGCCGCAGCTCGGGGTCGCCCTCGATGCGGTCGTAGAACGTCTCGACGATCGCCACGAGGGCGTCGCGCCCGCCGAGGCGCTGGAACGGGGTGTGTTGCTGCGCGGTCATAGTCCCAGTATCGGCGATGCGCGCGCTTCGGTCGGCTCGGCGCTACACGCCTGCGCGGCTATGATCGGGGGCGTGAGCGAGACGCCGACCGAGGGAACCGCGCGCCTGTTGGTGCAGTGCCCGGACCGCCCCGGGATCATCGCGAGCGTCTCGCAGTTCCTCTTCCAGCACGGCGCGAACATCGTCCAGGCCGACGAGTATGCGAGCGGCGGCGAGGATCCGCGCTTTTTCCTGCGCATGGAGTACGAGCTGGCCGGCCTCGACGCGAGCCCGGACGAGCTCGCCGGGCTGTTCGGTCGCGAGGTCGCACCGCGCTTCGGGATGCAATGGGGCATCTCCTACAGCGCGAACCGGCCTCGGATCGCGATCCTCGTCTCCAACGTCGGGCACTGTCTGCTGGACCTGCTCTGGCGCTGGCGCTCGGGCGAGTTGCACGCCGAGATCGCGATGGTGATCTCCAACCACGACCGCTTCCGGACCGACGTCGAGCCGATGGGCGTGCCCTACCACCACCTGCCCGTTACCCGCGAAACGAAGCCCGAGCAGGAGCGGGAGATGCTCGCGCTGCTGCGAGGAAACGTGGACCTCGTGGTGCTGGCCCGCTACATGCAGATCCTGACGCCCACGGTCCTCGACGAGTTTCCGCAGGCGATCATCAACATCCACCACTCGTTCCTGCCCGCCTTCATCGGGGCCGACCCCTACCGCCAGGCGCGCGAGCGGGGCGTCAAGATCATCGGCGCCACCGCCCACTACGCAACCGAGGACCTCGACGAGGGCCCGATCATCGAGCAGGACGTGGCGCGCGTCTCGCACCGCGACACCCGCGCCGAGCTGATCCGCCGCGGGCGCGAGATCGAGCGCGTCGTGCTCGCGCGAGCCGTGCGCTGGCACATCGAGAGCCGCATCCTGGTCCACGGCAACCAGACCGTCGTCTTCCCCTAGCCCGTCGCGGCGCCCCTCCGGTCCCCTCTCCCCGAGGGAGAGGGTTAGGGTGAGGGAGCGCGCCCGTCGCGCGAGGAGCCGCGGCGAGCCCGCACACGACCGAGGAGACTGACCCCCGATGTGGACGCGTCCGTTCACCGTGCTCTGGATCTCGATGTTCGCCGCGATGATTGGGATCGCGATGCTCTCGCCGCTGATCCCGGTCTTCGTGCGCGAGGACCTCGGTGGCCCGGAGATCGCCGTCGCGCTGGCCTTCGCGGGCGTCACCGCGCCGATGATGGTGCTCTCGCCACTGATCGGACGCTTCGGCGACCGGGTCGGTCTCAAGCCGTTCCTCGCCGGGGGGTTCATGGTCTACGGGCTGGCGGCTTCCGGCTACCTGATCTCGACCGCCTGGGAGCACGTCGTGTTCTTCCGCGTGCTCTCCGGGGTCGGCGCCGCCGCGATCTTCCCGATGGCCCTCGCCTACGTCGGCCGCCTCGCGCCGCCGGGGCGCGAGGGCGCCTTCTCGGGAGCCTTCGCGGTCTCACAGGTGCTTGGCTTCGGCACCGGACCGCTGATCGGCGGCGCGCTCCGCGACGCCGCCGGGAACCACGCGGTCTTCACGACGATGAGCCTGCTGCTCGTCGGCACCGGCCTCGCCGCCTTCGCCCTGCTGCCACCTGCTGCGCGGGGAACGGACGCCGGCGCGGGGTCGCCCGACGCGACCGGCGAGGCGGCGCGCGGACCGGCTCGCACCTGGCTCCAGCTGTTGCGTTACGGCCCGGTGCAGGCCGCGCTGACGGTGCAGGCCGTCGTCACCCTCGGCTGGGGATCGGGCGCGACCTTCCTCGCCGTCTACGTGGTGAGCGACGACGGCCTCGGTACGGGCAGCGCGACGTTCGTGGGGCTGCTGCTCGCCTGTCGTGCGCTGATCGGCGGCTCGCTGCAGCCCGTGTTCGGCCGCCTCGCCGACCGCGTCAGCCGGCTGCGGCTGGTGATGATCGGGCTGATCGTCGCGGCGACCGGGCAGTTCCTGATCCCGAGCCTTCCCGGCGACACGTTCGAGGTCGGCACGCTCGTGCTGGCGCCCTGGCTGCTCGCCGTCTTCGTGGTGGTCGGCTTCGCCGAGTCGCTGGCCTTCCCGGCGCAGCAGGCGATCTTCGTCGAGGTCGGGCGGCGCGTGGGGATGGGCTCGGTGATGGGGTTGACGCAGATGGGCAGCTCGCTCGGCTTCCTCGCGGGCTCGATCGTGGGCGCGGGCGTCGTCGAGCTGTTCGGGCTCGCGGCGATCTTCCGCTACGCGGGGCTGGTCGTGTTTTCGGGGGCGCTGCTGTTCCTGGTGCTCATGCTGCGGGCGCGCGCCGACTTCGCGGAGCTGCGCGCGGCGGCGAGGGCGGACGCGCCCCCGCCGGCGCCCGGCTAGCACCTGCGCTTGACGCCCTAGCCCACCCTCGGTACGGTCGCTTGGTACACCCCCTGCGCGCTTCGGCGGCAGGGCGCAAGGCTGCCGCAAGGCAGCCTTAGCTTTTTTCGGGACGACCCACCTATTCGCACCAACATCTACGTCGACGGATTCAATCTCTACTACCGGGCGCTGCGAGGCACACCCCACCGCTGGCTCGACCTCGGAAGGTTGGCCGACCTCCTGGTGCCCCGCCACACCATCGGCCGCATCCGGTACTTCACCGCGCTCGTCACCAGCCGACCGGGCGATCCTACGCAGGCGCAACGGCAGCAAGCCTACCTGCGGGCACTACAGACGGTTCCCAACCTGACCATCCACTACGGGCATCTCCTCCCGAAGACCAAGCGACGACCGCTCGCGCGACGCCCGCGAACCGGCCCGCGCGTCGTCGAGATCCTCGACACCGAGGAGAAGGGGTCAGATGTCAACCTCGCGTCCTACCTGCTTCTCGACGGCTTCGAGGACCAGTACGAACTCGCCGTCGTGATCTCCAACGACTCAGACCTCCAACTGCCGATCAGCATCGTCCGCACGAGGCTTCGCAAGGAGGTCGGAGTATTCGACCCGAGCCGGCGACGGAGCTTCGAACTCCACGACGCGGCTTCGTGGTACCGGCGGCTGCGCCGAGGGCCACTGAGCGCCAGCCTCTTCCCCGACACGCTCTTGGACGAGCGTGGCCCGATCACGAAACCTGCCGGGTGGTAGGCCACGCCAACGGAACCGCGCGCAACCGGGCCGGATGCGGCTCCGGCGGCTGCTTGCTATCATCTTCCCGATGACGCAACACAGAGCGTCGCCCGTCGGCTCGCACCACGGGGACCACACCGGCACCGCTCCCGAGGCGTTCACACCAGCGGCAGCCCTCGCGCGGCCCGGCGCCGCCCTCCGCGCGACGCTGCCCTCGACGGCCGCACGGCGATGAGCCTGCTACGACGCATCCGCGGCCTCATCGGCGGGTCCGAAGGCGACGCCGAGGCGTCATCGAGCAGCGAGGACGCATCCGGCAAGCGCTCGCGCCGCAGGCGAGGACGGCGCGGCGGACGCGGCCGGCGGCGCGGCGGCTCCGGCAACACCGAGTCCACACAGCAAACCCAACAACACGGAGGATCCATCACACCCACAGCAGAGGCGCCCACGAGAGAGGCGCCGACAACCACACGCAGACGCAACGAAGGCGCGCGCAGACGCGACGCAGGCGCGCGCGGCGGCGGTGCGCGGCGCGACCGTCGCGGGCGGCGCGCCAACCTCGACGCACCGCTACCCGAGGACGTGGCCTTCCGGCCGGCGGCCGAGGGCGGCGACGGCACGATCCTGCCCGGCCGGGGCCCGCCCCCCCCCCCCCGCCGCCCCCCCCACGGGGGTATAAACCAAAACCCGGCCCCCAGCCAACAGGGAGGATGGG
>VXMT01000052.1:4450-5248 GCA_009840965.1 Chloroflexota bacterium
GGCGGCCCCGGCCCCCCCCCCCCCGCCCGGGGCCGGCCGCCGCCCGGCGCACGCACCACCCCTCGAGTGCTCGTCACCGGCAAGCGCAACCTGCCGGTCTTCGACGACCTCGACGACGACGACGAGGCGGCCTTGACCGGCGAGGAGCCGGAGGCCGCCGCCGAGACCGAGCCGGAGACCGCGACGAACGGCGACGGGGCCGACACCGCGGGCCGCCGTCGCCGCCGCGGGCGTCGCGGCGGGCGCGGCCGCGGGCGCGGCGGCGAAGGCGAGGCGCGCGCCGACGACGCAACCTCGGCCAACGGCGGTCCGGCAACCGCGCCGGAGGCCGCGGACGAGCACGACGAGGACGACGCCGACCTCGAGCTGCCGGAGGCATTCGCCGCCCTCGGCATCTCCGAGCGCTCGCTGACGGCGGTCGCTCGCATGGGCTTCGACCAGCCCACGCCCGTGCAGCAGCGCGCGATTCCGGTGCTGCTCGAAGGCCGTGACGTGGTCGGCATCGCCCAGACGGGCACCGGCAAGACGCTCGCCTTCGGTATCCCGATGGCCGAGGCGCTCGACGCCGGGAGCGGCGACGTGCAGGGACTCGTGCTCGTGCCCACGCGCGAGCTGGCGCAGCAGGTGCTCGGCGTGCTCAGCGACCTCGCACGCCCCTTCGGCATGCAGGCGATCGGGCTGCTCGGCGGTCACGCCCTCGAGGGCGACTTCCGCGGGTTGGAGCAGGGGCCGCAGATCGTCGTCGGGACGCCGGGTCGGATCAAGGACCACCTGCGGCGCGGCACGCTCTCGCTGCGC
>VXMT01000108.1 GCA_009840965.1 Chloroflexota bacterium
CGCCACCGCCGGGAGCCGCGCCTTCGCCCCCTCTATCGCCGCGGCGATCGCCGCCGAGGGCGCGCGCACCACTAGCTGCGCGCGCGGCGCCGAGGGCGTCGAGGCTGCCTGCGAGCAACTGCGCGTCGCCGGAGCCGAGGCGCAGGGCGTCGCCGCGGACGTGACGCGGGACGCGGACTGCGCGCACGTCGTCGAGGCGGCCGTGGCTGCGTATGGCGGCGTCGACGCGCTGGTCAACAACGCGGGCGGCTCGATCCGCGAGGGCGACGTGGAGGGGCGCATGCGCGCCTCGCTGGATGCGAACCTGCTCTCCGCGCGGCTGATGTCGGAGCGTGCGCGCCCGCACCTGGCCGCCGCCGGGGGCGCGATCGTCAACATCTCCTCGATCTTCGGGCGCGAGAGCGGCGGCGCGGTCGAGTACAACGCCGCGAAGGCGGCGCAGATCGCGATGTCCAAGGCGCTCGCGCTCGCGTGGATCGGCGAGGGCATCCGCGTCAACAACGTCGCGCCCGGCTCGATCGCCTTCGAGGGCGGCTCCTGGGGCAATCGCCTGCGCGACGACCCCGAGGGCATGCGCGTCTTTGTCGAGCAGCAGATTCCCGGTGGACGCTTCGGGCGGCCCGACGAGGTCGCCGCGGCGGTCGTCTTCCTCGCCTCGCCGCGTGCCTCGTGGGTCGTCGGGGCGACGTTGAACGTCGACGGCGGTCAGTCACGCTCTAATATCTAGCGGGGGCACGGAGGGCTCGATGCGATTTTCACGATCCGACTGGCCGGGCATCGTGATCGCCGTGCTGGCCGGTCCGGCGCTGATGTTCCTGTTTCTGGCCGCGACCGAGACGTGGGGCCACAAGGGCACGCCGCTGCTGGGCTTCATGGCGGGCAACATCGGGCTCGCCGTCGGGCTGGCGGCGCTGTTCTCGCGCTTCATCCTCAAGTGGGACATCCCGATCACCGCGATCCTCGCGATCATCGCCGCCGTCGGGGCGGTGAAGTGGATCCAGGTGAGCGGCAACGACGGCACGAGGCTGGCGACGGGCGTGAAGTGGACAGGCGTGATCGCCTTCGTCGTGCTCAACGTCGCCGTCGCCTGGCAGCTCGTGACCAACGGCGTCGTGCCGCTGCTCGACCGCTTCGACGAGTGGCGCGCGCGCCGGGCGGCCGACAGCTGACGCTCGTGCCCCCTCCGCACCGCCCGGGAGCGACGAGCCTCCTTTCGCTGCCGACGCCCCGGAGGCGCGCGCCCGCGCCGTGACCACGGCGCTGGTCGCCGCCTGGATGGGCGAGCGCTACTACCGCACGTTCCGGCCGGTGGACCCCGCCGCCAGCGCCTTCGACGCGGTCTTCACCCAGCGCGATCGGAGGATCGGCGTCAGCTGCGGCCTGCTCTGGGAGGGCGGCGGCCCACCCGGCGCGGCCGAGCTCGCCGAGCTGATCGAGGGCGACCTCGAGGGCGGCGCGGGCGGCTACGTCGTCTGGACGCCGCCCGGGGGCGAGTTGCCCCCCGCCGAGCCGCAGCAGTCCGCGCTGCGGCTCGCGCTCACGCGCGCCCTCGCCGGCCTCGAGCCGGGCGAGCGGCGCGAGGTGCGGCTGCCCGTGACGCTGCCGCTCGCCAAGGTCGACGCCGAGGGCGCCTACATGTCCGTCAGCGGCCCGATTGCCAGCGAATGGACCACGCTCTCCGAGGGCATCGCCGGGGCCTTCCACCTCGACGGCCGCTCGCTGCGGCGGCTACCCGAGGAGCGGGCGGAGCTGGAGATCGTGCTGACGCAGATCCGCGATCGCGCGGTGCTGCTCGATCACGGCGAGGTGACGCCGGTGGAGGTGCACGACTACTGGCTCGTCTCGCGCCTCCCGGCCGACGAGCCCGCGGGCGTCACGGTCTTCGGCGCGCCCCCGGCGTTCGACGCGAGCGATGGCGCCTGGGTGCGCCGCAGCCTGCGCGCGGAGCTGCGGCGCGCGGTCGCCCAGCGCGAGGCCGCCGAGGCCGCGGGCGAGCCCTTCGACCTGACAGTGCTCGCCCTCGGCGCCACGCTCGCGCACATCGGCGAGGAGATGGCGACGGCGGCGCTGCGCGGGATGAGCCCGGCGACGTACGGCGGCACCGACCTCGTGGCGCTCGTCGCCGACGGGCAGGTGCGGCAGCTGCTGCAGCCGCGCTCGCTACCCTGGACCCCGACGCCACCGGCGTCGCCGGGGCGCTGAGGCGCCGCACGGCCGGACGGCGCTAGGTGCGGACGACGAAGGTGCCGGAGAGCCTGTCGTGCCAGGCCTGGCGGTGGCCCTCGGCGAGCGGGCGGCGCACGCCGACGTCCCAGGCCAGCGAGGCGTAGGCGATACCGAGGCTGAGCGGGACCAGCAGCGAGGCCACGGTCCGCGCGAAGCCGCGCATGACGCCGGGCCGCAGGCCGTGCTCGTCCACGACGCGCAGGCGCAGCAGCCGCTTGCCCGGCGAGAAGCCCGCGCTGTTCCAGATCCAGAAGTAGAGGAACGGCGCGACGAGCGAGATCAGTCCGATCGCCTGGAAAATGCTCGCCTCGCGCGTGCCGGGCGCCGGCTCCTCCTCCACGCCCGCGACCCCGAGGGCGATGCTCGCCAGCAAGAGCATGACCCCCCAGGCCAGCGCCTGGTCGATCGCCACGCCGGCGAGCCGCCGCCGCAGTGAGCAGGGCGTGAACGTCGCAGGTGCGTCCGCCGAACCGGCGGCGGCGGTCTCCTCGGCCGTCCGGACGGGGTCGCCTCGCCAGCTCGGGCCGGGCCGTCCAATCGGGACCGGCCCCGCGATCCGCTCGCTCCTCGCCTCGCTGCTCACGGGGTCGCTCCCCCGTCCGCGTCCGGCCGCAATCGCTCGAGCAGCTGGTCGGCCGGCGCCTCGGAGAGCCAGCGGACGGCGACGCCCAGCTCCGCCCACTCCGTCGCCAGCCCCTCGCAGAGCCCGACGACGGCGGCGCGGGCCGCGCGCAGCGGCGCCTCGGCCGCCTCCGCGGGCTCGGGCGGCAGCACGGCCGCGATCAAGCCGGAGCGTCGCGAGACCATCGAGGGCCCCACGGCGCGCGCCAGCACGAAGGCTGGGGTGGCGCCGGCCTCGATAGCCGCGCTCCAGTCGCCGGGAGCTGCGCCCGGAGCGCCGGCCGGCGGGGGGTCGAAGGCGAGGCTGACGAGCACGTCGATCGGCGCGAGCTCCTCCTCCAGCTGCACGAAGGCCTCGACCACGGCCTCGAGGTCCGTGAGGTCGAGCCGCAGGGCCCGCCCGTCGCGCCCGTAGGTCCAGCACTCGTTGAGGATCGAGTTGGCCATCACCTCCTCGGCGACATCGTCGTGCCGCGTCGTCACGGAGACGTCCGCCCCGGCGGCGGCGAGCCCGGTCGCCAGTTCGCGGCCCAGACCCTCGGCGGCCCCGGCGACAAGCGCGTGCCGTCCGGCGAGCTCGGCGATCATGCCGCGCCACTCCCGCCCGCCGCGGCCGGGGCGGCGAGCGCGCCGGCGTCGAGGGCGGAGAAGACCCGCCCGTGGATCGCGTTTGCCGGGGCGGCGGCGATGGCGCAGGCGAGCCGCCCGAGCGCCTCGGCTTCCGCGGCGTCGGTCTCCGCCAGCGCGTCGCTCAGAGTTGCGACGCTGGCGCCGGCGTCCTCGGGCAGGCTCGCGCCGCGCAGCAGCCCGGCGGCCGCGCCCCCGCCGCCCGGGTGCTCCAGCGCGAGCGCGCGCAGCAGGCCGAGCGCGGCGGCCCCGGCCATCGAGGCGGCGACGGCGCCCGCGAGGGCGCGCTCGCCGAGCGCGTGCGTGACGAGGATGAAGACGCGCGGGCCCTCGTCCTGCCGCCGGAACTCGTCGAAGGCGGAGCGCGCGGCGTAGGCGTGCGCGTAGCCGTTGAGCGTCATCGTCTGGGCGAGCTGCGCGTCCGAGGTCTGCGCGAGCGAGCCGAGGAACGGCTCGTCGGGCGCGCTCACGACCAGGTCAAGGCCGCCCAGCTCCTTCGCGACCTGGCGCGTGGTGACCTGCACGTTGCGGCCCAGCGTCACGTCCATCGCGTAGGTCATCGCCTGCCGGCCCTGATCGCGCAGCTCGCGCTGGAGCCTGCGGGCGACGAGCACGCCCTCGTCCGGACGCAGCACCGCGAGCGCCACGTCGGCGCCCGCCGCGCCGAGGGCGCGCGCGATCGCCTGCCCGGTCGTGGTCTCCGCGCCGATCACCAGCGCGCGGCGGCCGAGCAGGCCGTCCGCGCCTGGCGGCGCGAGTGCATCGAGGTCGCTCACGGTCTCCTCGCAGTCGTCGCTCGCGCGCCGATGGTAGCCCGCGACGCTATAGCACGCCCGCCGCGACGGCGGCGAGCACGGCCGCGCCGGCCGCGAGGCGGTACCAGACGAAGACCGCGAGGCTATGGCGGCGCACGAACCGCAGCAGCCAGCGGATCACGGCCATCCCGACGACGGCGGCGACGAGCGCGCCCAGGAGCAGCGGGCCCCACGCCACCTCCTCGCCTCCGAGGATCGCCTCGCCCAGCAGCGCGACCGCCGCGCCGACGACCGCGGGCGCGGAGAGCAGGAAGGAGAAGCGTGTCGCCGCCTCGCGGCGCAGGCCGAGCCCGCGCCCGGCCGCGATCGTCGCGCCGGAGCGTGAGACGCCGGGCACGAGCGCCGTCGCCTGCGCGACGCCGATCAGCAGCGCGCCCCCGGCGCCGAGGTCGCGCAGGCTGCGCGACTGCGCCGCGCGGTCGAGCACCCAGATCACGAGGCCGACGGCGATCAGCAGCACGCCGACGAGCCATGGCTCGCGCAGGCCGTCCTCGAGGGTGAGCGTGATGGCGGCGCCCGCGGCGAATGCCGGGATGGAGCCAAGCACGATCAGCAGCGCGAGTCGCGAGCGAGGGCGCCAGCGTCCCACGCTGCCTCCGTGCGCGCGCAGGTCACGCCGCAGGCTCGCGCCGAACAGCACCCAGTCGCGGCGGAAGTAGAGCAGCACGGCCAGCGTGGTGCCGACGTGCAGGCCGACGTCGAAGGTGAGGTCGCCGACCTCGTCGCCGAACAGCTCGGCGGCCACCACGAGGTGGCCCGAGGAGGAGATCGGCAGGAACTCGGTCAGCGCCTGCACAAGCCCGAGCAGCGCCGCCCTCAGGTATTCGTCCACCCGTCGAGGCTAGCAGCCCGGCCAGCAAGAGGCGGCGAGCGACGAGCACGCGCTGCGCGCGGCTCGGGGGGGGGGGGGGGGGGGGGGGGGGGGGGGGGGGGGGGGGGGGGGGGGG
>VXMT01000294.1 GCA_009840965.1 Chloroflexota bacterium
TTATCCCAAATCGACGACCAACTCGAAAGTTCGCAATACGGTCTCGCCGAGGGTAGTCGGCGGGGCTCCGAGGATACAGAACGCCGTGCAGCAGGCGGCGGGCTGGTGCGGGCCGCTCGCGGTAGAGTCGATCCATGCGACGCCTCCAGACTCCGGCCCTGCTCGCACTCGTCGTCGCGGCGCTCGTCGTGCTGGTCGGACTCGGCAGCTGGCAGCTCGTGCGCAACGAGTGGAAGCAGGGGCTCGTCCGCGACCGCAACGCGGCGCTTGCCGCCTCGCCGCTCGCCGCGGCCGAGGCCGCACGCCTCGACGCCGAGGCCACCGAGTACCGGCGCGTCGCCCTCGAGGGCGAATGGGACTACGGGCGCGCGCAGATCGTCGCGAACCGCACGCGCTTCGGGCTGCGCGGCGAGGACGTCTACGTGCCGCTGCTGCCCGCCGGCGGCGCGCCCGCGCTGCTCGTGCGGCGCGGCTGGTACCCGGCCGCCGAGCGCGATCGCGTGCTCGCGGGCCTCGAGGCGAACGAACCGCCGGAGGGGCTCGCGCTGCTCCCCAGCAGCACCGACTCGCGGCGCAACGCGGACGGAGACTGGACGCGCTTCGGCTTCGAGTCGATCGCCGTGGCGCTGCCCTACCCCGTCGCGCCGCTGTATGTGGTCGCCGGCGAGCGGATCGAGCAGCCGCCGCGGCAAGTGCCGGAGGAGCTGCCGCTAACGGGCTACGCGGGCTACCGCAACACCACGCCGCACATCGAGTACGCTCTGACCTGGTACGGCCTCGCGGTCGTGCTTGCCGTGACCGCGGGTGTGCGGATCCGGCAGCAGCGCCGGGGCCGCGAGGCCGCACCACCCGCGGAAGGGAACGCCGTCGATGCCCCGCCTGCTTGAGTTCCTGCGCCGCAGCGGCGCCGCGATCGACCCCGCATGCGGCATGGAGGTGGACCGCGGCGACCCGCCCGGCGGCAGCACCATCCACGAGGGCGAGACCTACTACTTCTGCGCCCGCGGCTGCCGCCTCTCCTTCGAGGAAGACCCCGCCTCCTACCTCTCCGGCGAGAAGCGCGAGGAGATGTAGCCGCCCTCGCACGGCCCGTCCGCCGGGGCGATCAGCGCGGGGCCGTATACTTGGGCAGCCGAACGGCCGCGAGGCCCACCTCACCTGAAAGGCGGAGATGAACCCCGACGACTCCCCGATCGCGCGCGACGTCCTCAGTCAGGACGAGGCCATCGCCCGCGCGCGACTCGTCTCCAACATCAGCTACGAGATCCACCTCGATCTGACGGCGGGCGCGTCCACGTATCGAGGCGACGTGACGATCCGCTTCGACCATGCCGCGGCCGCGGGCGAGGGAGTGGGCACGTTCCTCGATCAGCGCGGGGGCGGCATCGAGCGCATCGAGGTCAACGGCGAGGAGCTTGAGCCGCCGAGCGGCGAGTACCGCATCCCGCTGCCCGCCTCGGCGCTCCAGGCGAGCAACGTCGTGCGCGTGCGCTACGAGCACGAGTACGACCACACCGGCGACGGCTTCCACCAGTTCGTCGACCCCGAGGACGGCGGCGAGTACCTCTACAGCAACTTCGAGCCCTACAACGCCCACCGACTCTTCCCCTGCTTCGACCAGCCGGACCAGAAGGCGAGCTACGACCTGACCGTCGACGCGCCCTCGGAGTGGGAGCTGATCGCCAACGGGCCGGAGCTCGAGCGCGAGGAGCTCGAGGACGGGCGGCTGCGGCGGCGCTACGCCCCCATGGAGCGCTTCAGCACCTACCTCTTTGCCCTGATCGCCGGGCCCTACCACGTCGTCCGCGACGAGCACCGAGGCGTCCCGCTCGGCTTCTACTGCCGCCGCTCGCTGGTCCGCCACCTCGACGAGGGCGAGCTGTTCGAGGTGACGAAGCAGGGCCTGGACTTCTTCGGCGAGTTCTTCGACTACGCCTACCCATTCGGCAAGTACGACCAGATCTTTGTGCCGGAGTTCAACTTCGGCGCGATGGAGAACATCGGCGCGGTCACGCACTCGGAGCGCATGGTCTTCCGCGACCCGCCGACCGATAACCAGCGGCTGGGGCGCGCCGAGGTGCTGCTGCACGAGATGGCGCACATGTGGTTCGGGAACCTCGTGACCATGCGCTGGTGGAACGACCTCTGGCTCAACGAGAGCTTCGCGACCTACATGGCCTACCTGGCGCTGGTCGAGGCGACGCGCTTCGGCACGGCCTGGCAGGCCTTCAACTCCGGAATGAAGGCCTGGGCCTACCGCCAGGACCAGCTCGTGACCACCCACCCGATCGCCGGGCAGGTGCGCGACACCGACGAGACCTTCCTCAACTTCGACGGCATCACCTACGGCAAGGGCGCCGCCGTCCTCAAGCAGCTCGTCGCCGCCGTCGGCATGGACGGCTTCCGCGAGGGCATGCGCATCTACTTCCGCCGCCACGCCTTCGGCAACACGACGCTCGCCGAGTTCCTCGACGCGATCGGCGAGGGCGCCGGGCGCGACCTGCACGGCTGGGCGGCCCTCTGGCTCGAGACCGCCTCGCTGAACACGCTCGCCGCCAGCTGGGAGGTCGAGCACGGCGGCCTGGCGCGCCTCTCGATCGCCCAGACGGCGCCCGAGGACTACCCGACCCTGCGCCCGCACCAGCTCGACCTCGCCCTCGTCGGCGCGGGCGACGACGGGGACGGCGCCCCGGCGATCGAGACGCTCGCGGTGTCCATCGAGGGCGCCTCGACGGTCGTGGAGGAGGCCGCGGGGCTGGCCGCGCCGCGGCTCGTGATGCCGAACCACAACGATCACGCCTTCGTGAAGGTCGCGCTCGACGACGACTCACTGAGTTATGTCACTGGCCACCTCGAGCGCATCGGCGACCCCCTCCTGCGGCAGCTGATCGGGCAGGCGCTGTGGAACATGGTGCGCGACCAGCAGCTGCGCTCGACCGACTACCTCCCGCTCATCGCCTCAAAGGTGACGGCGGAGACCGACACCGAGCTGATCGAGAGCGCCCTCGCGACGGCGGTCGCGGCGATCGCGCGCTACGTCCCGGACGAGCAGCGCGACGAGCAGGCGCACCGCTTCGCCAAGGTCTGCTGGGAGGCGCTGCAGGCCCTCCCCGCCGACGCGGCGAGCAACGACCTGCGCATCATCTGGGCGCGCACGCTGATCGGCGTCTCGATCACGCCCGGGGACATCGAGCGCGCGATGCGCCTCGCCGACGGCGAGCTGAGTGCGCCCGGGCTGACGATCGATCAGGAGATGCGCTGGGACATCGCCGCCCGCGCCGTCGCGCACGGCATCGAGGGCGCCGCGGCGCGCGTCGAGGCGGAGCGCGAGCGTGACCCCTCGGACCGTGGCGAGCGCGCCGCGATCCGCGCCTCGGTTGCGACGCCGACGGAGGAGGCGAAGGCGGAGGCCTGGGAGCGCATCCACGGCGAGGGCTACGGCTCGCTGCACCTTACGGCGGCGGCGATGAGCGGCTTCCACTGGAACGTGCAGCGCGAGTTGCTCGATCCCTGGGCCTGGGAGTTCTTCGAGCGCGCACCGGGTGTCTTCGCCGAGCGTCAGAACGAGTTCACCCGCTCCTGGTTCGCGAACCTCTTCCCGCACTTCCGCATCGAGCAGGCCGTGCTCGACCGCTCGCGCGCGCTGCTCGAGGAGATCGGGGACGGATCGCCGCTGCTCGCCCGCTCGCTGCGCGAGGCCAACGACGACCTCGAGCGCGCGATCCGCTGCAGGGACTTCGCCACAACGTGAGCGTTGCAGTGTGACGACACGCATGGTCCGTCGGCCGAAGATCTTCTACGGCTGGTACATCGCCGCGGCGGGGTTCCTCTCGCAGTTCATGTTCGGCGTGCTGATGTTCCACTCGTTCGGGACGTACGTGGCGCTGATGCAGGCCGACTTCGGCTGGAGCCGCACGACCTTCTCGTTCGCCTTCGCGGCGCAGCGCATCGAGAGCGGGGTGCTGGGGCCGATCCAGGGCTGGGTGATCGACACCTACGGGCCGCGCAAGGTGATGATCATCGGCCTGGTGCTGTTCTCGCTCGGGTTCATCCTGCTCAGCCGGGTGGAGTCGCTGCCGCTCTTCTACATCTCCTTCACCCTGATCGCGATCGGCTCCTCGCTCGGCAGCTTCCTCTCCGTGCTCGTCGCGATCGTCAACTGGTTCCGCAGGCGCCGGGTGCTGGCGACCGGCATCCTCACGATGGGCTTCGCGGTCGGCGGTCTCACCGCAACGCCGATGGCGCTGCTGATCGAGGGCATCGGCTGGCGCGACGCCGCCTTCGCCTCGGGCGTCGTCGGGCTCGTCGTCGGCCTCCCGATCGCCGCCGTCGTGCGGCACCGCCCCGAGCCCTACGGCATGCTGCCGGACGGCGTCGATTCGGCATCGCAGGTCGCCGGCGAAGCGGAGCAGATCGAGTGGTCGATGACGGCGCGCGAGGCGCTCACGACCTCGGCGTTCTGGTTCCTCGCGCTCGGCCAGTCCTCGGCGTTGCTGGTGATCGGCTCGCTGATGGTGCACCTCGTGATCTACATCCACGAGGACCTCGGCTACGCCCTCGGGCTCGCGGCCCTGGCGGTCACGATCCAGACGCTGGGGCAGATCGTCGGTCAGCTTCTCGCAACCCTCTTCGGCGACCGCGTGCCGAAGCGACCGTTCGTCATCCTCGCCCTGCTCGGCCACTCGGCGGCGATGCTCCTGCTCGCGCTCGCCGAGGGGCTGCCGATGATCTACGTCGCGGTGGTGATCAACGGGATGGCCTGGGGCTCGCGAGGACCGCTGATGATGGGGCTGCGCGCCGACTACTTCGGGCCGAGGCGGTTCGGCACGATCATGGGCTTCTCGTCGCTGGTGATCATGCTCGGGATGATCATCGGGCCGATCTTCGCCGGGGTGATGTACGACCAGACGGGCAGCTACCGCACCGGCTTCATCGTGCTGGCGCTGGTCGCCGCCCTCGGCTCGGTGATGTTCCTGATGGTGCGGCCGCCCCCGGAGCGCGAGCGCTGGCTCGCGGAGGCGGAGCGGATGGCGGCCACCCGCCCGTCCTGACCTGAAGCCTCACCTGCCGCGAGCGGGAACCTCCCCGCTCCCGCGTTCGTCCGTTAGACACTGGATCATCGCGCACTGGATCATCGCGCGCTGCGCACGAGGAGCGTGACGGCGAGCAGGAG
>VXMT01000140.1 GCA_009840965.1 Chloroflexota bacterium
TCGACCACGAGGAGCTTGACGCGGAGGTGCGGTCGGCGACCGAGGCGGTGATCGACACGCTCGCCGGCCTCGGCGCGGAGGTCGTCGAGGTGAAGCTCCCGCACTCGGACATCGCGAAGGAGGCGAACAGGCTGACGATGCTCTGCGAGGCCTTCGCCTACCACCGCATGGACATGGGCAGCGAGCGCTGGACCGAGTACGGCAAGGGCGCGCGGAGCATGATCAGCCGAGCCGCCCTCTGTTCGGCGGCCGACTACGTCCAGGCTCAGCGCTTCCGCAGCTGGTACGCGAAGCAGGCCGCGCGCGTGATGGCGGACGTCGACGTGCTCGTCGTGCCGATGACCCACGAGCCGGCGGCCGCACACCCGCCGCCCGACGTGAACCGGCGGATGACGACGCCGAGCTACGCGGCGCCGTTCAACCTGCTCGGGTATCCCGCGCTCGCACTGCCCTCGGGGTTCTCGTCCGGGCTCGGGCTGCCGCTGTCGGCGCAGATCGTCGGCGCGCCATTCGCCGAGGCCCTGCTCGTGCGCATGGGCCATGCCCATCAGCAGGTGACGGACTGGCACCTGCAGGCGCCGCCGGACGACGCACCGGGCGGCGAGGAGGCGTAAGCGGCCGCAGTAGAGTACGCGAGGCCCACGAGACGCCTCGCAGCGGCGAGAGGGAGCCCCGCGCATGAGCACGAGCCGGGTGGTCATCGTCGGCGGCGGCTTCGCCGGGCTCAGCGCCGCCTACACGCTGATGCAGCGCGGCATCACCCCGCTCCTGCTCGAGTCCGAGGAGCGGGCGGGCGGACGCGGCAAGGGCGAGCGCGTCGACGGCTTCTCCCTCGACATGGGGGCGTTCGTGTTCACCTCCACCTACGACACCGCCTTCCGGATGTGCGAGGAGCTGGGACTGCCGCTGGTGCGGTCGCAGATGAAGTTCGGCCACCACCGCGGCGGGCGCTGGGTGACCACGACGCCGGACCAATCGCCCTGGAACTTCGTGCGGCACCTGCGCGCGGCCATCGCCATGGGCTTCCTCTCACCTCGAGGCCTGCGGTCCGGCTTCAGGGTGATGCGGCAGATCCACCGCGAGGCGGAGTACATGAGCTTCGGCGGCGACAGCCCCCTCGCCGAGATCGACGACGACGAGAGCTTCGGCGAGTACCTCGAGCGGCTCGGCGTGCCCGAGAAGCTGCAGGTGACGCTCCAGGCGCCCCTCAAGATGATCCTCGGCGATCCGGGGCCCGCGGGTCAGGCGCTGATGCGGGCGTACATCGGTGAGACGATGCTGCACTCCGGACAGGTTTCGATGCCCGAGCGTGGCATCGGCTCCCTCAGCGAGGCGCTCGCTACGCACTGCTCCGACGTGATTCGCGTCTCGACCCCCGTCAGGCGAATCGTCGTCGCGGACGGGAGGGCGGCGGGCGCGGTCGTGGACGGCGAGACCATCGAGGCGGACGCGGTGATCTGCGCCGTGCCCGGCACGAAGGTCCCGGAGCTCGTCCCCGAGCTGCCGGCGGAGACGCGCCGCGCCCTCGGCGCCGTCAGCTACTCGACCGGGTGCCGGGTGGTGATCGGCCTCGATCGCCCGCCGCTCCCTCCCGGCTGGCATGGCGCGCTCTACCCGGAGGACGACGACGCCCCGCTGCTGCTGGACCGGTCCGTCTTCCTGCCCGACTGCGCGCCGCCGGGCATGGGCCTGCTCGATCTGCTGATCGGGCGCGACCGCGCCAGGGAACTGATCCCGCTCGACGACGAGGAGGTGAAGCGCGAGCTACTGGACGCCGCACGCCGCAACGCGCCTCCGGGCTCCGCGCTCCCCGGCGACGACGAGGGTCTGTTCTATCGCGTGTACCGCTGGGAAGAGGCGCTGTGCATGGGCGAACCCGGGATGCTGGCGGCGATGACGAGCGTCCCTGGGCAGCTCGCTGGGCGCATCGACAACCTCTACCTGGCGGGCGACTACATGGGCGTGCCGTCGGTCAACGGCGCGCTCTCCAGCGGCCAGAACGCCGCAATCGAGGTCGCCGACTCGCTGGCGGCCCGCACCAGCTAGCCACGGCATCTCGTCGAGCCGGCGCCACGGTAGCGGTCCCCGCAGAATCGCAATTGTTGTGCTAGCGTAGGCACTGAGACCAGGGCGCAACAAGATGAGGCGGCACAGCTTCGGGCGCCTCGCCGAGGAGGAGGATGGGTACCGTGCGGATCTTGTCATGGAGGACAGTGCTTCTCCTGGGACTGGGGTTCCTTCTGCTCCCTCTCGCGCTCGCCTGCGAGGACGACGGCGACGGGGATGAGCCGTTCCGCATCGGCGTGATGGAGTCGGCCACCGGCCCCGGCGAGACGTACGGCAGGGTCGCGATCCAGGCCAAGCAGCTGGCCGTCGACGAGATCAACGCCGCGGGCGGCATCGACGGGCGCATGCTCGAGCTGGTCGTCGAGGACTCGAAGTGCAGCGCCCAGGACGCGATCACCGCCTACAACAAGCTCACCGACGTGGACGGCGTGAAGATCATCCTCGGCACCTCGTGCAGCGGCGCGATGCTCGGCGCCGCCCCGCTCGCCGAGGCGGACGGCGTAGTGCTGTTCTCCGGGCTTGCGACGAACCCGGACATCGCCAACGCCGGCGACTACATCTTCCGCACCTCGATGAGCGATGCGCAGCTCGGGATCGACACGGGCAACCTGCTCTGGGCCGACGGCATCCGGACGCTGGCCACCATCACCGAGTCGACCGACTACGCCGAGGGCGTGAGGCGCACCTCGGTGGCGCAGTTCGAGAAGCGCGGCGGCCAGGTGGTGGGTGCCGAGCGCTACGCCTCGGACGCCACCGACTTCCGCACGCAACTGACCAAGCTGTTCAACGAGAACCCGGACGCACTGCACGTCGCGGCCCAGTCCGAGTTCACCGGCGGCACGATTCTCAAGCAGGCCCGGGAGCTCGGCTACGAGGGCCCGATCTACTCGGACATCGTGCCCGTCGGCACGACGGCGATCGAGATCGCCGGCGAGGCGGCAACCGGCGTGAAGGCGGTCATCGCGGACCTCGACCCGGACAACACGAAGGGCCAGGAGGTGCTCACCAACTTCCGCGGGCGCTACGGCTACGTCACGCTGGCGTGGTACCTCGGCTCGGCCTACGACGACGTCTACATCGCGGCCGAGTGCCTCGCGGAGACCGGCGACGACCAGGACGCGGACGGATTCCGGGACTGCCTCTACGGCATCACCTGGAGCGGCGCGATCGGGGACGGCTACAGCTTCGACAGCCAGGGCGAGGTCGTGGGCCTCACCAACGTCGTCGTCGAGGTGCTGCCCGTCGGCGAGCGCACGCCGGAGAACAGCGGGTACCGGGGCCTCGGCCCCGCTCCGAGCGAGTAGACTCAACGCGGGCCGGCCGACTGGCCGGCCCGCTCGCCCTCCCCCGCGCGGTGAGGGGCCCGCAATTGTGAGCGCTGGGCTCGGAGGCATCGACTTCGCGAGGGTTCGCGACCGCCAGAGCCAGCTGCTGGCGATCGTGCTGGCCGCGGCGGCGCTGGCCTACCTCGCCTGGAAGATCAGCGAATCGCCCGAGCAGGCGCTGCAGTTCGCCTTCAACGGCCTCTCCGTCGGCGCGGTCTACGCGCTGCTCGCGATGGGCTTCACGCTCGTCTACAGCACGGTCTGGTTCTTCGACCTCTACTACGGCGCTGCCGCGGCGATCGGCGCCTACGGCGTCTTCTACCTGCGCTCCGGGGAAGCCCTCGGCGGGCTTTACGAGGTCAACGAGCCGCTCGTCAACGTCGCCTTCGCCGCCGTCGTCGCGGGCGTCGTCGCCTGGTCGCTGCGCGAGGGGCTCTACGCGCGGTTGCGGCGCCGCCATGGGACGAGGAGGCTGATCCTCGCCGCGAGCCTGGTCTCGGCGGGCGCCGGAACCTACGCGGGCCTCGTCCTGACGCGTCCCGACGAGATCAACGTGCTGCTCAGCCCCGCGATCGGCGTCGCCGTGGCGGCGGTGGCGTACCTGTTGCTGCAGCGGATCCTCCGCGGCGCGGTCCCGCCCGGCCCCCGCCTTGCCGTGGCCGCGATCGCGGGTGTGCTCCTCGGTGGGTATTGCGCCCTGCTCATCGCCGACGCGCCCGGCTCGCGGCTTTATCTGAGCTGGGCGGTGTCGTGCCTGCTGGCGGGCGCGGTCGCGCTCGCGCTCTACCGAGGGCTCTACGTCTACATGATCGCGCGCGCCCGCTCGCCGCTGATCATGCTCGTCGCCTCGCTCGGCGTGCTGCTGGCCATGACCGCCGCCACCACGATCGTCTTCGAGGCCGCCCCGCGCCCGCTGCCCGACGCCTTCGGCAGCGATCCCGTCGTCATCGCGGGGGCGACCATCAAGGGCTTCAACGTCTTCACCATCGGCGTCGCGCTCGGCGGGTTCGCGGGCCTTTGGCTGCTGCTCAAGCAGACGTCCTTCGGCAAGGCCGTCCGCGCGATCGGTGACGACGAGGAGGTCGCGAAGGTGGTGGGCATCAACACCACCGTCGTCATCGCCGTCGTCTTCTTCATCGGCGCGGTCTACGCCGCGCTGGCCGGGCTGCTGAGCGGCCACGACACCGCGATCCAGCCGAGGATGGGGCTGCTGCTCCTGCTCAAGGGCTGGATCGCCTCGGTGGTCGGGGGCCTCGGAAACCTCTACGGCGCGATCGTCGGCGGCTTCGCCCTGGGGATGGTCGAGCAGTTCGGCATCTGGGATCTGGCGGGGGAGTGGCGGGAGGTCGTCTCCTTCGGCGTGCTGATCCTCTTCCTTTCGTTCTGGCCCAAGGGCCTGATCCCGAGGAAGTAGCCGATGACGATGAACCCGCGGGCGATGGGGGCACTTGCCGCGGCGGCGCGCGATCCTCGGGCGTTGCTGAACCACGCCCGAGGCAACGTCGAGCTGTGGGCGAACCTGATCGTGATCACCTGGGCCGTGGCGTTCATGCTCTGGCAGGGAGTCGGCTTCGCGATCACCATCGCCACCATCTTCGCGATCTGGGCGATCCTCGCGGTCAGCCTGAACCTCGTCGTCGGCTTCACCGGCCTGCTCTCGATCGGTCACATCGGCTTGTTAGGCATCGGCGCCGACGCGATGGGGTTCCTGACCTCCGACGGGGCCGACGCGCAGTTGCGCACGGCAGCGCTGCCCGCGTTCGGGTGGGCCTT
>VXMT01000087.1 GCA_009840965.1 Chloroflexota bacterium
TGCCGGACTTCCAGCCCGGGACGCTATCCGGACTGCGGAGAGAAGGTAAGGGGGCAGGAGTGCCCCTCTAGTATCCGGCCTGCTTGTCGATGACGCCTTCCAGCGGCTCGCCGGTGCGCAGGCGCCAGAGGTTGCGACAGAAGCGGTCGATGTTCCTCGAGGCGCGTAGCTGGCTGGCCCCCGCCGCGTGGGGCGTCATCACCACGTCGTCGCGCTGCCACAGCGGGTGGTCGGCCGGCAGCGGCTCGATCGGCGCCACGTCCAGGCCCGCGCCCGCGAGTTGGCCGGAGTCGAGCGCCTCGATGAGCGCGTCGGCGTCGATGATCTCGCCGCGCGTGACGTTGACGATCATGGAGCCGCTCGGCATGCGCGCGAACTCCTCGCGGCCGAACAGGCCGTGCGTCTCCGGCGTCAGCGGGCAGCAGACCGCCACCACGTCCGAGGCCTCCAGCAGCTCGCCGAAGCGGTCCATCGCCCAGACGGCGTCGACGTGGTCGTCGCCCTCGAGGGCGTCGCGGTCGACGGCGATGCTGCGCATGCCGAAGCCGGTCGCGCGCTCGGCCACGGCCCGCCCGGTCCCGCCGTAGCCGACGATGCCCATCACCTTGCCCGTGAGCTCGGTCTGCTCCATGCGCAGCGCGCGGCGCTGGTCCCACGCCTCGGGGCCGAGCCGGACCGCGGCGGCGACGCGCCGCGTGAGGGCGAGCAGCAGCGCGAAGGCGTGGTCGGCGAGCTGCGGGCCGACCTGGCCCTTCTCGCTCGAGAGCTGCACCGCGCCGTCGCGGAACTCCGGATAGAGGTAGCGGTTCACGCCCGAGGCGATCGCGTGCACCCAGCGCAGCTTCGGCGCGGCCGCGAAGAGCTGCGGCGTGACGAAGCCAAGGACCACCTCGGCGTCCGCCGCGTACTCCAGCGCCTCGCCGTCCGAGTCGGCGATGGAAATCGTCGAGCCCGGCCCCGCCGCCTCGATGATGCGATCGATGATCTCCTGCGGCACCTCGGGCAGGGCGGTTCCGGTAACGATCAGAATGTTCATGTCGCGCCCCCAATCGGCACGAGCAGCCTACTCCCTCGCGAGGGCGCCGCCGCGCGCCCGGCTAGTCGAACAGCAGGATCGTGCGCGCGCCGACGTGGGCGCGCTGATCATCGAAAGCCTGGTCCAGGTCCTCGAGCCGTCCGCGCCGCGTCACCATCTCGTCAACCTTGAGTTGACCCTGGCGGTAGAGCTCGATGTAGCGCGGGATGTCCACCCGCGAGCGAGTCCTGCCCATGAACACGCCCTGGATGCGCCGGTCCTGGATCAGCAGGTGGGGCGGGAGCTCCACCGGCTCGGTGATGCCCGCACCGATGATCGAGGCCGTGCCACCCTCGCGGAGCGAGGCAAAGGCCTGCTCGGCGGTCGGCTTCGTGCCGATCGCCTCGAACGAGTAGTGCACGCCGCGACCCTCGGTCAGGTCTCGGATCGCCTCCACAGGGTCGACCTCCGCGGCGTTCACCGTGTCGGTCGCCCCCAGGCCCCGCGCTCGCTCAAGCTTCTCCTCGGTCAGGTCGACGGCGATGATGCGGCTCGCCCCGGCGATGCGCGCGCCCTGGACCACCGAGAGGCCGACGCCGCCGAGGCCGAAGACCGCCGCCGTCGTGCCCGGCTTCAGCTCGGCGGAGCGGAAGACCGCGCCGAGCCCGGTGATCACGCCGCAGCTGAAGAGGCAGGCCGTCTCCAACGGCACGTCGTCGGGCAGCTTCACGACGCCGGCGTCCGGCACCAGCATGTATTCGGCGAAGCTGCCGACGTTCGTCAGGGCCAGCACGCCCTCGCCGTCGAGGGTGATGCGCGGCGGATCGGTGCGCCGCCTGCGAGGGCGGTTGAGGCAGCGGTGCGGATTGTCGCTCAGGCACTCCTCGCAGCCGCCGCAGAAGACGACCGCGGTCACGACCACGCGGTCGCCCGGCTGCACGTAGGTCACGTCCGAGCCGACCGCTTCGACGACGCCGGAGCCCTCGTGGCCGAGGATGGCTGGCGTCGGCCACTGCCCGATGCCCTCGACGAACATCAGGTCGCTGTGGCAGACGCCGCTGGCGGCGGTGCGGACCAGCACCTCGCGCGGCCAGGGGTCGTCGACCTCTACCTCTTCGATCGGCATCGGCTGGTTGGCGCCGTGGAAGATCGCGGCTCTCATGGCTCACTCCCCTCGCTCACCGGGTCGGGCGAAGCATAGCGGTCGGCGTGAGCGGGGCGCTCAGGGCCATCACATGTGCACCACATGTGATACGCTCACGCACATGTCGAAGATGATCCAGATCCGGAACGTCCCCGACGAGCTTCACCGCGAGGCGAAGGTTCGCGCCGCGCGCGCCGGGATGACCCTCTCCGGCTACCTCCTGCGTGAACTTGAGCGGACTCTGGCTCAGCCGACGATGGAAGAACTGCTGGCGCGGATCGCCGCGCGGGAGCCGCCCAGGCTGTCCGAGTCGTCGGCCGAGGCGGTGCGGGCGATACGCGACGAGAGGTGATCGTCGCCGACGCCTCGGTCGTTGTGGACGTGCTGCTCTACCCCGACAGCGCAGCAGCACACTCGCTTGCCCTGCGATTCGCCCGCCGGGAGGCGATCTGCGCTCCTCACCTCATGGACGTCGAGGTCGGCCGGACGTTGCGCCGCTTCACATTGCGGGGCGAGATCTCCGCTGTCCGGGCCGCGGAGTCCTTCGACGACCTGGCAGGACTGTCGATTCGCCGTTATGCACACACCGAACTGTTGCCAAGGGCCTTCGAGTTGCGATCGAACGTGACCATCTACGACGGCATCTACCTGGCGCTCGCCGAGCTGCTCGATGCACCTCTGCTCTCTTGTGATGCTGCCCTGGCGGATGTGCCCGGCTGCACCGCCGCGGTCGAAGTCCTCCCGGTCGGCGCCGCGACGGACTGACGCACACCACCCTAAGGAGCGGCGCCCTCGTCGACGTCTACGCGCCCGCCTCGAGGCTGGCGTAGGCGGCCTCGACGAGGCTGCGCGCGCGCACGTCGCCGGGGCCGCGGATGCGGTTCATCACGTAGGCGAAGCCGAGCCCCGCCGCCGGATCGGCGAAGGCCTGCGAGCCGCCGACGCCGGAGTGCCCGAAGGCCGTCTCCGGACGCGGGTCGTCCAGCTCCGGCGAGGGTAGCTGGAACCCGAGGGCGTAGCGGTTCGAGACGCCGATCGTGGCGTCCGTGCCCTCGCTCTGCAGCACGCGGGCCGCCTCGATCGCCTCGCTGCTCAGCAGGCGCACGCCGTCCAGTTCGCCGCCGTTGGCCAGCGCGGCGTAGACGCGGGCGAGGCCGCGCGCGTCGCCGTGCGCGTTCCCCGCCGGGACCGCGCCCTCTCGCCACTGCACCGTGTTCGCCTCCTCGAAGCTCCACGGCGGGTTGTTGTGAGCCATCGCGATGATCGAGGTCACGTCCGGCTCGGGCAGCGGGTTGCGGCTGGGCGGGACGATCTCGGCGATGCGCCCGTGCTCGGAGGTGGGCGTGCCGATGAAGAAGTCGACGCCGAGCGGGTCCGCGATCTCCTCGCGGATGAAGGCGCCGACTGGGCGGCCGGTCGCGCGTTGCACGATCTCGCCGACGATCCAGCCCCAGGTCCAGACGTGGTAGCCGTGGCGCGTGCCCGGCTCCCACCACGGCTCGGCCTCGGCCAGCGCCTCGGTCATCGTCTCCCAGTCGTACTTCGCCTCCTCCGGCAGCAGCCGCCGCGCGCCGACGACGCCCGAGCGGTGCGAGAGCACGTGCCGCAGCGTGACGCCCTCCTTGCCGGCCTGCGCGAACTCGGGCCAGTAGCGGGCGACCGGCGCGTCGAGGTCGAGCACCCCGCGGTCGACGAGCATGTGCACGCCGAGCGAGATCACGCCCTTCCCGGTCGAGTAGAGGTTGACGATCGTCTCGCGCTCCCAGGCGCGCGTGCCCGCGGCGTCGGCGTGCCCTGCCCAGAGGTCGACGACCGGCTCGCCGCCGAGCGTCACCGCGACGGCCGCGCCGACATCGCCGCGCTCCGTGAAGTTCTCCTCGAACGCCTCGCGCACGCCCGCGAAGCGCGAATCGCACTCGCCGTGGATCTCGACCTCGGACATACGCCGCCTCCCGACACGCCGGCGCAGCGTACGACAGCCCCGGCGGGGGCGCGCGTTCGCAACGCCGCAGGCCGTTCGCTAGAGTGCCAACGGCCAGCGCAGGAGCGGCAGTCCCCGCCCACGCGAAGGGACCAGCGAGGTGCATGAGACGCTGAGCATCGAGCGCGAGGGGCGCGTCGCCACGCTGACCGTGACGCGGCCGCCCGTGAACGCCTTCAGCCTCGACATGCTCGAGTCGATGGCCGAGGAGCTGCACCGCCTCGGCGACGACCCGGAGATCAGCGCGATCATCTGGCGCAGCGGCGTGCCCGGCATCTTCAGCGGCGGCTTCGACCTCAACGACCCGCGCAGCGCCAGCTCTACGCCGATCCACACCCCGCCCGGCGACCACCTGGTGCGCGTGCGCAACGCGCAGACCGCGCTGCTCGACGTGCCCGTGCCGATCATCGTCGCCATCAACGGCGCCGCCGTTGGCCTTGGGATGCTGATGCCGGCGCTGTGCGACATCGTGATCGCCGGGAGGAGCGCGCGCTTCGGGCTGCCCGAGATCCAGATCAATTCGATCGGCGGAGCCGGCCACGCGCGCCGCATCCTGCCGGAGCCGGTCCTGCGCTACCTGATGCTGACCGGCCGCCGCGTCACGCCCGAGTACCTGCAGCAGTGCGGCGCGATCGCTCTCGTCGTCGAGGACGACCAGCTCGACGCCGAGGCGCAGGCGATCGCCTCCGAGATCGCGAGCTACGACCCGGTCGTGGTGCGCAACTCCAAGATCTCCCTCGAGGCGCTGCGCAAGATCGACGACGTCGCGCTGGCCTACTCGCTCGAGCACAAGTGGGGCGCGGCGCTCCGCTGGTCGCGCCAGCAGGGCTAGGGCGTCGCGCCGATGCCGCCCGCCGATGCAGCGCCGCCGCTCTCCGGCGTCCGCGTGCTGGACCTGACCACGGCGCGCTGCGAGATCGGCGGCAGGATCCTCGCCGACCTCGGCGCCGAGGTGGTGAAGGTGGAGCCGCCCGAG
>VXMT01000218.1 GCA_009840965.1 Chloroflexota bacterium
CCTCACCCCCGCCCTCTCCCCAGGGAGAGGGGGCCGGATCGGGCTTGTGGGAGTTGCTCGAGGGTCTTCGAGTGGTGAGACCTGGTTGCGTTAGGTATGTTCGGGCGCGAGCGCCGACCAGGATCGAGAGTATTCCCCTTGAGGTTCACCTACAGCCCGCAGCTCTTCCGGGGCGACTTCTTCGGCGGCATCACGGCGGCGGTGGTCGGACTGCCCGTCGGCCTCGCGTTCGGGGAGACATCCGGCCTCGGGGCCATCGCCGGCATCTACGGCGCGATCGCCGTGGGCTTCTTCGCCGCCGTGTTCGGCGGGACGCGCTCCCAGATCTCCGGCCCCACCGGCCCGATGGCCGTGGCCATGGCGGTGATTGTCACCAGCCACGCCGAGAGCCTGGCCGAGGCGTTCACGATCGTGATCATGGCCGGGCTGATCCAGATCGCGTTGGGCGTGGCGCGCATCGGCCGCTTCGTCGCCTACACGCCGTACTCGGTCATCTCCGGGTTCATGACCGGCATCGGCGCGATCATCATCCTGCTGCAGACCCTGCCCTTCCTCGGCGCGCCCGTCGTAGAGGGCGGACCGATGGAGGCAATCCGCGCCTGGCCCGACGCGATCGGGGACCTCAACACCAGCGCGCTCGCGATCGCCGTCGTGACGCTCGCCGTGGGCGTGGGCTGGCCGGCCCAGCTCAGGAAGTACCTGCCACCGACGCTGGCGGCGCTGATCGCGGGGACGGCGGTCAGCCTGCTGTGGCTGGGCGACACGCCGGTGATCGGCGAGGTTCCGACCGGCCTGCCCGAGTTGATGGCCCCCGATCTCGCTCCCGACATCCTCGTGCGCTCCGTGGAGCCCGCGCTCGTCCTCGCGCTGCTCGGCTCGATCGACAGCCTGCTCACCTCGCTGGTGGCCGACTCGATGACGCGGACCCAGCACGATCCGACCCGGGAGCTCGTCGGCCAGGGTATCGGCAACACCGTCGCCGGGCTGATCGGCGCGCTGCCCGGCGCGGGGGCCACGATGGGCACGGTGGTGAACATCCGCGCCGGAGGGCGGACGCAGGTCTCCGGAGCATTGCGCGCCGGCATCCTGCTGGCGCTCGTGCTGGGCCTCGGGACCTACGTCGAGTCGATTCCCCACGCGGCGCTCGCGGGCATCCTGATGAAGGTCGGCTGGGACATCATCGACTGGCGGTTCGTGACTCGATTGCACCGCGTGCAGCGGGAACACTTGATCGTGATGCTGATCACGTTCGCGCTGACGGTCTTCCTCGATCTCGTCACGGCGGTGGCGATCGGCCTGATCGCGGCCGGGATGGCAAGCGCCCGGCGGCTAGAGCGCCTGCAGCTGGACAGCGTCGTCTCGGTGCCGCTGCTGGACCAGAGTTTCCTCGCGGGCGCGGACGAGGCGGACGAAGAGGATGCGGCGGACGTGTTCTCCGCGCGCGTCGGCATGGTCGCGCTGCGCGGCACCTTCACCGTCGCCTCTTCGAGCAGCCTGATCAGCACGATCGGCGTCGACATCCGCGACCACGAGGTCGTGATCCTGGACTTCACCGAGACCGACTACATCGACGACAGCGCCGCCCTGGTGGTCGAGCAGATGATCGACATCGCCGCTGCGGAGGACACGGCCTGCATCGTGCTGGGCCTCAGCGGATCGCCGGCCTCCACCCTCGACGCCCTCAACGTGCTGGACGACGTTCCGGCGGAGAACATCGTGGGAACGCTTGACGAGGCGCGCGAGACCGCGGCTCGGATGCTCCACGCCTAGCAGCGGCGAGGACCCGCCGCGCCGCGCCCTCTTCCTCAGCTCCGGGTCGAGTGCGTCATGCGCCCGGGCACGCCGAGGTCCGGCCCGCCGGCCAGCGAGGCGATCGCGCTCAGCTCCCCGGCGTGCGCGAAGAGGTGCGCGATGCTCCGCGAGAGCAGGTCGCCGACGCGCTGCTCGCGCCGCATGTTCGGCGAGCGGGGGACGACCTCGTCGAGGCGCGCAGGGTCGAGGCGGCGCAACCAGGGGATCGCGCGCGAGCGCACGCGCCGGAACGCCTCGATCGCGGCCGCCAGGTCCGGCGCCGAGGGCGCGTCGCCGAAGCCGACGCGCTGATCCTCGAGCCAGGCGTCGCGTTCGAGGCCCTGCAGCTCGGCGTTCCAGTAGAGGTCCTGCTGCTTCGCGACGTGGGCGACGATCCAGCCGCCGCTGTTGAGCCGGTCCGCGCCGGCCGCCGGGGCGCCGCTTGCATCGAGCCCGGCGAGCGCCTCGGCGACGCGCTCCAACTCATCGAACGCGTCGAAGAGCAGGCGCACGGACAGCGGCGGGCCGGGAGTCGATGGCGCGGTCACGCCCGCAGTCTAGCGCGGAGGCAGGCGGCGCAGCGCGATCGAGGAGGGCAGGGCCGCCCGGCCGGAGCGTGCGAGCCGCGGCGGCGCCGCGGCCAGCTCGGCACGGAGCCACTGCTCGATGAGCAGGGCGGCCGCCGCGCCGAGCAGGATTCCCAGGACCGTTGCGAACAGCATTCCTCACCTCCCGCACACAGAACGCATGTCCGCCACTCATGGGACATGGTGGAACATCCGTACGCCTCTGTCAAGCACAAGCGTTCGGCTTGGCGTTCTCGGGTCTCGCGAGGGAGCGGCTCAGGAGCCGGGCTGCGGCTCGTCCTCGATCAGGGCCGCGCCGCCGAGGTAGGGGCGCAGCACCTCGGGCACCTCGATGCCGTCGGGGCGCTCGTACTGCTCGAACAGCGCGGCGAGCGTGCGCGGCAGGGCGAGGCCGGAGCCGTTCAGCGTGTGCATGTGGCGCACGCGGCCCTCGGCGTCGCGGTAGCGCAGGTTGGCGCGGCGCGCCTGGTAGTCGAGGAAGTTCGAGCAGGAGGAGACCTCGAGCCACTCCTCCCCGCCCGGCGCCCAGACCTCGATGTCGTAGGTCATCGCCGAGGCCGCCCCGACGTCCCCGGCGGCGAGCCGCACGACGCGGTAGCGGAAGCCGAGCCGGCGGACGACCTCGAGCGCCTCGTCGAGCAGGGTCTCCAACTCATCCCAGGAGCGCTCCGGTTCGCAGAACTTGACGAGCTCGACCTTGTCGAACTGGTGACCGCGCTTGATGCCGCGCACGTCTCGCCCCGCGCTCATGCGCTCGCGGCGGAAGCAGGGCGTGTAGGCCACGTGGTGAATCGGCAGCGCCTCGAGCGGCAGGATCTCGTCGCGGTAGAGGTTGGTGACGGGCACCTCGGCGGTGGGGATCAGCCAGACGTCGTCCTCGTGGTCGCGGTAGAGGTTGTCGCCGAACTTGGGCAGCTGGCCGGAGCCGACCAGCATCTCCTCGCGCACGACGAACGGCACGTAGACCTCGCTCCAGCCGCGCTCGCGATGCAGGTCCAGCATCCAGCTGATGAGCGCGCGCTGCAGCCGTGCCGCCGCCCCGCGCAGCACGTAGAAGCGCGAGCCCGAGATCTTCGTCCCCCGCTCGAAGTCGATCAGCCCGCGCTCCTCGCCGATCTCCCAGTGCGGACGCCGCCCCTCCTCGGTTGCCGGCGCGGGCGCATCGGAGACGGTCACCCGCCCGGGGGTGTGCTCGGGCTCGCCGTCGCCCACGCCGCCGAACAGCACCTGCCCGGCCTCCTCACCGCCCTCGGGCACCGACTCGTCGAGCACGTTCGGCAGCTCAAGCAGCAGGCGTTGCAGCTCCTCGTCGCGCTCGCGCACGGCGGCGTCGAGCTCGTCCAGCCGGGCCGCGACCTCGCGCTGGGCGTCGATCAGGCGCTGGCGCTCGTCGGGGTCGCGGGTCGCGCCGATCTCCCGGCCGGCCTGGTTGCGCTCCGCGCGCATGCCTTCGACCTCGGAGAGCAGCGCGCGGCGGGCGCGGTCGACCTCGAGGATCTCGTCGATCGGCGCCTCGACGCCGCGCAGCGCGCAGGAGCGGCGCACCTCGTCCGTCTGCTCGCGGATCAGGCGGATCGGCAGCACCGGGTCAGCCCCGCCGTTCCGCGGCGGCCGTGAGGGGCCCGAGCGCCGCCGCTGCGGCGTCGGCCGCCTCGATCGCGTCGAGGGCGAGGCGGCGCACGTCCTCCGGGACGGGCGCCGAGCCGCCGGGCCCGTCGAGCACGAGCCCCGGCTCGCGCAGCTCCTCGTGGCTGACCCAGCGCCAGCCCTCGCCGGAGTCCGGGCGTCCCGGCAGCGCGGGCGGGCCCGACTCGCCCGGCGCGCGGGGGCGCGTGAAGTAGACGAAGTCGATGTGCTGGTGCCGGTTGCCGGGCTCCTCGATGTCGTAGACGCCGACTGTGACGGGAGGCGAGAGCTGCCGCGGCTCGTCGTGCGGGTAGGGGGTGCTGGTGGGGACGATGAGGGCCTCGACGCCCGTCTCCTCCTCGATCTCCCGTAGCACGGCCTGGATCGGATCCTCGTTCGGCTGGATGTGCCCGCCGGGGGGCAGCCAGAGGCCGAGCCGGTGCCAGTGGAGCGCGGTGCGCCCGTGGTGAGAGAGGAAGCCGGAAACCGTGAAGTGACGGTCCACGATCGCGAGCCTACGCGGCCCCCGCGCCGAGGGCAACGAAGCCGTCGGGGCGAGACCGGTGCAAGCGCCGAACATTGTCAGCCGCAGGCGGTCCGCGATAAAATAGACGTAACGATAGATACGAGGTGTCAGTGGGTTGCGGACTTGCCTCCCGGCGAGTCCGCATTCGTCTCTCAAAGGGGTAGCGGCGGCCCCGGCTCCGAGCCGGTGGATTCGCATCCTCGGAGGTGGGACATGAGCGAGGATCGGGTTCTGCTCACGCGCGAAGGCCTCGAGCGACTCGAGGCCGAATTACACGAGCTCCGCACCCGCCGCCGCGTAGAGGTTGCCGAGGCGATTCACGAGGCCCAGGAGCTGGGCATCGCCCAGATCGACGGCCAGTACGAGGACGCCAAGAACCAGCAGGCCTTCCTCGAAGGCCGCATCCGCGAGATCGAGCTGCTGCTCGAGGGCGCCGAGGTGATCGACGAGGACGCCGCCCACCACTCGATGGACGTGCGCATTGGCTCCAACGTCACCGTGCAGCTCAAGGGCGGCGTGCAGCAGACCTTCCAGCTCGTCGGGCCCGCCGAGGCGAACCCCGGC
>VXMT01000283.1:0-316 GCA_009840965.1 Chloroflexota bacterium
GCGCCCCGGAGGGCGCAACAAGCCTTCCGGGGGCGCTCGCATGCCTGGTGCCTGGATTCCGGCGTTCGCCGGAATGACGGGAAAGGCGGTCCGATCTCCTCTCCCCTCGCGGGAGAGGGCTAGGGTGAGGGGGAGCGCGCGCAGCGCGCCCCGGAGGGCGCAACAAGCCTTCCGGGGGCGCTCGCATGCCTGGTGCCTGGGTTCCGGCGTTCGCCGGAATGACGGAAAAGGCGGTCCGGCCCCCGCGCCCCCAGGGAGAGTGCCGGGGGTGGGGGAGACGCGCACCCAAGCATCGCGGCGCCAACAACCCAAGAGG
>VXMT01000283.1:326-5039 GCA_009840965.1 Chloroflexota bacterium
CTCCTTCATACACACTACCCCCCCCTCCCTCTCCCCCCCCCGGCTTCCCGGCGCCCGCTTCTCTATCACCACCCCCCCCGCCGCGCGGGCCGCGGCCCACGCACACCGAAGCTTCGAGGCGCAACGAACCATCGAGGATGGCGACGCCCGATCCCCCCTCACCCTAGCCCTCTCCCTCAGGGAGAGGGCACCGGATCGGCGCACCGGACCTCCGAGGGCACACCCCCTCCGGTCCCCTCTCCCCCCGGCGGGAGAGGGCTAGGGTGAGGGGGACTCCGGCAGCATCCGCTCGAGCCACTCGAGGATCGCCCCGGCGACCTCGGCCCAGCCGGCGTCGAGCATCATGCCGTGCGGGACGCCCTCGAGGATCCTGCACTCCGCGCCGTAGCCCTCGGCGATGCGCCGGACGGCGGACGGCCGGATGAAGTAGTCGCGGCCCCCACCGAGCACCAGCATCGGGACGCCGCGGATGCGTGCGCGATCGGGGCGGGTGTAGACCAGCTGCAGCAGGGCGGGGGCGGATTCGGGGCCCTGGCGGGCCGCGTACTCGCGCACCCGCTCGTCGGGCAACTCCGGCGAGAAGAAGAACTCGCGGGCAAGCTCGGGCGCTCCGATCAGCCTGCTCGCTCGCCCGGTGGCGATCACCTGCAGCGAACGCCACGGGTGGTCGAGGAGCATGCGCGCGGCCGGGCGGAGCAGCCCGCTCCCCGCCGGCGGCGCGAGTAGCACAGCGGCGGGCGCCTCGTGGGCCTCGAGGTACGTCTGCACCACCCGACTGCCCATCGAGTGGCCGATGACCACCGGCTCGCGCGGCAGGCTCGACGCCACTCGCGCGACATCGCTGGCGTAGTCGGCGATCGAGGTCCAGCGCAGGCGCTCGCGGCCGCCGCTCGCCCCGTGGCCGCGCAGGCTGAGGGCGTACGAGTCGAAGCCGTGCCTGGCGAAGAAGTCGAGGAAGTGCTCGTCCCAGCACCACGCGCCGTGACCCGCACCGTGCACGAACAGCAGCGGCGGCCGGTTGGAGTCTTCGGCCGACTCCCGCGCGATGACCTCGATGTCGGCCGTCATTGGCGCAGACCCGCCTCGCGCTTCATCGTGAAGCGCCGCTGCATCTATAGTCCAGCCGAGCCGCGGCGAGGCCGGGAGGAGCGGCGATGAGCGAGGGCGCCCTCGAGGGATTGCGCATCCTCGACCTCACGCAGGGGGTCGCCGGGCCCTACTGCACCAAGCTGCTCAGCGACTACGGCGCCGACGTGATCAAGATCGAGCGGACCGACGGCGGCGACCCCGCGAGGCACGCCGGGCCGTTCCCCGACGACGAGCCGCACCCCGAGCGCAGCGGGCTGTTCCTCGACCTGAACACCGGCAAGCGCAGCCTCACGCTCAACCTCAAGACCGAGAGCGGGCAGCGCATCCTGCGCCGCCTCGCCGCCTGGTCCGACGCCGTCGTCGAGAACTTCCGTCCCGGCGCGCTCGCCCGCCTCGGGCTGAGCGACGAGCAGCTCGCCGAGGGCAACCCGGCCGCGGCGCTCGTCTCGATCTCGAACTTCGGGCAGCACGGGCCGTACCGCGACTTCGAGGCCGACGACATGCTGCTCTACGCGATGGGCGGCGGGCTGGCCGTGACCGCCTACCCGGGCCGCGAGCCGAACCGGCCCTGGCTCTACGCCCCGCTCTTCCTCGCGGGTGCGATGGCCGCCTCCTACAGCCTCGGCGCGATCACGGCGAGCGTGCGCCTCAGGCGGGGCGAGCGCGTCGACATCTCGATCCAGGAGATGCTCGCCTGCTCGCTCGACCGCGCGACGCAGAACGTGATGGCCCACTCCTACGGCGGCGAGCTGTTCGTCACCGAGGACTGCAACCTGCGCGCCAGCGCCTTCCCCAACGGCGTCTACGGCGGCCAGCTGCCCTGCAAGGACGGCTACGTCAACTTCCTCTGCTACCCCTACTGGTGGGACCGCTTCTGCCGCATGGTCGGCCGCGAGGACCTGATCGATGACACCAGCTACTCCGACAACCTGCTCGACCCCGAGTTCGGCCCGCAGATCGATGCGCTGATCTACCCCTGGCTGCTGGAGCGCACGAAGATCGAGGTGATGGACGCCGCGCAGGCGCAGGGCGTTCCCGTCGCCGCCCTCAACACCACCGAGGACCTCTTCGCCGACCGCCAGCTGCGCGCGCGCGGCTACTTCGTCGAGCTCGACCACCCGGAGACCGGCCCCCGCGAGTACCCCGGCGCTCAGTTCAAGATGAGCGAGACGCCGGCCTCGATCCGCCGCGCCCCGCTGCTCGGCGAGCACACCATGGAGGTGCTCACCGGGCTGCTCGACTACACCCCCGAGGACGTCTCGATCCTGAGGCAGCGCGATGTCGTCTGAGGGCGGAGCGGAAGCGCGCACGGAGGCGCGGCTACCCCTCGAGGGCGTGCGCGTGCTCTCGCAGGCGATCGTCTGGGCCGGCCCGGCGGCGAGCCTGATCCTCGCCGACCTCGGCGCCGAGGTGATCGAGATCGAGTCGATCCAGCACGTCAACCCGACGCGCTCGAACTACCGCTACCTGCCCGAGCTGTACCTGCGGGGCCCGTTCGGCGCGCTCTACGTGGACCGCGACCCGAGCGAGGGCTTCTGGAACCGCAACGCCCACTTCAACTACTCGAAGCGCAACCACAAGAGCGTGACGCTCGACATCGACCGGCCCGAGGGCATCGAGCTGCTGCGCGAGCTGGTGCGCGTCTCCGACGTCTACATCGAGAACAACGCGGCGGGTGTCGTCGAGAAGTTCGGGCTGGACTACCCGCGGCTCGCCGAGCTGAACCCGCGCATCATCCAGGCGCGCTTCCCCGGCTTTGGGACCACCGGCCCCTACCGCGGCTTCAAGGGCTTCGCGCCCACGATGGACGCGCTCGGCGGCCACACCTTCCTGCGCGGCTACCGCGACAGCGACCCCTCGTACACGCCCGGGGTCGCGCACGGCGACCCCAACGCCGGAATCCACGTCGCCTTCGCCGTGCAGGCCGCGCTGTTCGCGCGCGAGCGCAGCGGCCGAGGGCAGATGATCGACCTCTCGCACGTCGAGGCGGGGCTGCACCACATTTCGTGGGCGCTGATGGACTACTCGTTCAACCGCCGCGTGCGCGGCACCTTCGGCAACCGCCACCCCTCGAAGGCGCCGAGCGGCGTCTTCCGCTGCCTCGACGCGACCGGCGAGCAGAGTGAGTCGAGCCGCCGCCGCTGGATCGCGATCGCCGTCGCGAGCGACGAGCAGTTCGCCGCGCTCGCGGCCGAGATGGGCGCGCCGGAGCTGGCCGACGACCCGCGCTTCGCGACCTCGGAGGTGCGCTACGAGCACCAGGACGAGCTCGAGCCGCTGATCGAGGTGTGGACCTCGCGGCACGTCGCGCGCGAGCTGATGGAGCGGCTGCAGGCCGCGGGGGTGCCGACGACCGAGCTGCTGCGCCAGGAGGAGCTGCGCGAGAACGAGCACCTGCGCGAGCGCGGCTTCTGGCAGGAAGTCGACCACCCCGAGGCGGGGACGCACAGCTACCCGGCCCCGGTCGCCCGCTTCCGCGAGCGCCCGCTGCGCATCCGCAGCCACGCCCCGCTGCTCGGCCAGCACAACCGCGAGGTGCTGCAGGACCTGCTCGGCGTCAGCGACGAGCGCTACCAGCAACTGCTGGACGATCAGGTCATCGGCGACGCCTACCTCGCGGACGCGACGTAGGCGCTACGAAACCTCAATCTCCACGCGGCAATGGTCGCTGGGACCCCACTGCTCCGGCTCGTTCATTGCTCGCACGCTCACGGAGTCGGCAAACCCTCTGGAGGCGAAGACGAAGTCCAGCTGCCGGGTCGCCGCGGCAGGACCCCCCTGCCGGACCGTGTAGTACGTGGGGACATTCTTGCTGTCCTCGGGAAGCTCTTTGGGCCACGGATCCGCCTGTCGCCCCTGAGGGTACTGAGGACCGACGAAGCGCAGACCCAGCGCCTCCATCCGGTCGAACACGGTCCCGTAGCGGGTGGCCCAGTACTCGCGCCCGTGCTCGCCGTGGCCGTGGAGGATGTTGAGGTCTCCGGCAGCGAGGACATGAGGGCCATTCCGGCGCCTCACGAACTGGGACAGGTCGGAGACCAGGCGATGAGCCGAGGCGTCCGAGACGATCCCCCTGCTCCCGGTGAATCGGTGCAGCCTCGTCCAGAGCGAGTACATGGAGACGGCGACGAACGGATCGACGTCCGGTGCGCTCACGATGGCGGCGGCGATTGTCCCTTGCAGGCTGACGGCGAACTCCCCCCCGCGCGCCTCCTCGAGCGGCTTCGCCTCGATCCACTCCACGCTGACGCGATCCGAGAGCCTGACGACCGCCGTTCGCCATGGCGCGTGGCGCGCACCGGCGGTTCGCCAGGGGGCGGGATCCACGCCGATCCGGCTCGCGACGTCGCGGGGCGGCGCGCCGGCTTCCTGCAAGAGCGCGATGTCCGCATCCATGTCGATGAGGACACGCCAGGGCTCAACGCGGTGCGCGATGTTCCACGAGACCACCTTGACCGGCATCGCCAGACCGCTCCCTACCGCCCCACAGCCCCATCCGGCACGTTGCGCGTGACGCCGAGGGTGGCGAGGTGGGCGATCTCGGAGTCGGAGAGGCCGGCGACGTCGCGCAGCACCTCCTCGGTGTGCTCGCCGAGCATGGGGGCGGGGCGGGGGGTCCAGCCG
>VXMT01000159.1 GCA_009840965.1 Chloroflexota bacterium
CTACTTCCTCGAGCGCGGCATCGACATGCTGGCGGCCCGGCTGGGGATGGATCCCGCCGAGGTCCGCCGCCGCAACTTCATCCAGCCGGAGCAGTTCCCGTACACGACCGCGGGCGGGATGGTCTACGACTCGGGCGAGTACGAGCGCGCGCTCGACCGGGCGCTCCAGAACGCCGGCTGGGAGGAGATGAAGGCGGCGCGCGACTCCGCCCGCGCCGAGGGCCGCCTGGTCGGGCTCGGCCTCTCCTTCTACACGGAGATCTGCGGCTTCGGCCCCTCGGCGGCGATGCCGACCGTCGGGCTCTGGGAGCACGCAAGCGTGAGCGTGGAACGCGACGGCAAGGTGATCGCCTCGAGCGGCGCGTCCTCGCACGGCCAGGGCCACGAGACGACGTTTGCGCAGATGCTGGCGGATGACCTCGGTATCCCGATGGATGACATCTCGATCATCCATGGCGACACCGGGCAAGTCCGCGAGGGCACGGGCACCTTCGGCAGCCGCTCGCAGGTGGTGGGCGGCACCGCGCTGCTCATGGCGAGCGGCAAGGTCAAGGACAAGATGCGCAAGTTCGCCGCGCAGATGCTCGAGACCCAGGCCGCCGACCTCTCGTTCCGCGAGGGGATGATCGGACCGACGGGGCAGGAGGACACCGGCGTCGCCTTCGCCGAGGTCGCCGGCTTCGCCTACATCCCGATCCCGCTCCCGCCGGACACCGAGCCCGGCCTGAGCGAGGAGGCGTTCTGGGAGCCCGAGGGCTTCACCTGGCCCTTCGGCTGCTACATCACCCAGGTCGAGATCAACCGGGACACAGGCGAGCTGGAACTCCAGCGCTTCGTCGGCGTCGACGACTGCGGCAACGTGATCAACCCGCTCATCGTGGCGGGGCAGATCCACGGCGGCATCGCCCAGGGCGCCGGCCAGGCGATGACCGAGGAGGCGGTCTACGACGAGGAGAGCGGCCAGTTGCTGAGCGCCTCGTTCATGGACTACGCGATCCCGCGCGCGCGGGACCTGCCGCGCTTCGAGCTGGACCACACCGTGACTCCCTCGCCCCTCAACCCGATGGGCGTGAAGGGCATCGGCGAGGCCGGCACGATCGGGTCCACGCCCAGCATCGTCAACGCCGCCGTCGACGCGCTCAGCGAGTTCGGCGTGGAGCACGTCGACATGATGCTGCGCCCGGAGAAGCTCTGGCGTCTGATCCAGGGAGGCGACGCATGATCCCCTCAGCGTTCGAGTACCAGCGCGCCGGCTCCGTCGAGGAGGCGATCGCGCTCAAGCAGGCAGCGGAGGGCGACGCACGCTTCATCGCCGGTGGTCACAGCCTGATCCCGCTGATGAAGCTGCGCCTCGCCGAGCCGTCGCTGCTGATCGACATCGGTCGCATCCCCGGCCTCGCCGGGGTCAGCGAGGACGGCGGACGCATCTCGATCGGCGCGCTCACCACGCACGCCGAGTTGGAGGACGACCCGGTGCTGCTCGCCGCCGCGCCGGTCGTCGCCGAGGCGGCGGGCGAGATCGGCGACCAGCAGGTGCGCAACCGCGGGACCATCGGCGGCAGCCTCGCGCACGCCGACCCGGCGTCCGACCTTCCGGCGGTGGTTGTCGCGCTCGACGCCTCGATCCACCTTGCGGGTCCGGACGGCGAGCGCACCGTCGCTGCCGGCGACTTCTTCAGCGGGCTCTTCGAGGTCGACCTGGCGGAGGACGAGCTGATCACCTCGGTCAGCTTCGACGCGCCCTCGCAGGCGGCCTACGCGAAGCTCCGCCACCCCGCCTCGCACTTCGCGATCGTGGGGGTGGCCGCCTCGCTGACCGTCGAGGGCGGGGTCTGCACCGGCGCACGCGTCGCCGTGACCGGCGCCTCGACGCACGCGCAGCGCCTCGGGGCGGTCGAGGAGGCGCTGACCGGCTCGTCGCTCGACGACGACGCCATCGAGGCCGCCGCAGCGGCCGCTGCTGTCGATGACGTCAACGCGGACCTGGCGGGCTCGGAGGAGTACCGGCGGTCGATGACGCAGGTCTTCACCGGCCGCGCGATCGCCGCCGCCGCCGCTCGCTAGGCGCGGGGCGCCGTTGGCGCCTCGCTACAATCGGTGCACGAGCCTCGCGCCGGGACTGAGTCCCGGCGCGAGTGTTCTCGCCACCGGACGGACAGGAAGGTAGGAAGCCATGCGAGGAGTGGGAGTCATCGAGTTCGGCGGCCCCGAGGCGCTCGAGGTCGTCGCCCTGCCCGAGGTCCACGCCGGACCCGGCGAGGTGCGGATCCGCAACCACGCCGCCGCGGTCAACCCGACCGACACGATGCTGCGCAACGGCTCGCGCGCCGATGCGCTGCGCGACATCCAGTCGCCCCATATCCCCGGCATGGACGCCGCGGGCGTCATCGACGAGATCGGCCCCGGCACGGAGACCGACCTCGCCATCGGCGACGCGGTGATGGCGATGGTGCTCCCGCACGGCAGGCACGGCGCCTACCGGCAGAGCATCGTGCTCTCCGCCGACTCCGTCGTGCGCGCCCCGGCGGGCGCCGGCCACGTCGAGGCCTGCACCCTGCCGATGAACGCGCTCACCGCACGCCAGTCGCTCGACCAGCTCGCGCTTGAGCCGGGCCAGACCCTCGGCGTGACGGGGGCTGCCGGCTGCTACGGCGGCTACGTCGTGCAGCTCGCCAAGGCCGAGGGGCTGCGCGTCGTCGCCGACTCCTCGGACGCCGACTGGAAGCTGGTCCGCGACCTCGGGGCCGACATCATCGTGCCGCGCGGGGACGACGTCGCGGCGCGGATGCGCCTGGCCGTGCCCGGGGGCGTCGACGGGCTCGCCGACGGGGCTGTGCAGAACGAGCTGGCCGTGGGGGCGGTGCGCGACGGCGGCTCCTTCGCCGCGGTGCGCGGCTACGGCGGCACCGGCGAGCGCGGGATCAACTTCCACGTCACGATGGTGCGCAGCTACGACCAGCGCGCCGACCTGCTCGATACGCTGCGCCAGCAGGTGGAGGACGGCGTGCTCAGCCTGCGTGTCTACGACACCTACGCGATGGAGCAGGCGCCGGACGCCCACGCCCGCCTCGAGGCGGGAGGCGCACGCGGCCGCTGCGTGATCCTGTTCTAGGCGGCTGCCGCCGGCGCGGGGAGAGCCCTCGATGACGACGACCGCCGGCGCCCTCGCTTTTCTCGGCGAGACCGTGGTCGAGGGCCGCGTCGCGGAGCGCCGCTTCGAGGTGCTGCGCGAGGGCGAGCCGATCCCGGGCATCCTCTGGGCGCCCGCTGCGGTGAGTCGCGCCGCGCCGCTCGTGCTGCTGGGCCACGGCGGCAGCGGGCACAAGCGCAGCGATCGCATGCTGGAGCTGGGCATCCGCTTCGCCCGCGACCGCGGCTTTGCCGCCGCGGCGATCGACGGGCCCGGCCACGGCGACCGCGGCGGCCTGACCTCCACCGACGACCCCGCTTACCGCGCGATCTGGCAGCGGCCGAACAACGTGCCCGAGATGGTGGCCGACTGGCGGGCGGCGCTCGCCGCGTTGAGCGAGCTGGAGCTGGTCGACGCGGCCCGCGTCGGCTACTGGGGCCTCTCGATGGGCACGATGTTCGGGCTGCCGTTCGTGGCCACGGAGCCGCGGATCCGGGCGGCCGTGCTCGGAAAGGCAGGGCTCACCGGCAGCAGCGTCGACCGCAGCGGGATCGCGCCGCACCTGCGGGAGGCGGCTCCCAACGTCACGTGCCCCACGTACTTCCACGTGCAGTGGGACGACGAGCGCTTCGACCGCTACGGCTCGCTCTTCCTCTTCGATCAAATCGCGGCCGCCGAGAAGGAGCTGCACACGTTCCCCGGCCTGCACGCGGAGATGACGCCGCAGGCGCTCGAGAGCTCAATCGCCTTCCTCGCCCGTCACCTCTCCGCCTGAAGGAGCCGGCGAGGCGTCGTAGTCGGGCGAGTCCTCGGCGACGACCAACTCCCGTCCGCTCCCGATCCGCAGCGGGATCGCCGTCTCCGTCTCGCCGTCATCGAAGAGAGCGACGATCCGCAGGCGGGCGCCGAGGCCCTCGAGGTACCTGCGGAGCGAGGACAGCCGGATGTCCTCGCCGTGCTCGAACTGCGAGACGGCCGGCTGGCTGCTGCCGATGCTCGCCGCAAGGTCGACCTGCGAGCGGTTGAGCGCCCGGCGCAGCTCGTGCAGCCCGATCTCGGCCACGGTGGCCTCGCGCAGCGCGGCGAGCCGCTCGGGCGCGCCGGGGCGGGCCACGACCCGCTCGTGGAGCTCGCGATAGTTCCTGGCCATGATCCCGACTCCTCTACCGGGCCTCGTTTCCGAGCAACCCCTCCGCTCGCAACTCCTCGAGGTGGGTGTCGTACAGCGCATCCGCCTCGAGGATCGCGCGCCGGTACCACTCATTCCACCGACCCGACTTGTCACCACCCAGCAGCAGGATCGCGTGACGCCGCGGGTCGAAGGCGAAGAGCACCCGCAACGCACCACCCTGTGAGGCCCTCAACTCCTTCATGTTGGCGTGGCGGGAGTTCGTGATCGTATCGACCACCGGCCGCCCGAGCCCCGGACCAACCTCCGCGAGCAGCATGACCCGATCGTCGAGCGCCTCCTGCTGTTCGATGCTCAGGCCTTCCCACCAGCCCTCGAACTGGTCGGTGTACTCCACTTCCCACGCCATGAGTATAAGTCATGCCTACTATAAGTCAAGTCTTATTGAGTGCCCGCTACGCGTCGACCCGCACGAACTTCTGCAGCGCACGCGATCCGCGGTCGATGCCGCGGTAGGTTTCGGCGAGGTCGCCGACGTAGATGCTGCCCTGCGAGTCCACCGCGAGGCCGTGTGGGCCGATCACGTGGCCGGCCGCCTGCTGCTCGGCCGGGCAGGGCGGGATCGGCGGCTGCTCCGGGCAGGTGCAGCCCTCGTCGCCCCAGCCGGCGAGGCGTTCGCCCTGCGGGCTCCAGATGCTGATGCGGTGCAGCAGCTCGGCGACGTAGGCGTTGCCGTCCGGGCCCCAGGCGAGGTCGTCCGGCAGGTTCACGCCGGACCACTCCTCCTGGTATTCACCGTCGGCGCTGAAGACCTGGATGCGGCGGTTGGAGCGGTCGCAGACGTAGACGCGGCCGTCCGGGCCGATGCTGACGGCGTGCGGGTTCGAGAACTGGCCAGGGCCGGAGCCCGGGCTGCCCCAGCCGAAGCGGTACTCGCCGTCCGCGCTGAAGACGTGGATGCGCGCGTTGCCGTAGCCGTCGCTGACGTAGAGGTCGCCGTTGGCGGCCACGGCCACGCGCGTCGGCTCGTTGAACGGATCGCCGCCCATGCGGGGCGCGCTCTGGTGCGGGGTGCCGAGGCTGAGCAGCGGCTTCCCGTCCGGCGTGAACTTGCGCACGGTGTGGTCGCCCGTGTCGGCGAGCCAGACGTTGCCCTCGACATCGACCGTGATTCCGTGCGCCGTCGTGGTCACGTCGTCGCCCCACCAGTCGAGGAAGAAGCCGTCCCGGTCGTAGACCTGGACCGGGCGCCGCGAGCGCGAGAAGACGAAGACGCGGTCCTCGGCGTCGACGGCGACTCCGGCGACGTCGATCCACGCCCAGCCGCGCGGCCGGCGCGCCCAGTTGTCGACGACGTAGTAGCTGTGCTCGCCGGAGCCGAGCGGCTCCTCGACGATCCCGCGGGAGCGGGTCGCAGGAGCGCCCCAGCGCCCGTCGCTGTTCGCCCAGCCGTGGTGTTCGAGCCGCGTCACGTTCACCATCGGGGTTGCGCCTTCCGGGCCGCTAGCGGCCAGGCCACGGCACCCGGCGATGATCGAGGTCCGGCCCCAGCTCCGCCGGTACGCGCTCGATCAGCGCATCCAGCGTCCACGGCCCCTCGCTGTGGATGTGCCTGACCCACTCGCGCTGGTTGAGGAGGTAGACCCCCCGCCCGACCGCGCCGAAGACTTGCCCGTTGATCGCGGCGGCCTCGTCGGTCAGCAGGTAGGCGACGATCGGCGCGACGTTCGCCGGGTCCATCGCGCCGCCGATCGCCTGTTCGCTCGGCAGCGGGTCGTCCTCGCCGACCTGTCCCATCTGCTGGGCCACGATGTCGTGCATGCGCGTCGCGCCGACAGGCACGATGCAGTTCGAGGTGATCCCGAGCGGCTCGAGCTCCTCGGCGAGGCTGAGCGCGAAGCCGATCACGCCCGCCTTCGCGGTTGCGTAGGCGACGCGGACGCCCGCGCCGGCGAGCGCGGTGCTCGAGGAGAAGGAGATGATGGTGCCGCTGCCCTGCTCGCGCATGACCGCGGCGGCCGCCCGCGCGCAGGAGAAGTGCCCGCGCAGATGCACGCCCATCGCCCGCTCCCAGGCGTCCGGGCTCACCTCCAGCAGGCCACCGTCGACGAGAATGCCGGCGCAGCAGATCATCGCGTCCAGCCGCCCGAAGTGGTCGATGGCCGTCGCGACGATCTGCTCGCCGCCCTCCATCGTCGAGACGTCGGCGCGGCTCGGGGCGGCCTCGCCGCCCGCGTCGATGATCTCGTTGGCGACGACCTGGGCGACGTCCTGTTCCGGACCGCCCGCGCCGTCGACGGGTCCGCCGTAGTCGGCGACGACGACCTTCGCACCCTCGGCTGCGAGCCGCAGCGCGATCCCGCGGCCGATGCCGCGCCCGGCGCCGGTAACGGCGGCCACCTTGCCCTCGAGTGGTTGCGTCATGGGGCCATACTAGAGGAGCGTGGTCCGGGCCGGTGTTCACCCCGTGATTGACACGTTCACCCCTTGGTAGTACGTTCGCCATGTGGAGATTCGCTTTCGTAACCGGCGGTTGCAGCGGGCCTTCGAGCAGAGCAACCGCGCGGTTCGGGAGTGGGGGCCTGTCGTAGGAGAGCGCTACGTTAACCGAGTGCGGACATTGCGACGCACGCAGCGCGTTGAGTACCTCGACAAGATACGGTCGCTGAACCTCCATCCGTTGACCGGCAACCGAAGAGGTCAGCATGCGCTGAGGTTGACGGGGCAGGTGCGAATGATCGTCACGATCGAGGACGAGCAGGCGATCATCATCGAGGAAGTGGTGGACTACCATGAGTGAGACGTATCCCTACGTGGAATCGGATCTTGCCTCCCACCCGGGTTCTTTGCTCGGAGAGGAGCTTGATGTCCGGGGGATGTCCCAGCGTGAATTGGCGCGGCAAATGGGACGGCCCTACCAGGTGGTGAACGAGATTGTCCGAGGGCGGAAGGCAATCACTGCGGAGACCGCCTTGCAGCTTGAGGCCGCACTGGAGATCAAGGCCCACATCTGGCTGGGCCTGCAGACGGACTACGATCTTGTGATGGCGCGCAAGAAGCTCGAGTCGTCCGTGCTGACGTCGTAACCGCCGGGAAATGGGGCGAGCACTCCGATGAGCTTGAAGCTGGGCATCCACACCGGGCCGCAGGACCTCTCGATGGAGGAGTTGCTGCGGGTCTGGCGGCGGGCGGACGAGGCCGGGTTCCACTGGGCATCCGTCTGGGACCACTTCTACGCCAACCCCCTGAACCTGCGCGAGGACCCCTGCTTCGAGGGCGTCGCCTCGATGGCCGCGCTGGCCGGGGCGACCAGCAACATGCGCGTCGGCTGCCTCGTCTTCTGCGCGCTGTTCCGCAACCCGAGCCTGCTCGCCAAGGCCGCCGTCACCATCGACCACCTCTCCGGCGGGCGCGCCGAGATCGGCATCGGCGCCGGCTGGTTCGAGGAGGAGTTCCGCGAGTTCGGTTACGACTTCCCGCCGCTGGGCCAGCGCTTCGAGCAGCTCGAGGAGACGTTGCAGATCGTGCGCTCGCTGTGGCGCGATCCGGTGACGAACTTCGAAGGCAAGTACTACCGGCTCCCGGGCGCGGTCGGCAGCCCCAAGCCACTCAACCCGAACATGCGCCTCTGGGTCGGCGGCAACGGCCCGAGACGGACGCCGCGGCTCGCCGCCCAGTACGCCGACGGCTACAACGTCCCCTACCAGCCGCCCGAGGTCATCCGCGAGCGGCTGGACGCGCTGGAGCAGGCGTGCGAACGCCTGGGCCGCGACCCCGCCGAGATCGGGACCAGCGTCAACCTCCGCTTCCACATGCGCGCCCACGCCGGCGACAGCGATGCCGACCCGCCGGACAACTACGTGCCGGGCTCGATCACGGGCACGGCGCAGCAGGCGATCGACCGCATTGGCGAGTACGTCGAGACGGGCGTCGGCGGCCTCAACATCGCCTTCCGGCCGCCGATCAACTGGGACGCCTACGAGGCGTTCATCGAGGACGTGCTGCCGGTCTTCCACACCGCGAGCGCCTGAGAGGCAGGACTGATGCTGGAACGGTTCCACGTCCCCCGCGAGATCGAGGTGCGCGTCGATCCCGGCGTGATGCGCGCGACCGTCGAGGACCTGTTCGCCGCCCTCGGCATGCCGCGCGAGCACGCCGTGCAGTCGGCGGACGTGCTGCTCTACGCGGACATCCGCGGCATCGACTCGCACGGCGTCTCGAACATGCTGCGCTACTACGTCGACGCGATCCGGGACGGCAGCATCAACCTCGATCCGCACTGGCGCATCACCCACGACAGCCCGGCCGCCTGCACCATCGACTCCGATGGCGCCCACGGTGGCGTGATCGGGCCCGAGGCGATGCGGATCGCGATCGAACGCGCGCGCCAGTACGGCATCGGCTCGGTCGCCGTCTACAACGGCGGGCACTACGGCGCCGCCGCCTATACGGCCGCGATGGCCCTCGACGAGGACATGATCGGCGTATCGATGACCGCAGGCGGCGTCAGCGTGACGCCCACCTTCGGGGCCGAGCCGCTCGTCGGCCTCAACCCGATCGCGGTCGCCGTGCCCACGCGCGAGGAGGCGCCGTTCATCTTCGACGGCTCGATGAGCTCGGTCGCCGGGAACAAGGTGCGGCTCGTGCAGCGCCTCGGCCGCGACACGCTGCCGGGCTGGATTGCCGGCGAGGACGGCGCGCCGATCATGGAGGAGCAGCCGATTCCCGAGCCGTTCCTGATGCTGCCCCTGGGCGGCACGCGCGAGATCGGCTCGCACAAGGGCTACGGCCTCGCCGTGATGGTCGAGGTGCTGACGAGCCTGCTCTCAGGGGGCGCGGGAGGGCCGGATCGCCGCGTCCGCCAGGCGCACCACCTGCTCGCGTACCGCGTCGACGCGTTCACCGACCTCGATCAGTTCAAGGACGACATGGACGCCTACCTGCGACGCCTGCGCGGCGCGAAGACGGCGCCCGGCGAGGAGCGCGTCTACTACGCCGGCCTGCCCGAGCACGAGGAGGAGGCGATCCGCCGCGAGCGCGGCATCCCCTACCACCCCGAGGTGATCGAGTGGTTCCGCGGCATCCTCGCCGAGCTCGGCATCGGGGACCACCTGCCTGCGCTGTAGCTTCCTGCGCGTCAGCGGCCGGTGTACTCCGGCGGGCGGTTCTCCTCGTAGGCGCGGATCGCCTCCTTGTGGTCCTCCATCTGCAGGGAGAGCCACTCCAGCGACGAGGCGGGCAGCTGGCCGAGCAGCACCTCCTCCTCCAGCCGGCGGTTGAGCGACATCTTCGTCCAGCGCACGGCCAGCCGCGGGTTGGCCGCGATGCGTCGCGCGAGGTCGAGCACGTGCTCCATCAGCTCTTCGCCCGGCACCACCTCGCTGAACAGGCCGAGGCGCTCCGCCTCGGCGGCGTCGATCAGGTCGCCGGTGAGCAGCAGCTGCTTCGCCTTCTGCGGGCCCAGCAGGTGCGAGAAGATCACGGTGCCGCCATCGCCCGGCACCATCCCCAGCTTGATGTGCGAATCGCCGATTCGGGCCGCGTCGCTCGCGATCACGATGTCGCAGAACAGCGCGAGCGTCGCGCCGACGCCGACCGCGACGCCGTTGACCGCGGCGATGATCGGCGGCTCGAGGGCGAGCAGGCCGCGGATGATGTCGTGGCGCCCCGGCTTGGGGATCGCCCAGGCGTGCTCCTCGTCGCCGGTGTTGCGGTCGGACATGGCCTGGATGTCACCGCCGGCGCAGAAGGCGCGGCCCGCGCCGGTGAGCACGACGACGTGCACGGCCGGGTCGCGGTTGATCTCGTGGAAGATCCGCTCCAGCTCATCGAGCATCGGCGGGTGAGCCGCATTCAGCCGCTCCGGGCGGTTGAGCGTGACGGTGAGGATGCCCGCGTCGTCGAGCGCGATCTTCAGGAACTCGTAGCGCTCGTACTCCATGGCCGCCGCCCCGCCTGCCGGACGTTCAATCCACCGGCACGAACTTCTGGACCGCGCGCGCTCCGCGATCGATCCCGCGGTAGGTGTCGGCAAGGTCGCCGACGTAGATGTTGCCCTCGGAGTCGAGCGTGATGCCGTGCGGGCCGATCACCATCCCCGCGTCCTGGCTCTCCGCCGGGCACTGCGTGAGCGGCAGCGCGTTCTCCGGGCACTCGCAGCCCTCGTCGCCCCAACCCGCGACGCGGCGGCCGTCCGGGCTCCAGATCGTGATCCGGTGCAGCAGCTCGGCGATGTAGACCGTGCCGTCCGGGGCGACCACCAGGTCGTCCGGCAGGTGCACGCCGCGCCACTCCTCGAGGTACTCGCCGTCGAGGTTGAAGAGCTGGATGCGGCTGTTCATGCGGTCGCAGACGTACACGCGCTGGTTGTGGTCGATGAAGATCGCGTGCGGCGTGCTGAACTGGCCGGGCCCGTCGCCGGGGCTGCCGAAGGTGAACCTGTGGTCGCCGCCGGCGTCGAAGACGTGGATGTGGCTGTTGCCGTAGCCGTCGCTGACGTAGAGGTCGCCGTTGGCGGCGACCGCCACGCGCGTCGGCCGGTTGAACGGCACTCCGCCCATGTCCGGCATGTTGATGTGACGCCGCCCGATCGCAAGCAGCAGCTTCCCGTCCGGCGTGCACTTCTTCACGAGGTGGTCGCCGGTGTCGGCCAGCCAGACATCGCCCGCCGCGTCGATCGTGATGCCGTGCGGGGTGGTGTGCTCGTCGTCGCCCCACCAATCGAGGAAGTCGCCGTCCTTGTCGTAGATCTGGATCGGGCGGCTCGAGCGGTTGTAGACGAAGAGGTTGTCATCCGCGTCGACGGCCACGCCCGCGACGTCGCCTAGCGCCCAGCCGCGAGGACGCCGCGCCCAGTTGTCGATCACCCGGTAGCGGTGGGCGCCCTCGCCGAAGACGGTGTCGGGCGTGCGGACCCAGCGGGTGAACGGCTCCGTGAGCTGGCCGGGCACGGCGGTCGAGCGCTCCCAGCTCGTCTTCTGCACGTCGAGAGTCACGGCCCGCGATCCTCCCCGTGATCAGTACGGCGCACGCCGGCGAGTGCCGGACGTGCGCCGCGTGATGACCGTCCGCGCTGCTCGCGCGGCGGCTGCTCCTACGAGTCCTCGACCCAGATCTCCTCGAAGAGGTGCGACTTGACGTTGCCGCCTCCGGAGAGACCGAAGCGGTACCCCTGGACCCGGTTCTTCCAGAACATGAAGCCCTGACCGCGCAGGCCGGGCGCGATGTACATGTTCTCGAGGATGTGGCGCTCGACGTTGCGGTACACCTCGCGCCGCTCCTCGGGATCGAGGATTCCGCGCTGCTGCTCGATCATCGCGGTCAGATCGGGGTCGTCGACGCCGTAAGGGTTCTGCGACCCGCCGGGGTGGAAGGTCTGCAGGAACGAGTGGTCCACCGTGTCGCCGCCGCCGCGCGTCGTCGACTGGAAGCGGAAGTCCTCGTTCGCCTCGGCGTGCTCCGTGGAGATGATCCCGCCGCCGGGCAGGATCTTGAGCTCGGTCTTGATGCCGATGGTGGCGAGCTCCGCCTGGAGCACCTCGTTCTGCACCACGTAGTTCTCGCCGGTGTGCTGGGGCACCTCCAACTCGCCGCCGACGGCGGCCTGCACCAGTTGGGCGGCCTGCGCGATGTCCCCCTCCTTGTCCGGGCGGAAGCCGGGCTGCGCAAGGATCTCCTCGTCCGGGATGGTGAAGTACGGGTCGCGACCGCCGGGGGTCGTGAGCGAGGCGAAGCCCTCGTACTGGAACTCAGCAAGCGCCTGCCGGTTGAACACCAGGTGTACGGCCACGCGCAGCCGCCAGTCGTTGAACGGCTCCCGCTGGAGCTGGTAGACGACACCGCTGTAGCCGCGGACGGCGCCATCGGAGTGCCAGACCGTCAGGTCCTCCTCCTCCTGCAGCTGGATGCCGAAGCTGTTCGGCCAGACTCGCGCCGGACCATCGATCTCGCCGGCCTTGAAGAGGCCGAACTGCACCGAGTCGTCCGGGATGATTCGGTACTCGACCGCGTCGAGGTAGGGACGGCCGGCACGCCAGTAGTCCGGGTTCCGGACGTAGCGCCCGCCGACGCCGTCCTCGTGCGACTCGGAGAGGAACGGTCCCGTACCGATCAGCGCGCGCGGGTCGTTCAGGTCGTCGCCGGCCAGCTCCGCCACCTCGGGTGAAACCATCGCGTTGAAGAGCGAGGCCAGCGCGTCGAGGAAGTTGGCGTCCGGGCTCTTGAGGTTGAACTGCACCGTGGTGTCGTCGACGGCATCCACGCTCTCGAGCGTCGAGAACAGGAAGGCGCGCGGCGACCACTCGCTGAAGGCGATGCGCTCGACGTTGAACTTGGCGTCCGACGCCGTGAACGGGCGGCCGTTGACGGGCGGGATGTTCTGCCACTTCGCTGCCGGGTCCAGGTTCGCGACGAGCGTGGTGTCGCCCGTCCACTCCCAATCGGTGACGAGGTCGCCGACGGCGAGCAGCGTCTCCGGGTCCGGCACGAAGAGCTGGTTGCCGACCAGGCCCCAGTGGTCCTGCGTCTGGATCGGTGAGGTCGCGCGATGCGGATCCCACGAGGTGCGGAGGCGGAAGAAGACCGTGACGATCTCGCCGCCCCGCTTCTCCGCCTCGGGGTCCGGTGTCGGCGTGGGCGTGGGAGTCGGCGTGGGTGGCGCTGTGGCCCGTGGCGTCGGGGTCGCCGCAGGCGCGGCGGCAGTTGCAGTTGGCGTAGCCGTCGCCTCGGGCGTAGCCGCCGCAGCGGTCGGCGTGGCGGCGGGCGTGGCGGGTGCGGGCGCCGGCTCTTCGTCGTCGTCGCCGTCGCAGCCGATGAGCGCGGCTGCGGCGAGTCCCGCGGCGCCCACCGCGCCGCCTCGCAGCAGCGCGCGACGGCTGAGGATTCCTCGCATCTCGAACGGGCTGTATGGCATCTGCTCCCCCTCTTGGCCACTCGTGCTGGCCTGCGTGACCATCGATCTAGCACACCTAGACACGGCCGTAATGAGCGGCATGCTAGCAGGTTCGGCGGGCAGCCGTCGCAGCGTTCGATCACTCCCCGCGCAGCCGCGGATCGAGGACATCGCGCAGCGAGTCGCCGAACATGTTGAAGGCGAACACCACCAGCGTGAGGGCCGCCCCGGGGAACAGCACCAGCGAGGGGTTCGTCGCGAAGTAGAAGCGCGACTCCTCGCCGCCGATCATGCGCCCCCACGAGGGCGTGGGCGGCGGGACGCCCAGGCCCAGGAAGCTGAGAGCGCCCTCGGCCAGGATGACGCTGCCGAGGCTGACCGTCGCGATCACGATCAGCGGCGATACCACGTTCGGCAGGATGTGCCGCACGATCACGCGCGGCGTGTTGGCGCCCACCACCCTCGCCGCCTCGACGTAGGTCGACTCCTTGACCGCGAGCGTGGAGCCGCGAACCACGCGCGAGTTGGCCGCGATCATCAGCACGCCGAGCACGAGCGTGACGTTGAGCGCGCTCGGCCCCAGCACGGCGACCGCCACCAGCGCGAGCACGAGCGGCGGGTACGCCATCACGCCGTCCACCACGCGCTGGATGACGATGTCGACCTTTCCGCCGACGTACCCCACCCAGAGCCCGAGGATAGTAGCCGCCCCCGTTCCGATCGCGACCGCCCCGAAGCCGATGAAGACGGAGAGTCGCGCGCCGACGATGACGCGACTGAACTGATCGCGTCCGAACGCGTCCGTCCCGAAGGGGTGGTCCAGCGTGGGGCCGGAGAGGCGGGGCCCGACGGCGATCGCAGACGTATCGAACGGCACGATGTAGGGACCGATGGCGCCGAGCGCGATGAAGACGACCACGACCACGGCGCCAAAGGTCCCCAGCGGTTGCTTGCGCAGGAAGCGCCAGAGACTTCGTCGCAGCGAGCGCACGCGGCCGCCCGGACGGGAGAGGCTCGCCGCAGCCGTCATCGCCCGTCACCCATCGCAGTCACCGCTCTTCGTCCCCGCCTCGCACGCCCGCTCATCCGTAACGGATCTGCGGGTTGAGGAACCCGTACACGAGGTCCACCGCCAGGTTGACGAGCATCACGAACACGCCAAAGAGGAGCACCACGCTCTGGATCATCTCGAACTCCCGCTCGCGAATCGCCTCCAGCATCAGGCGCCCGAGTCCCGGCAGGCCGAAGATCGATTCGATGATCACGCTGCCGCCGAGCAGGGTCGCAACCGAGAGCCCGATCACCGTGACCACGGGGATCGCCGCGTTGCGGAAGGCGTGCCTCGTGACGACGCGGTACTCGGTCAGGCCCTTCGCGCGGGCCGTTCGCACGTAGTCCGCACGGATCACCTCCAGCATCTCCGAACGGACCATGCGCATCACCGTGGCGCCGAGCCGCAGCGAGAGCACGAGCGCGGGCAGCAGCAGGAGCGTGACGTTCTCGACGGGGTCCTCCGCGAACGGGACGTACGGGCGCAACGGCGTCCACCCCCACCAGATCGCCGGCAGCACGATCAGCAGCGTCGCCAGCCAGAAGTTGGGGATCGACAGCCCGCCGATCGCGAGCGAGCGGACGGCCAGATCGATGAACGAACCCGGTTTCAGCGCCGAGATCAGGCCCGCGGGGACGCCGAGGACGACCGCAAAAAGGATCGAGAGCACGTCGAGCTCGACCGTGATCGGCAGCGCCCGCCAGACGCGCTCCCGCACGCTGTCCTTGCTGAATATCGAGTCGCCGAGGTCGCCCCGCGCCAGCCCGCCGATCCAGTCGAGGTACTGCTCCAGCAGGGGCCGGTCGAGCCCGAGATCGGCGCGGATCTTCACGCGATCGTCGGCCGGCACGCCGGCCTCGGCCAGCCGGTCGTCGAGAGCGTCGCCGGGCAGCAGCCGGATCGAGCCGAATACGATCAGCGAGATGATGAACACCGTGGGCGGGACCAGCAGGACCCGCCGCATCACGTATTCGTTCATGGGCGCGCTCCGGCGTGTACGCCGCCCGACTATACACGCGCACCGTCGCCCTCCTGCTACCCGGCGCGCCGCGATCCGCCGTCGCCGTCTCTGCTATGAATGACCGCATGCACGGCGGCCGCGCCGGGCGAGACGAGGGAGCAGCGTGATGGCCATGCCCAGCGACATCGGCGTCGTCGACACGCTGCTCGGCATCCCCACTCCCGGCCGCAAGGCCTACAGCGCCTTCCGCCCGCTGCTGCGCGACCACGAGTCGCTCGAGGTCTTCGACTATCCGGTGGAGTACCAGTACCGCAACCGCCCGGACATCCCGGAGACCGGCAGCCTCGAGGAGATGGTCGAGTTCACGCTCGCCGAGATGGACAGGCACGGCATCTGGCGCGCCCTCGTCGACGTGACCGCGGAGGACGGCGCCGGCCGGCGCGCCCTCGAGCTGCACCCCGACCGCTTCAGCGGCAGCTACACCGTGGATCCCAACGAGGGCGTCCCGGCGCTGCGCAGGCTGGAGCAGGCCGTGCGCGAGCTGGGCGTGAAGGCCGCGGCGGTCACGCCGGCCTTCGTCACCCCGCAGGTGCCGATCAACGACAAGCGGGCCTACCCCGTGTACGCGAAGTGCGTCGAGCTGGACATCGCGGTCACGGTCACCTCGGGAGTGCCGGGGCCGCGCGTGCCGATGCAGGCGCAGGACGTGGCGTTGATCGACGAGGTCTGCTGGTTCTTCCCGGAGTTGCGCTTCGTGATGCGCCACGGCGGCGAGCCGTGGACGGCGCTGGCGGTGAAGCTGCTGCTCAAGTGGCCGAACCTCTACTACTCGACGAGCGCGTTCGCGCCTCGCCACTACCCGCAAGACATCATCGACTTCGCGAACACGCGAGGCGCGGACAAGGTGCTCTACGCCGGCTACTTCCCCACGGGGCTCTCGCTGGACCGCATCTTCGAGGAGCTGGCGGAGGTTCCGTTCCGCGACCGCGTCTGGCCGAAGTTCCTGCGCGAGAACGCCGTGCGCGTCTTCAAGCTGGAGGAGTAGCGAGGAGCCTCGCGAGGCCCGTCACTCGCCCCGCAGGTAGCGTGCCGCGGCGCCCGCTGCGGAGACGGCCTCGCCGACCGCCTCAGCCACGTGGCCGCCGTAGCCACGGCGCACTGCGCCCGCCGCGAAGACGCCCGGCAGCGAGGTCGCGAACTCCGCGTCCGTGACGACGTAGCCGTCCTCGCACGCCACCTCGGGAGGCAGGAACTCGCTGTTGGGGGCGGAGCCGATGAAGGGGAAGACGGCCTTGCAGGCCAGATCGCTGAGGCTGCCGTCCCCGACGCGGCGCAGCCGCACGCCCTCGACCGCCTCGCTTCCGAGGATCGCGTCGACCTCGCAGCCCCAGACGAACTCGACGTTACCGAGCCGGGAGAGCCGGGCGACGTAGTCCTGCTTCGCACGCAGCGGGCTGCGCGCGACGACGTGGACGGTGCGGCAGAAGTCGGCGAGGACCAGCGCCTCCTGCGCCGCCGCATCACCGCCGCCGATCACGGCGACGTCTTCGCCTCGAAACAGGTGGCCGTCGCACCAGGCGCACTGCGAGACGCCCTTGCCGAGCAGATCGCTCTCCCCGGGCACCCCGAGCTGCTTGAGCCGCGCGCCCGAGGCGACGACCACGGCGCGTGCCCGGTGGCGCTCGCCGCCGGCGGTCGCGACGTGCCCGCCGCCCTCGGCCGCGAGCGTCTCGACGGCTGCCTCGATGATCACGACGCCGAGCGAGCGGCACTGCTCGACGAGGCCAACGGCGAGGTCGACGCCGGAGAGCGCGCCGGCAGCCGGGTAGCCGTCGAGTTGCTCGACGGTCGCGATCTGGCCGCCGAAGAGCGGCTCGCCCTCGAGCAGCGCCGTGCTGAGGCCGCGGCGGGCGGCGTGCTGCGCAGCGGTCAGGCCGGTCACGCCGCCGCCGATCACGAGCACGTCGTACCTGCCGTGGCGGCGCTGCACCATCGTCGGGCTCTTCCGCCCGTCAGCGCGTGCGTGCCGCGGCCAGCTTCGCCTCCCAGCCGGCGGGCAGCTCGATCTTCTTCGCCACCGGGTAACCGAGCCTGCCGTTGTGCGCGAAGGTGCAGGCGTTGTTGCGGAGCGGGTCGCCGCCCACGGCGATCATGAAGTCGTCGGGCTCGAAGACGATCGGCACGAGCCGGTTCGGGTCGTCCGAATCGAGGAAAACGCGCGGGATCCTCCCGAGGTTCACCTCGGCCTCGAGCGAGCGGATCACGTGGTCGGTCCAATCTCCGAGGTAGCGCTCGAACTCCCAGGCAGGGAGCCGGGCGTGGTCGAAGAGGTACTGCTTCACGTCCTGCTTGCTCCAGCCGGCCTTCGCGATCGTCTGCGCCAAAATCGGGCTGAGCACCAGCAGCGGCCGCAGCGAGCCCATCGACTTGCCGACGGTGAAGATCAGCTGCCAGGTGTTCTGCTTGAGCACCGCGTCGGCGATGTAGGGCAGGACGCGCTCGGGCGTGTCGCCGTAGACCGAGGCCATCATGTCGCTGCCGGTGTAGCGCGCGATGGTGACGGTGTTGTCGCCTGCCTCGAAGCCCATCTCCACGCTGTTGGGCGGCCAGCCGATCCCGGCGAGGACGTCCTCGTTCTCCGCCAGTACGACGCGCCAGGTGTTGCCGAACGTCGCCTTGTCGTTCTTGTGCAGCAGGAAGCCGGCGACGTTGCGCAGGTAGAGGCGCCAAAAGCGCCCGACCGAGGTGTTCGCCTGGAAGCCGTCGCGCAGCGCGCCCTGCTCATAGTTGAAGCCCAGCTCCTTGATGATCGGGCCGTTGAGCGTGATCAGCGTCTCGGCGCCGGGCGTGTTGCCGCTGTGCTCCACCCCGTACTCGGGATCGGCCATCGCCTCGGCGAGGGCGACCAGCACCGGCATGTACTCCGGCCGGCAGCCCGCCATCACGCCGTTCACCGCGATGCTCCAGATCGTGACGGCGCGGTTGTCCGCGAGGATCACGCCCAGCACCTCGTCCGGGTCGCGATCCGTGAAGGCGAGGAACTCCTCCACCTTCGCGATGGTCGGCGGCACGACCGGCAGGCCGTCGCTCCACTCGCACTCGGTGAAGTAGCGGTTGACCTCCTCGAAGCTGCCCTCGAAGACGATCTCGCGCGGCGAGGGCTCGTCGAACGCGGGGGCGTCCTCGGGAGCCTCGAGCAGGTTGGCAACGACCGCGTCGAGGGTCACATCGAGGACGTTTTGCTTCATCTCCTCGTCGCTCTGGTTGCCGACGTGGCCGGGCACGAGCGCGAGGGGCAGGTTCGGCAGCCCGAGGCCGGCCGAGGTCGTGCCGGCCTGTCCGATGAAGCCCTCGCAGACCAACGAGGAGGTAGGGACGCCCGCCAGCTCGCACGCCGCGCTTGCCCGCATCACGGCGGGCGTGCAGCTGCCTCAGCAGCCCATCCCGGAGATGGCGGCGTCGACCCCCAGCTCCTTGAAGCGCTGCGGGAGCGAGGCGAGAACCTCGCGCTCCTCGGCGCCGTGCGTGGTGCCGAACTCGCGCCAGCTCACGAAGCGCACGCCGGGGTAGCGGGCTTCGAGCTGCGGTTCGAGCAGGTCGAAGACCTCGTCGCCGCGGTACACGTAGTCCCAGAGCTGGGCGATCGTCTTGCCGGCCAGGGTGTCCAGCCTCGGCGCGAGCGGCATCGGCTGGAGCTGGCGCTTGCTGCGGGGCCAGACGACCGGGTAGCGGCCGCCGTCGGTGCTGTTCGTCATGTCGTGGCTCCCTCGAACCGGCGGCAGCCCGCAGGCACGGCTCGCTGCCGCCGTCAGAATCCTACCCGCTGCGGGTTGTGCCTGCGGGCCGCGCCGGATCGGCCAATGCGCCCTCGCTCGCGTGGTACCGTCGCCATGTCCGACGAGGAGGAGAGCGCCATGGAGGAACTACAGGGAAGGGTTGCAGTCGTAACGGGCGCCGGTAGCGGTATCGGGCGCGGCATCGCGGACGCGCTCGCCGATGCAGGTGCGCGCCTCGTCATCGCCGACATCGAGGGACGGGCGGCCGAGGCGGTCGCAGCCGCGATCCGGGACGCGGGCCACCCGGCGATCGCCCGGCACGTCGACGTGACCGACGGCGACGACATCGAGAGCCTTGCCGAGGCTACGATCGAGGCGTTCGGAGCGGTGCACGTGCTGGTCAACAACGCCGGCGTGATGACGATGGGGCCTCTGGCAGAGGCGACCGAGGCCGACTGGAACTGGCTGTTCGAGGTGAACGTCCACGGCATGGTGCGCGGCGTGCGCGCCTTCCTCCCGCACCTGCGCGCAAACGCGCCCGCGCACATCGTCAACACAGTCTCGATGGCCCCCGTCGCGCCACGGCTCGACGGCGAGATGGGGATCTACACGGCCTCGAAGGGGGCCGCGATCGGGTTCTCCGAGGTGTTGCGCGCGGAGCTGGCGGACGAGGAGATCGGCGTGACGGCGCTCTGCCCCGGTCCGGTGGCGACACGCCTCTACGAGGCCGAGCGCAACCGGCACGCCCGCTTCGGCGGGCGCACGGGGATGGAGGCGCCCGCACGCACCCACCGCCAGCAGCCGGACGAGGTCGGCGCGATGGTCGTCGACGGAATCCTCCGCAACGCCGGGTACGTCTTCACGGACCTCGAGTCACGCGGTCGCATCGAGGCGCGCGAAGCGCGGATCCGCGAGGCGCTGGACGACCTCGAGCGGGGCGGCGCGTAACGCCGGGCACTGCCCCGGACGCTGGAACGGGGGCCGGCCATCGAGGCACAGTCACGGGGCCGGGTGCGGACGTTCCGCTCCCTCGAGGACCGGAACTTCCGCTGGTTCCTGACCTCGATCTTCTCCGGCTTCACCTCGAACGACATGCAGCAGTTCCTGCGGGGCTGGCTGGTCTTCGAGCTGACCGGCTCGTTCGCGGCGCTCGGGCTGATGTCGCTGATCAACGGCCTGACGGGACTGCTGCTGGCGCTGGTCGGCGGGGTCGTCGCGGACCTCGTGAAACAGCGCAAGCACGTCGTGCAGATCGGGCAGGGGCTGAGCGGGATCAACGCGCTCGTGCTCGCACTGCTGGTGTTCGCCGACCTGCTGCGCGTGGAGCACGTGCTGATCGCGGCGGCGCTTCACGGCGGGTCGAACAACCTCACGATGCCCTCGAGGCAGGCGCTGACGCCCGACGTGGTGGGGCCCGAACGGCTGATGAACGCGATGGGGCTCTACAGCACGAGCCAGAACGCGGCGAAGCTGCTGATGCCCGGGCTCGCCGGCGGCATGGTCGGCTTCCTCAGCGACCCGGGCACGATCGGCGGCGCGGCCTACGTCTACGTGCTGATCTTCAGCATCTACGCGGTCTCCGTCGCGACCATGTTCCCGGTGCGCGTCCCGGACCGCACGCCGGGCGCACGTTCCTTCGCCTCGCTGCGCGGCGACCTGGCCGACGGCTTCCGCTTCGTGGCCGGACACCGGCCGCTCGCCGTGCTGCTGGCCTGCAACCCGCTCTTTGCGCTGCTGGGCCTCGGCCACTTCGTGATGCTGCCCGGCTTCGCCAAGGAGGTGCTCGACGCCGGTCCGGGGCAGCTCGGGCTGCTCACCAGCGTCTCGGGCGTCGGCGCGGTGATCGGATCGCTGGTCGTCGCCTCCCTGCCGGGCAGACGCCGAGGCGTGCTGATGCTGGGGAGCTCGGTGCTGCTCGGCGTAGCGCTCGTCGCGTTCGCGGCGTCGACCTCCTTCTGGCTCTCGCTCGCGATCATCCTCGTCGTCGGCCTCGGTCAGGCGGGCTACCTGGGGCTGATGAACGTGCTCGTGCAGGTGCTCGCCGGCAACACCTACCGAGGGCGCGTGATGAGCATCTACATGATGGAGTTCAACATCACGCAACTGCTGCTCTTCGGGATGGGCATCCTGGCGAGCATCTACGGCCCGAGGGCCACGTTCGCGGCCGCCGGCATCGCCCTCGTGCTGCTCGCGCTGGCGCTGCTCGCGCGATCGCCGACGCTGCGCCGGATCGAGTAGCGCGCCGCCCTACTCCCCGTTGCGCCGGGGCACCTCGAGCTGCTCCATCACCTGCTCGAAGACCGCGTACTCCTGCGCGCCTACCACGGCGTCGCGCTCGTTGAAGATGAAGGTCGGCACGCCGCGCACCCCGATCTCGCGGGCGATCGTGATGCGCTCGTCCACCTGCTCCCGGTAGCGCCCCTCGTCCAGCACCGCTCGCAGTTCGTCGCGGTCGAGCCCCTGCTCTCCGCCGATCTCAAGCAGCGTCTCGAGGTCCCCGATGTCGGCCTCGCCCTCGAAGTGCGCGGCGAAGAGCGCACGGTGCAGGCCCTCGTCGTCGTGGCCGATCTCCTGCGCGTACTCGGCGGTCTCGAGGGCGAGGTGGGAGTTCGGCGTGAAGCGTCGCCCGCGGCGGAAGGTGATGCCGGCGCGTTCGCCTCGCAGCTCCAGGTGCGTCGGCGGATCGTCCGGCTTCGTGCGCGGCTCGCGCTCACGGCCCTGGGGCGGAATCGAGGGGTCGAGCAGGTACGGCCACCAGTGCACGTCCAGCTCGTACTCCCGCCGCAGCTTCTCGACCTCCACGAGGCCGACGTAGCACCACGGTCAGATGAAGTCGCTGACGATGATGAGTGAGGTCATGACGGCCCTCGCCTTCCGGCCCGCGTCCGCTCACCTCAGTATGACGCCTCGGGATCGCGGCTGCGCGCTCGCCCGGCATCGCAAACGGCGTCGCTGCTACCATCCACGCCCCACCGCCACGGCCCGAAGGGAGCGAGAGCGCATGAACTTCGGACTGTTCCTGATCGAGTCGCCGCACCGCGCGCACGTCGGGCCCAGTGGACGCCACGCCGCGCCCGGACAGGGCGCCGCGCTCACCTCGCCCGAGTACCTCGGCGGCCTCGCACGCTTCGCCGAGGAGGTCGGGTTCGACTTCGTCTCGTTCCCGGAGCACGTGGTCCTGCCCGTGGACTACGAGTCGCGCTACCCGTACCAGCAGTACGAGGGCGGCGACTTCAAGCGCTACCCCTACGACGAGACGGCGTTCCCGGAGCCGGTCACCGCCCTCACCTTCGTCGCCGCCGTGACCGAGCGGCTGGAGTTGGGCACCTCGGTGCTGATCCTGCCGCAGCGCAACCCGGTGATCCTCGCCAAGCAGCTCGCCACCCTCGACGCGCTCTCGCACGGCCGCGTCAGCCTGACGGTCGGCATCGGCTGGCTGCGCGAGGAGTTCGCCGCGATCGGCGTGCCCTGGGAGCGCCGCGGGCGGCGCGCGGACGAGTACATCCAGGCGCTGCGCAAGCTCTGGCGCGACGAGGTGTCCACCTTCCAGGGCGAGACCGTCTCCTTCGAGCGTATCCGCTGCCTCCCGAAGCCCGCGCAGCCGGACGGCCCGCCGATCATCGTCGGTGGGCACAGCCTCGGCGCGGCTCGGCGCGCGGGACGGCTCGGCGACGGCTTCATGCCGCTCGGCCTCGGCGGCTTCGGCGGCGAGGACATCACGCCGCTGCTCGAGGCCTGGCGCGAGGCGGCGGCCGCCGCCGGACGCGAGCAGGCGGCGACGGAGCTGCGCATGGGCGCCGCGCCCGACCTCGAGTCGGTGCAGCGCGTCGCCGAGCGCGGCGCGACGCGCATCCACTTCTCCTTCTCCGCGCCAAGCCTCGACGAGGCGAAGCGCGAGCTGGAGCGGATCGCCAACGAGGTGATCGAGCGCTTCTAGCCGCGAGCTGCCCTCGCAGCCCGCGAACGCGCCCACGCGACTCGGCGGCGCGGTACAGTCTCGGCACGCGGTCGGCGACCGCGACGGAGTGAGGTGAGGCATGACGACTGCGCAGCGCTCGCATCGGGTGGTGGGGACACGGCCGGTGCGCCCGGACGGCGTCGAGAAGGTCACGGGGCGCGCCGGCTACAGCGCCGACACGCGGCTGCCCGGGATGCTCTACGGCCGCCTCAAGCGCAGCCCCCACGGGCACGCCCGGATCCTTTCGATCGACACCTCGAAGGCCGCGGCGCTTCCCGGCGTCCGCTCCGTGATCACGGCGGCGGACTTCCCCGGCGATCGCGAGGAGATGATCCGCACGATGCGCGGCCACACGACGCGCAAGTGGTTCCAGGACATGATCATGGCCTCGGACAAGGTGCTGCACTACGGCCACGCCGTCGCCGCCGTCTGCGCCACCGACCCCCACATCGCCGAGGACGCGCTCGACCTGATCGAGGTGGAGTACGAGCCGCTGCCTCCGGTGCTCGACGTGCTGGAAGCGATGACCGAGGGCGCGCCGATCCTCCACGAGGAGATGCGCACCGTGACGATGCTCGGGCGCGGGATGCCGGGCGAACCGATCAACGACAACCCCTCGAACGTCGTCAGCCACATGCCGCTGGAGAAGGGCGACCCCGACCAGGGCTTCGCCGACTCCGACATCGTGATCGAGCGAGAGTTCCGCACGGGGATGGCGCACCAGGGATACATCGAGCCTCAGAGCGCGACGGCGCAGTGGAGCCCGGACGGGATGCTCACCGTTTGGGCGAGCAGCCAGGGCGCGTTCAACTTCCGCGACCAGCTCGCCGTGATCCTGCAGGTCCCGACGGCGCACATCACCGTCGTGCCGACCGAGATCGGGGGCGGCTTCGGCGGCAAGCTCTACATGTACGTCGAGCCGATCGCCGCGCTGTTCTCGCAGCGCACGGGCAGGCCGGTGAAGGTCTCGCTCTCACGCGAGGAGGTGCTGGCCGCGACCGGGCCGACCTCCGGCACCTACGTGCGCGTGAAGCTGGGCGCGAAGCGCGACGGCACGCTGCTGGCCGCCGAGGCGGAGCTCGCCTACGAGGCGGGCTCGCATCCGCCCTCGCCCGTGGCGGGCGGCTGCATGACGGTCTTCGGCCCCTACGACATCCCCAACGAGCGCGTCGACGGCTACGACGTCGTGCTCAACAAGCCGAAGGTGTCCAGCTACCGCGCGCCCGGCGCCTGCCAGCCGACGCTCGCCGTCGAGTCCGTGCTCGACGAGATCGCCGAGGAGCTGGGCATCGAGCCGATGGAGCTGCGGCTGCGCAACGCGGCGCGCGAGGGTACGCGCGTCCTCGACGGCCGCGCCTTCCCGATCATTGGGGCGGTCGACGTGATGGAGGCGCTGCGCCGGTCCGAGCATTACCGCTCCGAGCTGGGCGGCGAGTACCAGGGCCGCGGCGTGGCGATCGGCTACTGGTACAACGGCGGCGGCGAGGGCACCGCCACCGCCAGCATCAACGCCGACGGCACCGTGAGCCTGATCTTCGGTTCGGTCGACATCGGCGGGCAGCGCGCCGCGCTGGCCATGCATATGGCGGAGGCGATGGGCATCCCCTACGAGGACGTCCGCCCGCATGTCGTCGACACCGAGTCGATCGGCTACACGGGCCTCACGGCCGGCTCGGCGACCACCTTCAAGACCGGCTGGGCCGTCTACAAGCTGGCGCAGGAGCTGCAGGGCAAGCTGCAGGGCCGCGCGGCGCGGATCTGGGACGTGCCCTCGGAACAGGTCGAGTACCGCGCGGACGCGACGATCCACGGACCTCCCGACGAGGACGGCAACGCGCGCTCGTTCACGTTCAGGGAGCTCGCCGGCCAGTTGCCGGGGACCGGCGGCAACATCGCCGCCCAGGCCGACTCGAACGAGACGACGTGGGGACCCTGCTTCGCCGGGCACATCGTCGACGTGGAGGTGGACCCGGCCACCGGCAAGGTCGACATCCTGCGCTACACGGCGGTGCAGGACGTGGGCACCGCGGTGCACCCCTCCTACGTCGAGGGACAGATGCAGGGCGGCGCCTCGCAGGGCGCGGGCATGGCGCTGAGCGAGGAGTACATCTACGGCGAGGACGGGCGGCTCCAGAACGCGAGCCTGCTCGACTACCGCATGCCGACGACCGTCGATCTGCCGATGGTGGAAACCGTGCTCGTCGAGGTGCCGAACCCCGGACACCCCTACGGCGTGCGCGGCGTCGGCGAGGTGCCAATCGTGCCCCCGCTGGGCGCGATCGCGAACGCGATCTACGACGCCACCGGCGTGCGGATGCGGCACCTGCCGATCAATCCCGAGCGCGTGCTCGAGGCGCTCGGCGAGATCTGAGGCGCCTCGCCGATCTCGGCGCTCACCCGGCCGCTGCTAGACTCCAGCGCGCACGGTCGGGCGCGCTCGCCCGCGCCTCCGTGTAGTTGGGCGGGCTGCCGGCGATGAGCACTACCCAATCGCCGCCGCCCGAGGCCGCCCCGGCACGCCGCACCCGGGGGTTCTCCTTCCGCACCTTCGACTCGCTGAAGCAGGTCGAGTTCCGCTGGCTCTTCGCGTCCCTGTTGGGCCAGATGGCCGCGATCCAGATGCAGATCCTGATGCGCAGCTACGTGGTGTACGAGTTGACGGCGTCGTTCGCGGCGATCGGGGTCGTCGCCCTCGCGAGCGCCGTGCCGATGCTGCTGCTCTCGGTCTTCGGAGGCGTGCTGGCCGACCGCATGCCGAGGAAACAGATCCTGCAGATCGGGCATGTGCTCAACGGTGGCTTCGCCTTCCTGATTGCGACCCTGCTGCTGCTCGACGTGCTCACCGTGGAGCACCTCTTCGTGATCGCGCTGCTGCAGGGCACCGTGCTCGCGCTCACGATCTCGGCGGGCCAGGCGATCGTGCCCGAGGTGGCGGGCATGGAGCGGCTCATGAACGCCGTCTCCCTGAACGCCGCGGGCATGAGCTTCATGCGCCTCGTTGCCCCCGCCGTGGCCGCCGGGGTGATCGCGGCGGTCGGGGCGGGCTCGGCCTACCTCACGATCGGGATCTTCTACGCCATGGCGCTGCTCCTGCTCGCGCCGGTCCGCACCCGCAGGCCCGGCGCGATGCAAGGGGCGCCACCCGGCGCTCCCGCGGGCGGGCCCGGCGCGAGACAAGGCGCGCCTCCCGGCGCTCCCGCAGGCGGACCCCCCGGCGGGACCTCGGGCGGGTTCGGCGAGCTGATCGCGGGCCTGCGCTACGCCTACGAGCACAAGGTGATCTTCTGGGTCCTGGTCCTCAACTTCGTCACCGCGATCCTCGCGATGCCGTACATGGTCCAGCTCCCCGGCTACGTCGCCGACGTCTTCGAGGGCGGCCCCGGCATGCTGGCGTGGTTCGCCGCCGTGAGCGGGGCCGGCTCGCTGCTCGCCACGCTCGTCATCGCCTCGCTGCCGGAGCGGCGGCGCGGCGCGCTGCTGCTCGGCAGCTCGGCGCTGCTCGGCCTCTCGCTGGCCGTGTACGCCTCGACCTCCGTCGTCTGGCTGGGCCTGCTCTTCATGTTCGTCGTCGGCGTCTGGACGGCGGGGCGGCAGGCGCTGGCGATGGTGATCATCCAGACGCAGGTCGAGGACACGCACCGGGGACGCGTCATGTCGATCTTCATGACGCAGATCTCGATGGTCCTGATCGGCGGGTTCATCGTCGGGCTGATGGCGGAAGCAACAGGCATCCAGACCGCGATCGGCGGCCTCGGGCTCGTGCTGGCGGTCTTCACCCTCGGCGTCGCCGTGTTCGTGCCGAGGCTGCGCCGCGTGACGTAGCGCGGCCGCCGGCCGGCCCTACGGCGTTGCGACCGCGCCGTCCGAGTGCAACGCCTCGATCTCCTCGGCCGACAATCCCGCCTCCCCCAGCACCTCGCGGGTGTGGCGCCCGAGCAGCGGCGAGGGCTTGGGCGAGCCCGTGGGCGAGCCGGACATCTCGACGAGCGAGCCGACGAACTGCTCCCGGCCGGCAAGCTCGTGCTCGACCTCGAGCATGATCCCGGCTTCCTGCACCCCGGGGTCGTCGGCGAGCTCCTCCGGGAGGTTGACCTTCGAGGCCGGGACGCCGAGCCGGTCGAACTCGGCGATCCACTCGTCGGCCGTGCGGGTGCGCAGCGCCTCGGCGATCTTGCGGTGCGTGCGGTCGATCGCCGGGCGGTTCGCCGGGTCGAGGACGTCGAACTCCAGGTCCTCGGTCGGGTCGTCGTCGATGCCGAGCAGGTCGCGGATCTGCTGGCGGTTCCGGTCGCTGAGCGCGCCGATGATGATCGCGCCGTCGCGAACGGCGTAGCCGCCGTAGTAGAGGCGCAGCTGCGGGCCGAGCAGGTCGTAGACGCCGCCGCGCTCGTTGACCACCTCGCAGTAGTCGCCGCCGCGCTCCCGCACGGCGGTGATGCGCTCCATCATCGGGTCGCGTGTGACCGCGTCGAAGATCGGGGAGCGGGCGATCTCGCGGCCCATCATCATCATGCCCGTGGAGAGCAGCGAGCTGCGGACCAGCTGCCCCTCGCCGGTGCGCTCGCGGTGGACCAGGGCGGCGCAGACGCCCATCGCGAGGACCACGCCGGCGGGGTAGTCGACGATGCCGGTGCACTGCACCAGCTCGGGGCCGCCCAGCTCGTCGCACTTGACCTCGGCGGCCATCAGCCCGCTGTAGGCCTGCGCGACGATGTCGGAGCCGGCGCGGCTGGCGTTGCGGCCGTGGCCGCCGAAGCCCGTGTTCTCCGCCCAGATCAGGTCCTCGCGGTAGCGCCGCAGCGAGTCGTAGTCGATGCCAAGGCGCTCCGCGGCGCCGTACCCCATGTTCGAGACGACGACGTCGAAGGTCGGAACGAGTTGCGCCATCAGGCGCTCCGCGTCCGGGTGCTTCAGGTCGATGGCGATGCTGCGCTTGCCTCGATTGAGGGCGTGGAACGTCTTGTTCTCGCCCGGCAGCGCGCTGCGCCGCCGCCGCGATGGTCCACCGTCGATCGGCTCGACCTTGACCACGTCCGCGCCGAAGTCGGCGAGCGCGACGCCACAGAAGGGTCCGGCGATGATCTGCGTGAACTCGAGCACGCGAATGCCTTCGAGTGGTCCGCCCATGATCGCCCTCCTGTCTCCTGCCGCCCGTGCCGGGGCCGGATGGTAGCAGCCAGAGGACCGGGCATGACCGCGAAGACGCGGCTGCGGAGGCTACGCGCCGCCGACGCCGAGCGGGCGCATCACCTCCTCCGCGAAGCGCTCGATCGCCTCGATCTTCGCCTCGACGGGCGACTCCTCGCCGGCCGGTTCCCAGGCGGGGATGCGGATACCGTCGAGGCCGGCGCGGCCCAGCTCGTCCAGCACCTCCGCGGTGGGCCACTCGCGGGGCTGGATCGTGATCTCGAAGTCCGCCGGGTCTCGCCCGTTCTCCTCGAGGTACCCGTGCAGGCGGTCGATGACCTCGGGCACCGCGGTCGCCGAGGACCCGCCGCCAACCCAGCCGTCGGCGATGCGGGTGGCGCGCCGCAGCGCGATCTCGCTGCGGCCGCCGAGCGTGATCGGGATCGGAGCGGGCGGGACGGGCGCCATCGAGACGGCGTCGAAATCGAACCACTCGCCGTGGTGCTCCACCCAGCCGCCCGCCCAGAGGCGCCGCAGCACCTCGATCATCTCGGCCATGCGGCGGCCGCGGCCGGAGAAGGCCTGCCCGGTCTGGTCGAACTCCTCGCGGCACCAGCCCGCCCCGAGCCCGGCCACGACGCGTCCCTGGGTGAGCACGGCGGCGGTCGAGATCGACTTGGCGACGGTGAAGAGGTCGCGCGCGGGCGCGATGTAGACGGCGGTCATGCAGCGCAGCGTCGTCGTGACCGCGCCCACCGCCGAGGCGAGCGCCCAGGGGTCGGGCCAGTGCGTATCGGGGCGCCAGAACGGCACGCCGTCGGCGGTGCCGGGGTAGGCGGGGACGATCTCCTGCGGGTAGAAGAGATGGTCGGGGATCGCGAGGCCCTCGAACCCGAGCCGCTCCGACGCCTGTGCGAGCGGGAGCACCTGCTCCGTCGGCATGAAGCCAGTGAACTGCCAGAATCTCATTGCCGCCCCGCTCCCTCGACTGCACCGCGTTGCCCGCTACCATAGCCGCGAGCGGAGGGTGCCGCGATGCAATTCGGCTTCTGCTACATCCCGGACTACTACCCGGACCTGCACGGCGAGTTCCGCGACTGGTACGAGCGGCTGCTCTCCGAGTGGGCCTGGGCCGACGAACTCGGCTACGACTCGGTATGGATCGCGGAGCACCGCTATCCGGGCTACGCCTTCTCCTCGACACCGGTCGTGTTGCAGGCAATGGCCGATCGCACGAAGCAGATTCGCATCGGGACGGCCGTGGCGCTGATCACCCAGCGGCACCCGGTGCTGAGCGCCGAGCACTGGGCCGCGGTCGACGTGCTCTCCGGCGGACGGCTCAACTTCGGCATCGGCCGCGGCATCTCGGAGTACGACTTCGAGACCGTCGGCGTGCCCTCGGAGGAGTCGCGCGAGCGCTTCGAGGAGGCGTGGGAGGTGATCCGCCGGCTCTGGACCGAGGACGAGGTGGTGCACAACGGCAAGTACTGGTCGTTCGACGTGCACACCCTGCGGCCGCGCCCGCTGCAGCAGCCGATGCCGCCGATCTACGTCTCCGCGCTGGCGTCGCCGGAGACGTACCGCTGGGCCGGGCGCAACGGCTACCACCTGCTGGTCGCGCCGTTCCTGCTCGACACCAACGAGCGGCAGCGCGGCTTCCTCGAGATCTACCGCGAGGAGCTGGCCAACGCCGGGCACGATCCCGCCGCGTTCGAGGTCCTCGGGACGTACCACCTGAGCATCGTCGAGCGGGAGAGCCAGCTCGAGGGGGCGGACCAGTACTTCTACAACTACCTCAACTTCATCCAGAACACCGGGAAGGAACGAACCGGCGTGAAGGAGGCGCTGGCCGGCGAGGCCAACCGCGCCTACCAGACCGGCGAGGGCCTGTACAAGGACGTCGAGGCGATGCGCCGTCAGCGCACCGTGATCGGCACCCCGCAGCAGTGCATCGAGCTTATGTCGGAGCTGGCCGAGGCATGCGGCATCACCGGCTGGTCGTTCGAGATCAGCTACGGCGGCATGCCCCCCGAGATGACCCGGGACCAGATGCAGCTCTTCGCCGAGGAGGTCATCCCCGTCCTGCGCCCGTAGCCGCCGCGCGCGGCATCAGGGCACGAGCATCCCTCGGGACACCGCCGTCTGGCGCTCGTTCCACTCCGCCTCGGCGAAAGCCTCGTTGACCTGGTCGAGCGGGTACTCGTTGGAGACGATGCGCTCGTAGGGCACCTTGCCCTGGTTCTTGACCAGCGTCTCCATCATCAGCGGCAGCAGGTGCGGGCGGTACATCAGCGAGCCCATGATCTTCTTGCCGCGCAGGATCGTGGAGGGGTCGAACTCCACCGTGCGGCCGCGCACGATGTCCCCGATCTCGATGAACGTCCCGCCGTTGGTGAGGTAGCTGACGCCCTCGACCAGCAGCTCCGCCTTGCCGACGAGCTCCATCGCGATGTTGGCGCCGCGCCCGTCGGTCAGCTCGAGCACCCGGGCGAGCCGCGCCTCGGGTGTGTCGTAGTCCTCGATGTTGATCGTGTAGTCCGCGCCGAACGCCTCGGCCAGCTCCAGCCGGTCGGCGAGGCGGTCGAGGACGATCACGCGGTGCGCGCCCATGTCCTTGGCCATCGCCGTCGCGTTGAGGCCGAGGCCGCCCGCGCCCTGGATGACGATGTAGTCGCCCTCGGCGGCGCCGGCGCGCATCAGGCCCTCGGTGACGGTGCCCATCGCGCAGTTGACCCAGCCGAGGACGGAGTCCGGCAGCTCGTCGGGCACCTTGAAGACGGGGTGGTTGGGGCGGATCCAGTAGTAGTCGGCGTAGGTGCCGGTGAAGTAGGGCCACTCGCCGGCGTCGGCGTAGGGGCTGCTGGGGCACCAGTTAGGCTCGCCGCGCATGCACTGGTAGCAGTTGCCGCAGGGCTTGATCGCCGAGTACATGACGCGGTCGCCCTCGCGCAGCGGCTGGCCATTGGAGTCCGTCGTCGTGCCCTTGCCGAGCTGGTAGACGACCCCCGTGCCCTCGTGGCCCATCACGCGGCCGCTCTCCGGGAGCGGGATGTTGACCTGGTCACCACGCCAGGTGTGCAGGTCGGAGCCGCAGATGCCGGCCTGGGTGATCTTCAGCACCAGCCCGCCGGGCTCCGGGTCCGGGCAGTCGTACTCCTCGATCACGAACGGCTTGCGGTACTCCTTGACGACGACGACGCGGCCTGTGGTCACGATTCGCCCTCCTTCAGAGCGCGCAGCCTCGAGGCTGCCGACGCATCATAGCGAGGCAGCCCGCGGCGGGCGCGAGGGAGGCGGGGGCTAGCGCTCCTCGGGGACCACGCCCGCGCGGGTGATCAGGTTCTTGCTGATCGCCTGGAAGGAGTCGGGCTCCAGCTCGTCCACGTCGGCCTTCCCGGACTCGACGACCTCGCGCTTGAACGGCTCGAAGCTCGGGATCTCGTCGTCGGCGAGGGGCTGCATCCACTGCTTGCGCTCCATGGCGGCCTCGATGTACGGGGCCAGCTCCTCCAGCCTGCGCGCCCGGCGCTGGTCCTCCGCCACGGACTTGAACTCCGGCATGACCTCCTCGGAAAAGAGGCGCAGCGAGTCGCAGATCTCTCCGTGCGTGACGCGGCCGGCCTGGGCGCCGAGCATCACCTGGTCGGCGCCGGCCTCGATCAGCAGGTGGATCGCCTCGCGCGCCTCCTCGGGCGTGCCGATGCAGCTCGGTTGCCGGCGCGTGTGCTCGGCCTCGAGGCGGTCACGCGCGTCTTCGAAGATGTTCCAGAGGTTCGTGCGGCCTGGCGTGTGGCGGCCCGCAACGTAGAAGTGCGCGACGCCGGTGCTGAAGAACAGCCGGTTCGGCAGCGCGCGCTCGAAGGCCGCGTCGCTGTCGTAGTCGAGGACGAGCGGCTCGGCGATCGCGAAGTTGGCGTTGACGAAGTGACCGATCGGGACGCACTCGGTCTTGATCGCCTCGTAGTAGTCGTCGATCCAGCCGCCGACCTCGCCGGGCGGGAGGAAGGAGAAGCAGAGCACGCCGAGGCCGAGCCGGCCGGCGAGCCTGACCGCCTCGCGGTTGGAGCAGGCCATCCACATCGGCGGGTGCGGCCGCTGCACGGCCTTCGGAACGATGTTGCGGCAGGGCATCGAGAAGTACTCGCCGTCGTAGCCGGGGTAGGGGTCGAGCGCGAGCATGTTCGCGGCCTGCTCGGTGGCCTCGAGCCACATCGCGCGCTTGTGCTCGAGCGGGACGCCGTAGCCCTCGAGCTCGCTGCGCGAGGCGGTCTCGCCCGTCCCGAAGTCGACGCGGCCGCCGGAAACGAGGTCGAGCGTGGCGATCCGCTCGGCGACGCGGGCGGGGTGGTTGTAGTTGGGCGGCATCGCGACGATGCCGTGGCCGAGCCGGATGCGCTTCGTGTTGCGCGCCGCCGCCGCGAGCACGATCTCGGGTGCGGAGGAGTGCGAGTACTCCTCGAGGAAGTGGTGCTCGACCTCCCAGACGTGGTCGATGCCGAGCTCGTCGGCGAGCTCGATCTGCTCGATCGTGTTCTGGAAGAGCTGCTGCTCGCTGCCTTCCGTCCAGGGCCGCGGGTGCTGGATCTCCAGGAAGATGCCGAACTTCATCGCTCGCTCCGTTCCGGTTCGCGCGCGGCGGCAAGTATACCGATGGTCTCAGTTAGCTTCGCCGAGGAAGTCCTCCGCGGCGTCCTGCGGCACATGGCCGAGCACCTCGGTGCTGTGGCTGTAGTCGCGGAAACGCCAGCGGTTGTTTGAGATCCCGAAGAAGATGTCGAAGCGCACCTCCTCGGGCGCCTCGATGCTGCGCACGACGAGGTCGGCGACATCGCGATGGCTGACGAAGATCGCCTGGTTCCACGGATCGCCCTCGCGGGGCCGCCCGTGCGCCGAGCAGGCGCCGATCCGCAGGCAGATGATCGAGAGGTCCGTCGTCCCCACGTACAGTCGCGCCAGATCCTCACCGAACAGCTTGGACACCGCGTAGAGGTTCAACGGTCTCGGCTCGTCGCTCGGGCGCAGCATGCGCCACTCCGAGGGCACGCGATCGTACTCCCCGCGCGTGATCTCGGCGTAGGGCGACACGCTCTGGTAGCCGCTCATGGTCGCGCCGCTCGACGCGAAGACGACGCGCCGCACCCCCGCCTGCAACGAGGCCTCGAAGACGTTGCGCGTGCCGGTGATGTTGTGGTGCAGGATCTCGTCCCAGGCAGCCTCCCACATCCCGCGCGGCGAGTTCACCCCGCCGTAGGCGGCGAGGTGGACGACCGTGTCCACGCCCGCGAAGGCCGGCGCGATCTCCTCGAGGACGGCGATGTCGCCGCGGAAGTCCCGCTCGGGCGGCAGGCCCTCGACGCCGCCGCGCGAGAGCGCGACGACCTCGAAGCGCTCTTCGAGGGCGGGGCGAACCGCGCCGCCGACCGCGCCTCCGAGCCCCGTGACCAGCACGCGCCGTCGGTCCGTCATGCTCGCTCCGTTCCCCGCGCGCCCGGGCGCACTCGTGCGATCCGCCGCGCCAGTCTAGCGACGGGCAGCCGCAGGCGCGTCAGCGCGAGGCGAGTTGCGCCCAGGTCGGGCGGCGGATCAGCAGCAACAGGACCGCCCCGCTGAGGGTGACGAGCGCGTAGACGGTGAAGACGAGCCGGTAGCTGCCCAGCTCGTCGAACGTCCAGCCGGCGATGATCGGCGTGGCGAAGCCGAGCGGCATCATCATCGTCGAGGTCAGCCCGCGGATCGTGGCGAAGTAGCGGGTACCGAAGTAGTCGGCGACCAGCGTCATGAACATCGCCACCCAGGCCGCGTGCGCGAACGGGAAGGTGAGGAAGTAGGCCGGCAGCAGCCACATCCGATCGGGCGAGAGCCAGGCGAAGATCAGCATCCCGAGGGACTGCAGGAGGTAGGCGATCACGTACAGCCGGCGGCGTCCGATGATGTCGCCGAACCAGCCGCAGATGAAGCGCAGGGGCACCTGGAACAGCCCGTAGGCGCCGGTGATCAGGGCTGCGCCCTGCAGCGTGAAGCCGACGTTCTGGAGATGCGGCACCTGGTGCACGATCCAGCTGATCTGCGTCGCGCCGCCGATCGCCGTGGCCGCGCCGAGCAGATAGAACGCCGGCGTGCGCAGCGCCTGGGCGACCGTCATGCCGTCGCCCAGCGAGCTTGCCGCCGACGCCTCGGCGGGCGTCGCCGGCGCGGCGGCGCCGTCCGGCCGGTACCCGTACGGCTCCGGCCGGTTGCGCAACACGAAGGAGAGCGGCAGCGCGACGCCGACGATGACGACCGCGGCAATCACCAGCGTCGAGCGCCAGCCGAACGCGCCGATCAGCACCGCCAGCGCCGGCACCATGAAGTAGCCCGCGCCCCGAGCCGAGGCGAGCAGCCCCAGCGCCTGCCCTCGCTTGCGATCGAACCAGCGCATCAGCGACGCCGAGTACGCCGTCGACGAGCCAAGGCTCTCGCCCGACCCGACCACGAGGCTCGCGAGGTAGTAGACCCAGAGCACGCGCGCCTGGGAGAAGAGCAGCAGCCCGACGCCGACGATCAGCACGCCTGCGATCGCCATCCGCCGCGCCCCGAGGCGGTCGACGAGCGCACCGGTGACGGGGGCGAGCAGCCCGTGCTCGAAGCTGCGCAGCGAGAACCCGACGGAGATCGCCGCCAGGCTCCAGCCGGTCTCCTCGCGGATCGGCTCGATGAAGACCCCGAAGCCGAACCCGACGACGCCGAAGGTGAAGAAGCTGGTGAAGGCGCCGGCGAGCGCGATGTACCAGCCGTAGAAAATCCGGCCGCGTACGAGGTCACCTGCGGGGCCCAGGGCGAGTCGCATCGCGTCTCCGTCCGGGCGCCAGCCCTCGCGAGGCCGGCGTCGCGCGCAGCGTAGCGCGTGGCCGCCGCGCCGCGGCGCCGATCGCGTAGCATCGCCGCGCATCCGAGGAGCAGACGATGATCCAGGCACGACCGACCGAGTTGCGCGTCCGTGATCCCGGGATCCGCGCCCTCTTCACGCAGGAGGCGCGCTGGCAGTCGTGGCTCGACGTGGAGGTGGCGCTCGCCTCGGCGCAGGCCGGGATCGGGATGATTCCCGAGGCGGCCGCGACGGAGATCGGGCGCAAGGCGCGCCTCGAGCTGTTCGACCTCGAGCGCGTGACCGAGGGGCTGCGCGTCACCGGGCATGGCCTCGTGCCGCTCGTCTGGGAGCTCGACCGGCTGTGCGAGGGCGATGCTGGTGGGTATGTCCACTGGGGCGCGACCACGCAGAACATCACCCAGACGGGCGCCCTGCTCCAGCTGCGCAAGGCGCACCACATCCTGTTCGCCGAGATCGCGGACCTGCTTCAGGCCCTCGCCGGCCTCGCGGAGCGCACGAAGGACGACGCGATTGCCGGGCGCACGCACGGGCAGCATGCGGTGCCCTCGACCTTCGGCGCGAAGGTCGCCGTCTGGATCGACGAGCTCTGCCGCCACGCGGAGCGGCTGCGGCAGTTGGAGCCGCGCACGTTCGCCGCGATGCTCGGCGGCGGGGCCGGCACGGCCGCCTCGTTCGAGGGCCACGCGCCCGCGCTGCAGCGCAGGATGGGCGAGTTGCTCGGGCTCGGCTCGATGCCTCTGCCCGGCCGCACCATCTACGACCACATGACCGAGTACGTCCTCGCCCTCGCGCTGCTCTGCACGAGCTGCGGCAAGACCGCGCGCGAGGTGCGCAAGCTCATGGCCGAGGAGTTCGGCGAGGTCGAGGAGCACGTGCCCCCGGGCACGGTCGGCAGCAGCACGATGCCGCAGAAGCGCAACCCGAAGCTCTGCCAGGACATCATCGCCGACGAGACGAACGTGCGGTCCCTCGTCCCGCTCGCCCTCGAGGCGATGCTCGGCGACCACGAGGCGGACGGCAGCCGCTCGATGATGATCGACCGTGCGCTGCGGCAGGCGGTCGAGCTGACCGGCGACATCCTCGTGCGGCTGCTCGACGTCGTCTCGGGGCTGCGCGTCTTCCCGGAGCGGATGCGCGAGAACCTCGATCTCTCGGGCGGGCTGATCATGTCGGAGAGCCTGATGCTCGAGCTGGGGCGCGAGATCGGGCGGCAGCGCGCGCACGACGCCGTATACGAGGCGGCGCAGGAGGCCGCGACGAGCGGGGAGTCGTTCGCCTCGCTGCTTGCGAGCGACGAGGAGGTCGCCGCACGGCTCGGCGCGGAGCGCCTGGCGGAGCTGCTGGACCCGACGCGCTACACCGGCGACAGCGCGCGCCAGGCCGAGGAGCAGGCCGCCCGCGCCCGAGGGGTGGCCGCCGGGCTGCGCGAGGCGATCGCCACGGGCGTCCTCGGATAGAATCTCGCCATGAACCGGGTACTCAGCGGGTGGAGTTGGCTGGTCACGGTCCGGCCGTACGCCACGATCGCCGTCCTCTTCGTGATCACCGTCGTCCTGGCGGCGGGCGCCGGCCGGCGCGCCGAGGTAATCGAGGGCGCGGCCCTGGCGTTCCTGCCTCCGGGGAACGCGGTCGCGGAGGCGATCGCGGAGATCGGCGAGCGCTTCGAGGAGACGGGCGACGTCCGGGTCGTGACGCTCGTCTTCCGCGGGGAAGCACTGACGCCGGAGGCGCTCACCCAGGCGGACGCCCTGCTCGACCGCATCATCGGCGACCCTGACGTGGGGGCGCTGTTCGCGCCCGGCGATCCGGTTGTGGCGCTCAGTCCGCTGCTCGAGGCCGCGCTCCAGGTGGACGGCTTCGCATCGGTCACGCAGGCGGAGATCGACGCCGTTCGCGGCGTCCCGGAGATCGGGGCCGTGATCGGCGCGCTCACGGGGACCGATGCGGACGGCACGCCGGTCGCGATCGCCACGATCCGCCTGACGGACACCGGGGACGAACGCATCGAGGAAGCCGAGCGGCGGATCAACGAGCTGGCGGTCGAGGACGAAGGCCCGCTACGCGTGAGCAGCGTCTCGCCCGTGGTGGTCGAGGACGAGTACAAGAAGGCCACCGAGGAAGGCACGGCGCCCCTGATTGGGCTGGCGCTGCTGCTGATCGCGGTGCTGCTCCTGGTCTTCCTGCGCACGCCCTCCGATCTGCTGCTCACCCTGCTCGGCCTACTCTTCTCGCTGATCTGGGTCATCGGGGCGGAGGGCTGGCTGGGACCGAACGGGCTGGCGCTGATCGGCCCGCCAAGCTCCCTCACCGCGCTGGTGCCGATCATCGTGATCAGCCTCACGGTGGACTACGCGATCCAGGCCGTCTCGCACTATCGAGAGCAGCGAAACGCCGGCGAGCCGGTGTTGGCCGCGGTCCGCCGAGGACTGCAGCACGTCACCGTGCCGCTGGTGCTGGCCGCCGTCACGACGATCGCAAGCCTGCTGGTGAACCTGCTCTCCCCGATCGGCGTCATGGGCGACTTCGGCATCGTCGCAGGGCTGGGCGTCGGGATGAGCCTGATCGTGATGCTGACGCTGATCCCGGCGGGCCGGCTGATCATCGACCGGCGGCGCGAGGCGCGGGGCACGTTGCGGGAGCCTCGCCCGGTCGCGAACGCCCTGCCGGGTATCACGAGGTTCGCCGAGCTGCTGGGGACGTCGGTCGCGCGGCAGCCGGCGCCCTACCTGGTGGTTGTGATCGTCGTGACCATCGGGCTTGGCTTCGCGGCCAGGGATCTCGAGTCGGGGTTCAACATTCGCGACATCCTGCCCAGCAGCGGGAGCGTGATCGAAGACCTCGACACCCTCGACAGCTCCGTCGGCGGCTCAACGGAGCTGGCCAGCGTCCTCGTGCGGGCGGAGGCGACGGAAGCCCGCACGCTGCTGAACCTGCACGACCTGCGGACCGCCTTCGACGACCCGGCGCGCCGCCCGGCGGCGGCCGCGGGACCGCTCCAGACATCGTACGAGTTGCTCGTGCAGGACTGGATCGAGGACAGCGGGGAGCCCGGCGACAAGTACGACCCGGAGCTCGCCGCGCTCTTCCGGGACGCCACCGCGGGAGTGGGCCTCGATCAGGCGCTGATGCAGGAGTTCCTCGACGGGCTCCAGGCGCGTGATCCCGCCGCCGCGCACGCGCTGGTGGACAACCCCAACGGCGCCGACCTGCTGCTGGTCCAGTTCCCGACCTTCTCCGGCGACCCCGCCATCACCAGGGAGCTCCAGGAGGACATCGAGGCGCTCTGGTTCGGGGAGGACGGCGCGATCACGGCGACATCGGCCAGCATCACCGCGGTCACCGTGACGGACGAGATCACGAGCCGGCAGACCGCGGCGATCAGCACGACCATCGCAGTCGCCCTCAGCATCCTCGCCCTCTTCTTCTGGGTGACGCAGCGCCAGCCCTTACTGGCGGTGGTCGCGGTGGGGCCGATCGTGCTGGTCCTGATCTGGGTGCTGGGCACGATGGCGCTGCTGGACATTCCCTACTCGCTGGTCACGTCGATCATCACCGCGCTCTCGATCGGCATCGGGGTGGACTACACGATCCACCTGATCCATCGCTACAAGGAGGAGTTCGGTCGCGAGCGCAATCCGGAGCGAGCGGCGATCCAGACGCTGAAGACAACGGGCTCCGCGCTCCTCGGTTCCGCCCTCACCACGGCGCTTGGGCTCGGCGTGCTGGTAGCCTCGCCGGTGCTCGCGTCCCAGCAGTTCGGGATTACCGCGGCGATCACGATCGCCTACTGCCTGATCGTCTCGATGCTGGTCGTGCCGCCGGTGATGACGGTCTGGGGCGCCTACCAGAACATGCGCCTGCGCTCGATGGTGGACCGCATGGCGGAGGAGCTGGACCTGATGATCGAAGACGTGCACCGGCGTCACGAGCAGGAGCAAGCCTCGTCGTAGGCGCGGCAGTCTGCTAGAGGGGCTTTCGAGCCAGGAAGCAGTACAGCGGTGTGAAGATGCCCGTCTTGCCGCCCGCGACATAGGCATCCGCGGTCCGATCCAGCATTCGGGCAACTTCCGCGGAGCCCTTCGGAAACAGCCGCACGAGTTCGGCCAGCCTCAGTCCTGTGATGAGCGCTTTGCGGCCCCACGGAAGCATGTGCAAGGTGCCGCCCAATGTCCCATGGCGACTCTCCATGGGTTGGTACCACGGTGTTGATGGTCCCGTTGTGGCTCCTCGGTCTATCCCTTCGAGCACGTGGAATCCGGCCGCTTCGAGAGCGTGATCCACCTCCCTGAACGTCGCGATGTCGTTCAGCGCAATCCCGTGCATGAGGTCCAGCTTGATGGTCCGATGCCGGTCGTCGCTGGGATCGAACTCCTCCGTCAGACACATCTCCTGGCCCCAGAGGAGGGCGCCGGGCTTCAGCACGCGGAATATCTCCTCGAACGCGCCTTGCTTGTCCGGCGCATGGCACGTCGACTCGATGGCATAACCCCGGTCGAAGGTCTCGTCTCCTATGGCGCTCATATCCATGAAGCTGCACGCCTCAAAATCGACCATGTGGTCCAGCCCGGACTCGGCGTTCAACCTCTTCGCCATATCCAGCTGGATCTCGTTGATGTTGATTCCTGTAACCCGGACACCAGCCTCACGTACGACGCGGCGCATTGGTCCGCCAACCCCACATCCAACATCGACCACCGTCATACCCTGCTGCAGCTCCAGCTTGGAGATCATCAACCGCTGATGCCGGACTATGGATTGCTCCAGCGTCTCATCAGGCCTGAGGGGTGCGAAGTGCAGGGACTCGCCCCACAGGCAGACCATGAACGCGCTGGAAAGCGCGTAGTACTCGTTCGCCGTTTCGGCGTGGTCGGGGGCGCTCGCACCATCACCCCCCGCCACCCCCAGTCCGGTTCGGTCGTCGAAGTGCTGGATCCGACGCGAGACGTCGGATCGCTGGTAGCCGCGCCTGAGCTCCTTGAGCAGTCTGACTAGCTGCATGTCGTGGTACTCGCCTTTGCCTTTAGTCAAGCGTAGCCACACGCCGCGTTCGCGGCCAGCCGCGCCCTGGTGGGCGCGTCCGCCACGAGCCGGCAACCTCAGTCGCGATCGCGCGTCAGACGGGTAGCTCGCGCCGCCGCTCGGCGATGTGGAACTTCAGCTTCTTGCTCACCGAGAGCGACGGGAACGGGTCGATCTTGAGATTGTAGTTCTTTGGCGACACCTCGATCGTGAAGTGGTGCGCGAGCAGCAGCAGGTTGACCGCCAGCTGCAGCTCCATCCAGCGGTTGCCGAGGCAGGTGTGGGTGCCCAGCCCGAACGGGGCGTACCCGGGGCTGAGGTGCTCGTTGCGGTCGGGCAGATAGCGGTCGATATCGAACTCCCACGGATCGGGGAACACGCGGTCCATGTAGTGCGCGGCCGCCTGGGCGATGAACACCCGCGAACCCTGGGGAATCTCGTAGCCCTCCACCACGCACGCATTCATCACGTTCCGCACGGACATCGGAACGATCGAGTACATGCGCATGGACTCCATGATGAAGCGGCGCGTGACGTCGACCGACTCCTCCGTGAAGTCCTCGCGTCCGGGATCGCCGCCATCGAACAGGGCGTCGGCCTCCTCGCGGATCCTGGCGTAGAGATCGGGCTGGGACGCCATCGCGTAGAGCGCGAAGCTCAGCCCATCGCCGAGGTAGACGCTGGCAATCAGCGGCGCCGAGAGGACGAAGCGCAGGTTCGACTCCGGGAGGAACGCAGGGTCGCTCGAGTGCATGCTGAGCAGGTCGTCCGCGAGATCGCGAGGGCGACCGGCCCGCTGGGCGGCCGTATGGACACCCTGGACGCGCTGCAGCAGCACCTCGATGCTCTTCGCGCGACGCCGCATCGCCGGGGTCTTGAGCATGAACTTGGGCATGACGCCCAGGACGTGCGTGGACAGCGCCCGTGTCTTGTACTTGACCAGATCGTCCAGGACGTCCTGCGAATCGACGCTGATCATCAGGGGCGAGATCTGGGCGTTGATGAAGTGCCGGCACATAGCCACCGCGGGCATGGTGTCTCCGGCCTCCCAGGTCGCCATGTGTGATCGGATGTAGTCGTAGAGATTCTCCAGTTGCCCTTCCAGCCTCGCGCGCGAGTACCCCGGCGCCATCGCCTTGCGGAACCGGAAGTGATCGGCGCCGTCCAGCGCGGGCAGGATCCCGGATGCGCCATAGACCTTCTCGAAGTCCTGGAGGTAGTCCCGGGCGCGCAGGTACATGCGCCCCTGGCGGTGCGCCCAGTAGTTCGTCTCGGGCCCCGCCAGGATGAGCATGGGCTGCTGGAACGGCGGGTTGACCTGGTACACGGGCCCGTACTGCTCCGCGAGATCCGCGAACAGGGCAGGGAGGTTCCCGTCGCGAAGATGCCGATGCAGCGCGAACTTGTGCAGCGGCACCTTCGGGATTGACTTGGTCAGGCCGCGCCGCAGCAACGGGACGTTGATGTTCTGGCTTACCGCCTCGGCGATCGCCCGGCCGATCAGGTCCATCCGGCAGATCAGCTCGATCCGCTCCTCCGACTCGTCATCGAGCTGGAACATGAAGCGGAAGACATCGCACGTGTCGATGAGGGCGACAATGATGATATCGCGAGGTGTGGGAATCTCGTTGGTGAAGATCACCTTGCTGATGCGCGTCTTGACGAACTCGGCGGCGGTGCCTTCCCCCTCGCTGCTGAACATCTCCGTCTGCCAGGCGGTACGAGCCAGCGTCCAGAAGTCGCCTTCGTGATGCTCGAGGATCTTCAGGTCAACCAGACGGTCCAGCGACAGGTCGATGATCGTCTCTGCCCGGGGAGCGAGCCGCTCGATCCAGTACTGGGCATTCCGCTGCGCCGGTTCGGCGGCGATCTGCTTGAGGACGGGATCCAGGGCCGGGTCACCCGTCTCCGTCTCGTCGAGCAGGATCAGGGAGTCCATGTCCGTGTCGATACGCGAGATGAGGGAGAGCTCCGCGAGCACGGCGCCGGCAACGGCGCAGTTCAGACTCCAGCCGGGTACCTGGTGAAAGTACCCGCTCTCCTCGTTGAGCAGCATCAGGACGAGCTCTTCGGGCAACGTCAACAGTTGCGTCGCAACAGGATCCCTGGCGAGGGTCATCGGTCCCGCTCCTAACCCATCACCTTCAAGCGTAGCCACCGAGGTCACGCCCCGCAAGGCGATCCCGTACGGGTGCGACGGAGGAAATATGTCTCGTATCCTAGAAGGGACACCAGCCGGCCAGGGAGCCGTCGCCCCTCGATTGCGGGTGAGGAGTGGCGAACGATGGTAGCCCGACATGGCGAGCCTGCGATCGTCGCGCTGCCTCCGTTCCCCGAGGGCTGGTACTTCGTCACGAGCCGCAAGGCCCTGCAGAAGGCCGGGCTGATCCAGACGACCTGGATGGGCGAGAACATCGTCGTCTGGAGCGACGATGAGGGGCGCGCCTGCGTCGCCGAGGCCTTCTGCCCGCACCTGGGCTCCGAACTCGGACCGGACGCCGGAGGGCGCGTCTCCGCCGGGCGATTGGTCTGCCCCTTCCACGGCTTCGAGTTCGATACGACGGGCCAGTGCGTCGACACCCCCTACGCGCCCCCGCCCAGGTCCGCCAGGCTGCGCGTCTTCGAGACACGCGAGATCGCGGGCCTGATCTTCGGCTGGTGGGGAATCGGGGGGCGGGAGCCGCAGTGGGGCCTGCCCGAGGAGGCGCCGGACCAGACGGGCTGGAGCGAGGTGTACGTCCAGACGCTCCGCTTCCCCGGCCACCCCCAGGAGATCGCGGAGAACTCGGTCGACCTGGCCCACCTCCGCTACATCCACGGCTACGACAGCGTCAACCGCGTCGAACCGGCCTCGATTGACGGGCACCACATGGTGAGCCGGTTTGACTTCACGAGTCGCCGCAAGGTCGCCAGAGTGGCGACGCTCACCTTCGAGATCTCCGCCGACACCGACATCTACGGGTTGGGCTACTCGTTCGTGAGCATCCGGGAGCACACGATCGGCATGGATATGCGCCTGTGGATCCTGGCGACGCCCGTCGACGGCGAGCTCGTCGACATGACGCTGGCCTCGCAGGTGCGGGAGATCCGCAACCCGAAGCGACTGTTCGTTGGCCTGGGACTCCTCCCGACGAGGCTGCGCGCGCCGCTCATGAACAGGTTCATGGCGTCCCGGCAGCGCCAGGACGTGCTCGACGACGTCGTGATCTGGGGGCGCAAGAAGTACGTCTCGCCTCCGCGCCTCAATCGTTCCGACGGCGAGATCATGGCCTACCGGGCCTACTGCGCCCAGTTCTACCCCGACCCGAGCGACTGCAGCGCCACGTCCTGAGGCTCGCCACCGGCTGGCTGCGGATCCGCGCGGCCTCGCGCGCTACTCGCTGAGTTCGTCGCGCACGGCGCCCTGGCCCGGGTGCATCCACTCACTCTCGTAGCGCCGGTGCGCGAACTTCCACTCGCCGTCCACCTTGCGCAGGTGGTCGAAGTAGCGGCCCGCGAGGCGAAAGAGCCCGTCCGACATCCCCCACGCCGCGATGTAGCACTCGACCCGCGCCTCGTCCGGCGCGCCCTCGACGGCCTCGATGGCGAGGCTGTTCGTCCAGTGGCGGTAGTCGTCGCCGGTCACCTCGAAGAGGCGGCGCATGTAGGCTTCGAGCCCCTCGCGCCCTTCATGGCGGAACGCCCAGTCCGGACCGATCAGTTCGAGCACGCCGTCCTCGGTGAACATCGCCGCCGTCCGCTCGGCCTCGCGGCGGTCGTAGGCGAGGTTCTGGCGGGCGAAGAGGTCACGGATCGCCTCGCGGTCCTCGAGCGTCAGCGCCATTGGTTCCCCCGTACATGCGCACTCCGACTATAGGCCAGGGCTGTTGTGGCGCCGCCCGTCGCGAGCCCGCTAGCATGCGTTCCCCCTCGCAGTCAGCGGCCACGCCGCGGAAGGGCCATCCCCAATGTCCGACGAGAGCCAGGAGAGCCAGTACTCGATCCGCTACACGAACCCGATCTACGGCGAGGAGGAGATCGCCGCCGTCGTCGAGGCGCTGCGCAACGAACCCGAGCTGCAGGTGGGTCCGCGCGTGCGCGAGATGGAGAGCCGCGTCGCGGCGATGTTCGACAAGAAGTACGGCGTCATGACCAACTCCGGCACCTCGGCGCTCTACCTCGCCGTCGAGCTGCTCGACCTGCCGCCGGGCAGCGAGATCATCACCTCGATCATCAGCTTCTCGGCGACGTTCGCGCCGATCGTGCGCGGCGGCTTCGTCGCCTCCTACGTGGACGTGGAGTTCGACACCTACAACATCGACGTCGACAAGATCGAGGAGATGATCACGCCCAACACGCGGGCAATGCTGATCCCCAACCTGATCGGCAACGCGCCGGACTGGGAGAAGATCCGCGCCATCGCGGACCGTCACGACCTCAAGGTGATCGAGGACTCGGCGGACACGCTCGGCGCGGAGCTGCGAGGCAAGACGACCGGCACCTGGACCGACATCAGCATGACGAGCTTCGCCCGCTCGCACATCATCACCAGCGGGGGCAGCGGCGGCCTCGTCGCCGTCAACAGCGAGGAGGAGTGGGACCGCGCCCTGCTGCTGCGCCGCTGGGGCCGCACCTCCGAGGTCCAGATGTTCGGCTCGAAGCAGGGCTCCGGCGATCGCTTCGAGGCCGTGATTGACGGCATCCCCTACGACACCTACTTCATCTTCGACGAGGTCGGCTGGAACTTCGAGCCCTCGGAGATGCACGCGGCGTTCGGGCTCGTGCAGCTCGGCAGGCTCAACGAGTTCTACGAGGCTCGCAAGCGGCGCTTCGACATGCACACGGACTTCTTCAACCTCGAGCGCATCAGCGAGCGCTTCGTGCCGGCGCGCCAGCTGGAGGACCTGAAGACGAGCTGGATCTCCTACCCGCTGATGATCCGCGAGGACGCGGGGTTCAGCCGGGCCGAGTTCCAGCAGTACATGGAAGCGAACGGCGTCCAGACCCGGATGGTCTGGTCCGGCAACATCCTCCGCCAACCCGCGTTCAAGGACACCCCGCACAAGGCCGCCCCCGAGGGCTACCCGAACGCCGACCGGGTCATGGAGTACGGCCTGATCCTGCCCATGAGCCACGCCGTGCCGACAGACGACATCGAGCAGATCCACGGGCTGATCGACGAGTTCGTGCGGACGCGCTGAGCGGGAGGCGAGCGGCCATGGCGTACGGGGACACCGGGCACGACGAGGCGCTGCGAACGGCGTGGCACGCCTTCTGCGACCGACTCAAGGACGTGGGAGAGCTCGTCTTCGCGGACCCCGCACCGGCGACACCCCTCGAGCGCGCGGTCGGGCTGCAATACGTCGCCCGCAACATCTCGGCGGGGCTGGAGATCGGACTCGAGCACGCCGATCCGCTGTTCCCGCAGCTGTTCCGCATGATGGGGCCGAACCGCAAGCGGGGCGGCGACAACCCGGACTGCGTCTACTATCTCGGGATCATCGACGGCAGCGAGACCTACCGCCTGGTCGGCAACCGCGGCGGCGCCCACTTTGTCGCATTCTCCGCGGTCCGGCCGCTGGAGACCATCCCGGAGGGCGAGGCGGCGGAGGTGGGACGGCTGCTCGGCGACGAGCTCGAGACCGGGTGGGACGGGAGCTTCGTCGTCACGGTCAGCCCCGACCCGCACCCCGGCAACTGGGTGCGCACGACGCCCGAGGTCGACAAGGTCTGGATCCGCCAGTTCTACGGCGACTGGGAGCGCGAACAGCCGATGAACGTGCGCATCGAGCGCGTCGGCGCCGAGGGCGCGCCGCCGCGCCTCACGCCGGAGCGCCTGATCGAGGGCCTCGAGGCGGCCGTCGAGGAGATCCACGAGACCGTCGACTACTGGCGGGGCTGGCAGGAGCACTATCGCGCCCAGCCCAACCAATTCCTCGAGTCCCCCACGGCGCGGAAGCTGGGCGCCGCCCCGGGCGGGCTGCCGCAGCACGTCTACTTCATGGTGCAGCCGGACGAGGCGCTGCTGATCGAGTTCACGCCCCCAGAGTGCTCCTACTGGAACTTCGAGCTGAACACCTACTGGATGACCTCGATCGACTATCGCTACCACCTCTCCAGCATCAACGGCACGCAGGCCGTCCTGGAGGAGGACAGCTCTGTGATCCTCGTCGTCGCCCACGACGACCCCGGCGTCCCCAACTGGCTGGCGACGGACGGGCACTGCGAGGGCCACATCGGGCTGCGCTGGATGCAGGCCGACTCGCAGCCGACCCCCGCCACGAGGCTGGTGAAGCTCGCCGACCTGCCCTCAGTCCTGCCGCCGGGCGCGCGGCGCATCGACGAGGCGGGGCGCAGGGAGCAGCTGCGCGGCAGGCGCATCGGCGTGGATCGGCGCTTCCGGATCTAGCCCGTGTCGAGACCTTCGCGAACTCCCACAAGCCCGATCCGGCCCCCTCTCCCCCTGGGTGTTATACACCTCTACGAGCCCACGAGACAAGAGGCCAGAGTGAATGGAGTGGAGGGGGTTTTGAAAATAAATCTGAGGGGGGGG
>VXMT01000073.1:0-1571 GCA_009840965.1 Chloroflexota bacterium
GATGGGGACGGCTGCGGGGTGCGCTTCCGATGCGGCCGACGTGCCGCGAGTCGGGTGCGGCGAGGCGCGGATTATACACAGTTCATCCCAAGTTCGGCCCGCGAGGGGGAACCTGCTGGGGAAAGCCTATGCATGCGCACATAACAGGCTTGTCGGGCGCTGCGCGGGTCGCTAGCCTCGCGCCTGCCAAGGGCATCGATATCACTTACGGGTCACCCTCGGAGCTGAATGGCGGGGGCGAGGGAGTGGCGGGCCCTGAGTAGGCACAGTCGGGAATCGGGCCGCCGCGCCGTGTTGCCAACACGTGTGCATTGCTCGTTGACATCCGCACAGGGTGCGGGCTGTTGGTGCTTCGCCAGCGCCGAGGCGGCCCGCAGAAGCACCGGAGGGGCGCGAGGGTGCAGCAAGACCCGGCCCAACTCTGGCAGTCCGCTCTCCGCTACCTCCGGCAGCACGTTTCCGAGGCCAACTACCAGACCTGGCTCGCCGACACGGAAGGCGTGCGCCTCGACGACTCCACGCTGATCATCGGAACCCGCTCGGAGTTCGTCACGGAGTGGCTGCAGCAGCGGCTGCGGCCGCTGATGGTGCGCACGCTCAGCGACCTCGCGGACCGGCCCATGGAGGTCGCGTTCGAACCGCTGCGCGCACCGGCCGACGACTCGCCGGGGTTGCTGCGCGCCGGCGCGGCCGAGGCCGCCCGCCCGGCCCAGCCGCGCCCGCGGCTGCACCCGCGCTACGTCTTCGACACCTTCATCGTCGGCCCGGGCAACAGGCTCGCCTTTGCGGCCGCCGAGGGCGTCGCCGACTCGCCGGGGACGCTGCACAACCCGCTCTTCCTCTACGGCGCGGTCGGCCTCGGCAAGACGCACCTGCTGCAGGGCATCGGCCACCGTCTGGTCGGGGCCGGGCGGCAGATCACCTACATCTCCGCCGAGCAGTTCACGAACGACCTCGTCACGGCCATCCAGCAGCGCACGCAGGAGGAGTTCCGCGCGCGCTACCGCTCCGCCGATGCGCTGCTGATCGACGACATCCAGTTCGTCGGCGGCAAGGAGGCCACGCAGGAGGAGCTGTTCCACACCTTCAACAGCCTCTACGAGGCCGAGCGCCAGATCGTGATCACCTCGGACAAGAGCCCGGTGCTGATCCCGGACCTCGAGGAGCGGCTGCGATCGCGCTTCGAGTGGGGGATGATCGCCGACATCCAGGCGCCCGACCTGGAGACCCGCGTGGCGATCCTGCGCTCGAAGGCGGAGGAGCAGCGCGTGCACGTCAACGACGACGCGCTGCACGTCATCGCGCGGCGCTTCACCAGCAACATCCGGGAGCTCGAGGGCTCACTGACGCGCGTCGTCGCCTACTCGCGGCTCACCGGCGAGCCGATCGAGCCGGCGCTGGTGCAATCGGCGCTCGCCTCGCTCGACCCGACCGAGCCGCGGCTGCCGCCGTCGCCGGAGGCGATCCTCGAGGTGGTCTGCCGCTACTTCGAGATCGATCGTGAGGCGCTGCTCTCGAAGAGCCGCGAGAAGCGGGTCGCCTACCCGCGCCAGCTCGCGATGTACCTCATG
>VXMT01000073.1:1581-4967 GCA_009840965.1 Chloroflexota bacterium
CCCCCCGCCCCCCCCCCCCCCCCCCCCCCCCCCCCCCCCCCCCCCCCCCCCACCGCTCGCTCGCGGAGATCGGCTCCACCCTCGGTGGTCGTGACCACTCCACGGTGCACCATGGCTGGAGCAAGATGGAGCGCTCCGCCCAGGTCGACCCCGAGACGAAGCGCGACATCGCCACGCTGCGCGAGCTGGTCGAGCGCGCCCGCGAGGTCGCGTAGCAGCCGCGTTCGCCCCCGTCCCGTCCTCCGAGGCTCGCGCCTCAGCGCGCGCGGTTGAGGGCGTAGTGGACGAGCGTGCGCGAGGCCGCGCCGGCGTTGCCCTTGACCAGCACGCCGCGGTCGCGGTCCGCGTCCATCACGCCGGCGATGTCGAAGTGCGCCCACGGCGTGTCGCCGGCGAAGCGGTGCAGGAACTTCGCGGCCGTGATCGAGCCGGCGCCGCGCCCGCCCGTGTTCTTGATGTCGGCCACGTCCGAGCGGATCTGCTCGTCGTACTCGTCGTCCAGCGGAAAGCGCCAGAGCCGCTCGCCCGACGCCGCCGCGGCGCGCTCGAGGTCGGCGTAGAGCCGGTCGTTGTTGGCGAAGACGCCGATCCGCACGTTGCCGAGGGCGATCGCCATCGCGCCCGTGAGCGTCGCCACGTCGACGAGCGGCGTGCAGCCCTGCGACTTCGCGTAGGCGAGCGCGTCGGCGAGGACGAGGCGGCCCTCGGCGTCCGTGTTGATCACCTCGATCGTCTGTCCGTCCATCGCGTAGAAGACGTCGCCGGGCTTGGTCGCCGAGCCTCCCGGCATGTTCTCCGTGCAGGGGGCGATCGCGGTCACGTTGACGGCGGGCTCGAGGCGGGCGATGGCGCCGATCGCGCCGATCACCGCGGCCGCGCCGCTCATGTCGCCCTTCATCCGCTCCATGTTCGCCGGCGGCTTGAGCGAGATGCCGCCCGTATCGAAGGTGATGCCCTTGCCGATCAGGCCGACGCTGCGGCGGCCGCGGCCGCCGCGGTAGCGCAGCACGATGAACTTCGGCGGCTGGTCCGACCCCTGCGCGACCGAGAGGTAGGAGTTCATGCCCATCCGCTCGGCCGCGGCCCGCTCGATCACCTCGCACTCCAGGCCCAGCTCGTCGGCGCGCGTTTGGGCGCGCTCGGCGACGTCGCTCGGGGTCATCAGGTTGGCGGGCGAGTTGGCGAGGTCGCGCGCGAAGTTCTGCGCCTCGGCGAGGATCGCGCCGCGCTCGGCGCCCGGGGCCGCCGCCCGCGCGCGACGCGCCGAGGTCTCGACGATGGTCAGTGCGCTGACCGACCCGCTGGGCTTGTCCTGCGCGCGGGTGCGGTGTTGGTCGAAGCGATAGAGGCCGAGCTCGAAGGCCTCGGCGAGGATGCGGCCCGTCTCGGCCGCGTCGCGTGAGGCGAGTTGGGCTCCCTGCGTCGAGATCGCGACGCTGCCGGCATCGAGGCCGCGCAGGGTGCGCGCGAGGCCGGCCGTCTGGTTGCGCAGCCGCTCCGGCGTCAGCTGGGCGCGCTTGCCCAGGCCCTGCACGACGACGCGCGCGGCGGGGATGCGGCCCCCGGTGGCGATCGGCGTGGCCTGGTTCGCGCGCCCGGGCCCGATCCCGGAGCGCAGCAGCGCGGTGATCGAGCCATCGAGGGCGCCGTCGAGGGCTGCCGCGGCCCCGCCCAGGCGGCGGGTCTCCTCGGCCACCGCGACGACGATCGTGTCTGCCTGCTGAGCCGCCAGCTCCCCGCTCACGACGTTGATCTCCACCGCTGGCTCCTTTCGTAGCCTTTGGACACGCGGGTCACGCCCGCTCGCGAGCGTACGCTATCATTACTGCACGGCACGGCACGCGGGCAGGCAGCCGGGCCAAGCGGGGACACGAGTGCAGGGCTTCGCGATGAACGCATTGCGAGCGCGTCTTGCGCGCTATCTCTTCCTCTCGACCGATCCGAGGCGCAAGGGTCTGAGCTGGTGGGACGCCTCGGAGCTGGGGCTCGTCGCGCTCGGCTTCCTGCTCTACTTCCTCGTGCGCGGCGCGGTGGTGGACCGCACGGCCGACGCCTTCGCCAACGCGCACTGGATCGTGAACCTGCAGTACTCGTGGGGGCTCTTCATCGAGCCCGCGTTCCAGGCCTGGGTGCTGGAGTACGAGCTGCTGAGGCGCGCGCTCAACTTCGTCTACTTCTGGATGGACTTCCCGCTGATCGTGGCAGTCGCGCTGGTGATGTTCTGGAAGCGGCGCAGCGCCTACACGCTGACGCGCGACTCGATCCTCATCTCCGGCGGGATCGCCCTCGCGATCTACTGGCTCTACCCGGTCGCCCCGCCGCGCTTCCTCAGCGAGTGGGGCTTCATCGACACGCTCGAGGTCTACGACAACCTCTCCTACCAGGCGCAATCGCTGCAGCCCTTCGTGAATCCCTTCGCGGCGGTGCCCTCGTTGCACGTCGGCTGGGCGCTGCTGCTGGCCGTCGGGGTGTTCGCGGCGACGCGCAACCCCTGGCTGCGAGCGGCGTCGATCGTGACCTTCGTGCTGCAGTCGATCGCGGTGGTGGGGACCGGGAACCACTACATCTTCGACGGCCTCGCGGGGCTGGTCGTGTGCGGCGTGGCGCTGGGCCTGACGGTCGCGCTGCATCGCCTGGGCTACCCGCGGATCCGCTACTGGCTGGCGAAGTGGGCGGGCATGGTCCCCTCCCGGCCGTCGTTCGCCGGACGCGCCCGCCCGCCGCGGGGACTGTGGCCTGGTCCTTCGGCGTAGACCCGCACGCACCGCGCGGGCCCGGCCCGGCGGCGCATTGCCCCTCGCGGAAACTGCGTGTTAGCGTGGTCCGGTAGCCGCGGGCGCGTGAGTGCGCCCGGCCCGAGGGCACAGGCGGCTACCGCCCGGTCGGGGAAGACCGGGGCGTGTGTGCAGGCGTGGTGGACATAGCAGCAGAACAGGGACAGACCAGAACCAACGCATGACCTCCGTGGAGCGCAAGCGCGAACTCATTGCCGAGTACCAGGCACACGAGGGAGACACCGGCTCCCCCGAGGTGCAGGTCGCGCTACTTACCGAGCGCATCAACCATCTGACGGATCATCTCCGCACGCATACGCACGACTACGACACGCGGCGCGGCCTGCTCAAGCTCGTCGGCCAGCGCCGCCGTCAGCTCCGCTACCTCAGCAAGAAGGACGTGGGGCGCTACCGCACGCTCATCGGCAGGCTGGGGCTGCGCCGCTAGCGCGCCTCGCCACCCCTTCCCCGTCCCGGCGCAACCGACTTGCACGCGAGATGCGCGGCAACCATGCACGCGCGTCGGAAGAGGATGAGGGAGTAATACCGATCCTGACAGCAATCCAGCAGCAGCTACGAACGAGCGGGGCGGCCACGAGCGCCAGCACCCGG
>VXMT01000146.1 GCA_009840965.1 Chloroflexota bacterium
GCCCACACCCACGCCCGAGCCCACGCCCTTACCCGTGCCTCGCACCGCCTACATCACGAACGCAGGCAGCGGCGGCGTGCTTGAGCGCAGCGCCTGCGTCGATGACTCTCGTGTGGTGGGAACCGGCTGGTTCGACGGCGACGAGGTGACGATCGTGCAGGAGGGCGCCGCCAGCTGCGTCGGTTGGTCGCGCATCACCAGCGAAGATGGACGGGAGTCCTGGATCCTCAACGAGTATCTCACCGCGGAGCAGCCATAGTGACCAACCAGCCCCGGACACGCATCGAGGTGATCGGAGAGACGCCCGGGCACCGCGCCACCCTGGGCCGCATGGTCGTGACGTACTCGCTGCTCTCGGCGGGGGGCGGCGCGATCTCGCTGATCTCGCTGAGCGCCGTCCTCGCCGGCTCCTACGGCGCGCTCATCCCGCTCACGCTCCTGCTGCTCGTCACCGGCGCGGCCTGCGTCCAGTTCATCACCGCGGCGCTCGACCTGCGCGCCACGCCGATCTTCACACGTGGCGAGGTCCAGCGCCTCTGGACGAAGGGCGGACTGCTCTGGTTCTTCCGCTCGCACTACGTGATGGTCGAGCGCAAGGTCTTCGTGATGACCCCGGACGTCTGGGTGCAACTCACCGAGGGCAACACCGTCGAACTGCACCACTGGCCGCACACGCGCACGCTGATCCGCAGCGTACTGATCAGCGGCGAACTCGATGACCTCGTGCCCGGCGAGCCCGTCTCCCCGCCGGGGGAAGCCTGACGTGAGCGACCCCGAACGCGAATCGGCGCCGCCCGCCTACCGGGCGCGCGTCTCCGAGTTGGCCTCCAGCGAGCGCCCGCGCGAGCGGCTGGAGCAGCTCGGCGCGCAGGCCCTCACCAGCTCCGAGCTGCTCGCGATCCTGCTGCGCACCGGCACCCGCGAGGAGGGCGTGCTGCAGCTCGCCGAACGCCTGCAGCAGGAGCACCGCGGCCTGCGCGGCCTCGCCCGGGCCGACATCGCCGAGCTGTCCGCGATCCGCGGCCTCGGCCCGGCCAAGGCGGCGACCATCGCCGCGGCGTTCGAGCTCGGACGCCGGCGCGCCCTCGAGGGCGACGACGAGCGCCCGCTGGTCGGCTCCCCGGGGGACATCGCGCGGCTGCTTCAGCCCGAGCTCGAGCTGCTGCCGCAGGAGGAGTTCCGCCTGCTGCTGCTCGACACGCGGCACCGCGTGCTCGCCAGCCGCATGCTCACTCGCGGCTCCGTGAACAGCACGCAGGTGCGCGTCGCCGAGGCCTTCCGCGAGGCCGTGCGCCGCAACGCCGCCGCCATCGCCGTCGCGCACAACCACCCCAGCGGCGACCCCTCGCCCAGCCCCGACGACGTGGAGACGACACGCGCCCTCGAGGCGGCCGGCAAACTGCTCAGCATCGACGTGCTCGACCACGTCGTGATCGGCCACGGGCGCTGGATCTCGATGCGCGAGAGCGGGCTCGGCTTCACCTCGCCCTAGCCGCTTCGGCGGCGGCCGACAGTCGCCGCCGTGCTAAGATCGCTGCGCCGGTGGCGGGGCGGCTCAACGGGATGTGGGACACGCCTTGCACTGGCTCGATCTCGTCATCGTCGCCATCATCACCTGGCTCACGCTGCGGGCCTACTCGATCGGCCTGATCCGCGAGGTCGTCACCACCGTCGCGCTGCTGGGCGGCACGATCCTCGCGGGCTACTTCTACGCCGAGCTCGCCGACGACATCGCCTTCGCCATCGAGGACGAGACGTGGCGGGAGTTCGTCGCGTTCGCGGCGATCTTCGTGGGCGCAATCGTGATCGGACAGATCGCGGCCGCGCTGCTGCATCGCACCTCCAGGCTGCTGCTGCTCGGCTCCGTGGACCGTATCGGCGGCGCGGCGTTCGGCTTCCTCGAGGGCGTCATCGTCGTCGGGGTGCTGCTGCTCGCGGCGGTCACGTTCCCGGTCTCCGGGGAGATCGAGGCGGCGCTCGACGACTCCCTGCTCGCCCCCGTCTTCCTCGACGGCGTGCCGCTGGTGCAGCAGCTGCTCCCGGACGAGTTCGATACCGCCGCCGAGGCGTGGGCGAACGTGCCGCAGCTTCCCACGGGAGCGCCGTAGCCCCTGACCTGCAGCGCCGGCGCGGGCGATCGCCGGCCGACCCCTGGTCTCGCCGCCGTGATCCACTACACTGACCGCCAGACTGACGGCCGAGGCGGAGAGGGCGACGCGTTGCTGGACCGGCATGCGCTGGTGCTCAACCAGGACTACGAGCCACTGAACGTCTGCGGCGTCAGGCGCGCGTTCGCGCTGGTCTTCGGCGGGCGCGCGGAGATGCTGGAGACGGGCGCCGAGCCGATCCGCGGCGTCGACCGCGACTACCCGGCGCCCTCGGTGATCCGCCTGCGCCGCCGCGTGCGCCGCCCGCGGCCGCAGGTGCGGCTGACGCGCCGCGAGGTCTTCGCCCGCGATCGCCAGCGCTGCCAGTACTGCGGGCGCTCACACCAGAACCTGACGCTCGACCACGTCGTGCCGCGCCGCCGCGGCGGCTCCCACGTCTGGGAGAACATCGTCACCGCCTGCCAGCCCTGCAACCACCGCAAGGGCGGACGCACGCCGCGCGAGGCGCGGATGCGGCTGCTCTCCGAGCCGGTGCGGCCCCGCCTCTCCGTCGCCCAGCAGCTCGCCGAGCACCTCCAGCGCTACGAGGAGTGGCGTCCGTTCTTCCTCGGCTGGCTCGACCGGGAGACGCAGCGGGCGCTCGCGATCTGAGCGGCGATCGCTCGGCGCCGGGCGATGGGGCGTGAGCGCGCGAGGGCGTATGCTCTCCGGCGGCGCCGGACGCCGAGCGACACCGAAAGGGGCCAGCCGTGAGCGTCGCGCAGCGACTCGAAGAGCTGGGGATCGAGCTGCCACCGCCGCCCCCGCCCGTCGGCATGTATCGCGCCGCGCTGCGCAGCGGCAACTGGCTGATGGTCTCCGGGCAGCTCCCGATGCGCGACGGCGAGCTGGTGAACCCCGGACACATCGCCGGCGAGGACGACATCGCGGCGGGCCAGGAGGCGGCGCGCGTCGCCACCCTCAACGCGCTCGCCGCGGTGCAGGCGATCCACGGCAGCCTCGATGGCCTGCGCGTCGTGCGCCTCGTCGGCTACGTGGCCAGCACGCCCGAGTTCGCGGCTCACCCGGCGGTGGTCAACGGCGCCAGCCAGCTCTTGCTCGACCTCTTCGGCGAGGACGCCGGGCTGGGCACGCGGCTCGCGCTCGGCGCCGCGGCACTGCCGCTCGGCGCGGCGGTGGAGATCGACCTGATCCTCGAGGACATGGAGGCAGCGGCATGACGACAGGCGACGACCGCATCCTCGTCCAGAACCGCATCGACTTCGTCACCGGGGCGGTCCGGCGCTACCTGGTGGACGTGGACGCCCTCACGCAGATCGCCAGCGACGTTCAGTCGCTGGTGACGGACCGTAACGGCTCCTCGCTGCGCAACGCCCCCGCCGAGGGCGAGTGGTCCGCGCTGCGCATCCTGGGCCACATGATCGCCTACGCCCGCGTGCTCCACGACCAGCTCGACCGCATGGCGCACATGACGGACCCGGTGCTGCCCGTTGCGGACGACGCCGCCGTCGCCGAGCAGGAGGACTGGGAGTCGCGCGACCCCGACGAGCTGAGCGCCCTGCTCGCCGAGGCAATCGGCGAGTCGGTGGAGCTGCTGAAGTACGTCCCGGACTCCTCGTGGGGCCGGGCCGGGCTGCACCCGATGATGGGGCGGCGCTCGATCGTGCAGCAGGTGCGCGGCGCGAGCGCGCACCTGCGCGGCCACGTCGAGCAGATCGAGGCGGCGATCGCCTCCGCGTAGCGGCGCGAGCAGCCTTCCGCTACCCACGCTCGATCGGCAGCTCCTCGCGGACGGCCCACTCGGACCAGGAGCCGTCGTAGTTGCGGGCCCGTTCGTAGCCGAGCAGCTCGTGCATGACGAACCAGGCGACGGCCGAGCGCACCCCGCCGCCGCAGTAGGGATAGGCCTCGACCGAGCCGTCGACGCCCGCCGCGGAGAAGAGCGAGCGCAGCTGCTCCAGCGGGAGCAGCCGGCCGTCTTCGCGCACCAGGCGCTCCCACTCCAGGTGCACGGCGCGCGGGATGCGGCCCATGCGCGGCGCCTCGGCGTGGCCGTGTGCCTCGCCCAGCCACTCGCCGTCCGAGCGGCAGTCGATGATGCGCGCGGGGCCGCCCTCGGCAGCCTCGAGCACGTCGCCGGAGAGCGCGATGATCGCCTCGTCCGGCTCGGGCAGCGTCACATCAGTGGGCGCGACCGGGGGCGCGACGTCGTCGACGGGCACGCCGGCCTCGCGCAGCGCCGGGACGGCGCCGTCGGCGAGGTGCACGCGCGGGAAGCGGTAGTAGCGCAGCACCCAGTAGGCCCGCGCCGGCCAGGCCGAGCGCGCCCCCGCGGTGCAGACGATGCGCTGCTCCGGCGAGACGCCGAGCCGCGCGAGGTTGGCGGCCATGCGCTCCGGCGACGGGACAAGCGCGCGGACGCCGTCGCGGTCCTCGGTGAAGTCGCCGTAGCCGTGGGCGTACACAGCGCCGCGGACGTGCGCCGCGTCGTACTCGGCGCGATCGTTGGCGATGTGCAGCACGCGCAGGTCCGGGTCGTCGAGGTGCTCCGCCAGCCACGCGCCATCGACGAGCGCCGGGACGGAGTCGTCAGCCTGTCCGCTCACGGCTCTTCTCCCTCACCCCAAACCACAACCCCCGGGGGGGGGGGGCCGCGGGTGGGGGTGGGCGCCCCCCCCCCCGCCCCCCCGGCGCCCGCCCGCCCCCAGCGCCCCCGTGGTTGCCGCCGCCGCCGCCGGCCCCCGCGGCGGCGCCTGCCTCGACCGCCGCGCACATGTGACCCGCATGGGCTCCCCCGCCCGA
>VXMT01000203.1 GCA_009840965.1 Chloroflexota bacterium
TTCTTCTTGGGTGAGCGGGCGCGGGTGTCGGGTGTCGGGGGGGTGGTGTTTCCTTCTGGGGTCCCTGGCGGGGGGCGTGGTTCCCCCCCCCGGCGCCGAGGTCGTCCATCCACTCGGCCGTCGTGCGCTCGGCGAAGCGCGCCGTCATGTACGCGACCCGCTCGTCGCCGTAGGCGATGCTCGCAGGGTCCGAGGCGTCGTAGTCCGGCTCGTCGGCGCGGTCGTCCGTGATCTCCAGCGCCTCGCGCACGAGCGCGCGCGTGCGAGGCGTGATCGCGCCCAGCATGACCAGCCCGTCGGCGGTCTGGTAGGCGTGGCTGAAGCCGCGCAGCGCCGCCGTGTCGGACTGCCGCTGCCCCGCCCGCACCTCGAGGATCTCCTCGTAGCTGCCGCCGCGCGCGCGGATCGCGCGCACCTTCTCGACCATCGGGTCGCGCGTCAGCGCGTCGCTAACCGGCTCGCGCATCACGACCGTGTCCTGGATCGCCAGCGAGGAGCGCAGCAGCGAGGCCTCGACGCGCTGGCCCTCACCCGTGCGCTCGCGGTGGAAGAGCGCCGCGAGGATGCCCGCGGCGCCGGAGAAGCCCGCCGAGTAGTCCGCGAACGCACTGGCGGCGAGGTGCAGCGGTTCGCCCTCGGGTCCGACCTTCGCGCCGCCGACGATGATGCCTGCGAAGGCGGTCATCGTCGGGTCGGTGGCGGTGCGGTCGCTGAGCGGGCCGCCGTGGCCCCAGCCCGTGATCTCGCAGTAGACGAGGTCCGGGCGCAGCTCGCGCAGCGTCTCGTAGTCGAGCCCGTAGCGCTCGGCCGCGCCGGGCCGCAGGTTCTGTGTGACCACGTCGAAGTGCGGGACGAGCCGCCGCGCGAGGTCCCGCCCGGCCGGGTTGCCGAGGTCGATCGCGATGCCGCGCTTGTTGCGGTTGAGCGACTGGAAGCGCTTGCCCTCGTTGGGGACGATCGCGCCCCAGCGGCGGTGCTGATCGCCGTCCGGCGGCTCCACCTTCACAACGTCCGCCCCGAGGTCGGCGAGCACGCAGCCGAGGAACGGCGCGGCCACCACCTGCGAGAACTCAAGGACGCGGACCCCGGCGAGCGGTCCGCTCACGCGCCGCCCTCCCGGCTGCCACGCCACGGCTCGTGCTGCCTCGCGCTGCCGCGCGTCTGGTAGAGCATCATCTGGCGGAAGAGGTCCGCCTTCTCGGTTGCGGCGAGGCCGGCGTCGTAGCCGTAGCGCAACGACTCGCGGGCGAGGCGCAGCGCCTGCGGCGGGTAGGAGATGATCTCCTGCATGGTCTCGCGGGCCGCCGGCAGCAGCTCGTCCGGCTCGTGCACGGAGACGACGAGGCCGATGCGCTTCGCCTCCTCGGCGCCCACGGCGCGCCCGGTGAGCGCCATGTGCAGCGCGTTGCCGCGCCCCACGAAGCGCGCGAGGCGCAGCGTGCCGCCGTAGGCGGGCAGGATGCCGAGGCTGGTCTGCGGCAGCCGGAAGCTCGCCTCGCTGCTGGCGAGGATGAAGTCCGTGCAGCAACACATCAGGCAGCCGACGCCGATCGCGTAGCCGTTGACGGCGGCGATCACAGGCTTCGAATAGGCGCCGAGCACGTCGAAGATCGGGCTGCCCTGGTGCTCCTCGAGGTAAGACTCGGCGTCGTCGACGTTGTGGGTCGACTCCTCCTTGAGGTCGGCCCCGGCGCTGAACGCCCGGCCCGCGCCGGTGAGGATCACGCCGCCGACGTCCGGGCTGGCCTCGGCGGCGATCAGCTCCTCGACGGTGTGCGCGCTGACCTCGCTGCCCCAGGCGTTGAGGCGCTCGGGGCGGTCGATCGTGACGAGGGCGACGCCGTCCTTGACCTCGGTGCGTGCATAGCGGGGTGGGTCGCTCATGCGTCGCCTCCCCAGCGCTCCCAGTGCAGCACGTCGTCGATCGGCTTGCGGCCGAGCGGGCCGAAGCGGCCCACCGGCCAGCCGACCGGGATGGTCGAGCCGATGTAGACATCGTCGGGGATGCCGAAGCGGGCCTTGATCTCGTCCTCGGCGCCGGCCTGGAAGGTGGTCATCGCGGCGCCGAGGCCGAGGCCGCGCGCGGCGAGCAGCAGGTTCTGGGTGGCGGGGAAGATCGTGGACCACATAGTGGCCGAGATCGGGCGCTCGGCGGTCGGGTAGGCGTTGCGGATGCAGCAGAAGATCACCGCCGGCGTCTCGTGGAAGTGCGTGATCAGGTAGCGCACCGCGCGCATCATCCGCTCCTGCGCGTCGTTCTCCGCCTCCCGGCTGAACTGGCCCATGCGCCGCTGCAGGATGTCCGCGAGGAACCGCATGTCCTCGCGGTTGGTCACGACGACGAAGCCCCAGTGCTGCGTGTTCCCTGCCGAGGGCGCGCGCGTCGCAGCGTGCACCAGCTTCTCCAGCAGCTCGCGGGGGACGGGGTCCGGCTTGAGCCGCCGCATCGCGCGGTTCGTGTCCATCGCCTCGAAGAGGTCCATCACGTTTCCTTCCGTTCGATCCGGCGGCGGCGAGGTCTACCCGCGGTACGCCTCGATGAAGTTGGTAATCGCGTCGATGTGCTGCTGCGGCGAGGTGAGGCCGGCGTTCATCGTGTTGAACGAGAGGTGCGTCGCGCCCGCCTCCTCCCAGCTCCGGGCCATCGCGAGCTGCGCGTCGAGGTCGCCGTCGAGGACGGCGGCGCGGGTGCAGAGCGCGATCGCGTCGGGGTCGCGGCCCGCCTCGCGCGCGTGCTCCCTGATGCGCCCGAAGCGGAAGAGGATGTCGTCGCGGTTGCGCTCGTGGTCGTCGGGGAACTGGTCGCGCGGGATGAAGCCCGAGCCGTAGCGGCCACAACGGCGCAGCACGGGGCTGGACATGCCGCCGAACCAGATCGGGATCTCGCGCTCCGGCCGAGGGTTGATACCGGCGTGGCGCACCGTATCGAAGCGGCCCTCGAAGGTGACAAGCTCCTCCGTCCAGAGCCGTTGCAGCAGCTCCAGCTGCTCGTCCGCCCGGCGGCCGCGGCGGTGGTAGTCCTCGCCCAGCACCTCGAACTCGACCTGGTTCCAGCCCACGCCGACGCCGAGGATCAGCCGCCCGCCGGTCAGCAGATCGACCTCGGCGGACTGCTTGGCGACGAGCGCGGTCTGGCGCTGCGGGAGAATCAGAATGCCCGTCACCAGGTCGATGCGCTGCGTGATCGCGGCGAGGTAGCCGAAGAGCACGAACGGCTCGTGGAACATCGAATCGTGCGTGTACGGGCCGATCAGCGTGTGCTTCGAGGGGTCAGCGCCGATCACGTGGTCGAAGGCGACGAAGAAGTCGTAGCCGAGTTCCTCGGCGGCGACGGCAAAGTCGCGGACCGGTCCGGGATCGCTGCCGATCTCCGTCTGTGGGAACACCGCGCCGAGTTGCATCGTCACCCCCGCCTTCCGGCTGCGGCCGCCGGGCCGCAGCTCCGAGGCGCTTCGCAGGCGCCTCGCTGGCCGCTAAGTGTACGCGTCGCGCGCGCCGCCGTCGGGTAGGTCCGCCAGCGAGATGATCGGGGAGGCGTCCTGCGCCGTGAGCGCGTCGATCAGGTACGGCCCCGGAGTGGAGAGCGCGGTCTGCAGCGCCACCTCGAAGGCCTCGAGGTTGGTGACGCGCTCGCCCTCGCCGCCCATCGCGCGCGCGACGCCGGAGAAGTCGACGTCGGAGAAGAGCGAGCGCAGCGGCTGCTCGCGCCGCGCCTCGATGTGCGTGATCCAGGCGAGCGCGGCGTTGTTGAGGACGATGTAGGTGAGGTCCAGGCCGAGCCGCGCCGCCGTCTCGAACTCGCTCAGGCAGTAGCCCCAGGCGCCGTCGCCGGTGAGCAGCACCATGCGCCGATCGGGCGGCGTCGCCAGCCGCGCGCCGACCACGCCGCCGCCGCCCCAGCCGATGCCGGCAAGGCCGCGTGGCGCGATGAAGGAGCGGGGCCGGCGCACCGGGACGAAGGCCGCGCCCCAGCCCGAGGCGAGCGAGGCGTCGCAGACCAGCACGTCGTCCTCGCGCAGCGCCTCGCCGAGCACGTCGGCGAGCAGGTGCGGCGGGATCGCGCCCGCCGGGTCGGGCTGCGCCGCCCCGCCCTCGCCCTCGAGGGAGTCGAGCCAGTTGCCGTTCGGCGTACGTCCCGCGAGGGCCTGCGCGAGGGCGTTCGCGGTCTCGCGCGCGTCGGCGACGATGCCGACCGCGACGGGGCCCGTGCGCCCGATCTCCTCGCCGTCCACGTCGGCGTGGATCACGGCCTGGCCGGGCGTGGGGAGCTGCCAGGAGTGCGTGGTCAGCGAGCCGAGCTTGCAGCCCAGCACCAGCACCACGTCGGCGGCCCGCAGCGCGGCGTTGCCGCGCACCGTGCCGAACTGGCCAGCCGCCCCGGCCGCGAGCGGGCTTGTCTCGTCGATCGTGCCCTTGCCGCTGATCGAGGTGGTGACCGGGATCTGCTGCGCCTCGGCCAGCGCGCGCACAGCGAGCGATGCGTCGCTGAAGGTCACACCGCCGCCGGCGAGGATCAGAGGTCGCTCGGCTCCGGCGAGCAGCGCGGCGGCCTGCTCGACGGCGTCCGGCGACGGCGCGCTGCGGTGGCGCGGGTAGGCGAAGTCGGCCGGGCCCCACGCCACCGCCCCCGAGGGCGGGTCGGCCGCCTCGGCGGAGAAGACGTCCTCGGGGATCTCGAGCACGACGGGGCCGGGCCGGCCGCCGGTCGCGACGCGCAGCGCCTGCGCGAGCACGAGCTCGAGGCTGTCGGCGGTCTCCACCCGGCCAACCCATTTCGTGACGGGCGCGAGCAGCGCGGCCTGGTCGAGCGCCTGCGAGGCGGCGGCGCGCCGCCGCAGGTGTGGGCGCGAGCCCCGGGAGGGGGGCGCCGGCGGGGGGAGCGGTCAACGGG
>VXMT01000171.1 GCA_009840965.1 Chloroflexota bacterium
TCTTTTTTAAAATCACCCGCCCACCCCCCAGATCAACACGCGTACCATCGGCGCCCGCGCCATTTGTGAAAACCCCACCGCCCCCCCCCCCCGGGGGGGGCCCCGGGGGGCGCCGCCGGTTGTCGCTCGTCACTGCCCCCGCAGGGGCAAGCGCGTTAGTCCTCGTCGGGGAGCAGCTCCTCGAGCATCGCCCGCGGGGACATCGGCAGCTCGTTCATGCGCAGGCCGATCGCGTCCGCGATGGCGTTCGCGATCGCCGGCGCGGGCGGAACGATCGGCACCTCGCCGACGCCGCGCACCCCGTAGGGGTGCCCGGGGTTGGGCACCTCGACGATGTGCGTCTCGATCATCGGCAGATCGAGGGCCGTCGGCATGCGGTAGTCGAGCAGGCTCGAGTTGAGCAGCCGTCCGTCGTCGTCGTAGAAGTACTCCTCCGTGAGCGCCATGCCGACGCCCTGGGCGACGCCGCCCTGGATCTGGCCCTCGACGTACGAGGGGTGGATCGCGGTGCCGGCGTCCTGCACGGCGGTGTAGCGCAGGATGTCGACCTTGCCCGTCTCCGGGTCCACCTCGACATCGACGATGTGCCCGGCGAAGGCGGGGCCGGCCTCCATGCTGTTCACGTCGGCGCGGCCCTGGATCATGCCGCCGCTTCCGGCGAGCTGGCCCGCCAACTCCTTGAACGTCATCGAGCGCTCGTTGCCGTCGTCGTCGGCGGGGCCGTGCACGCCGCCGTCGCGGTACTCGACCTGGTCGCGGTCCACGTCCCAGATCGCCGCGGCGCGCTCCTCCATCTGGCGACGGATGTCCATCGCCGACTCGTAGGCGGCCCAGCCGCCCGCGAAGGTCGTGCGGCTGCCGCCGGTGACCATCGTGTAGCCGACGGAGTCCGTGTCCACCACGTGCGGCTTCACGTCCTCGGCGGCGATGCCGAGCGTCTCCGCGAGCTGCATCGCGATCGAGGCGCGCGTACCGCCGATGTCCGCCGAACCGAGCGAGAGGCTGACGGTGCCGTCGGCGTTGACGCTGGCGTAGGCGCTGGACTCCATGCCGACGTTGAACCAGAAGCCCATGGCCACGCCGCGGCCGCGGTTCTCGCCCTGCAGCTCGGAGCGGTAGTGCTCGCTGTTCTTGACGACCTCCATCACTTCCTCGTTGCCGATCACGCCGTAGACGGCGCCGTCGGGACGGCGCGAGCCTTCGACCGCGGCGTTCTTGAGGCGGAAGTCCATCGGGTCCAGCTCAAGCTGCTGCGCGACCTCGTCCATCACGCTCTCGACGGCGTACTCGGCCGCCGGCGCGCCGGGGGCGCGGTAGGCCGCGACCTTCGGCTTGTTGAGGACCACGTCGTAGCCCTCGACGTGCGCGTTCTCCACCTGGTACGGCGCGAGCGCGCACATCGCGCCCGCCCCCATCGGCGAGCCCGGATAGGCCCCGGCCTCGAAGACGAGGTAGACGTGGGCGGCGGTGAGCGTGCCGTCGTTCTTGGCGCCGATCTTGACGCTCATGTACGTTCCGGACGTGGGGCCCGTCGCCTGCAGCACGGCCTCGCGGGTCATCGTGAACTTCACGGGCTTGCCGGTCTGCTTGGAGAGCAGCGCCGCCAGTGGCTCCAGGTAGATGCCGATCTTGCCGCCGAAGCCGCCGCCGATCTCCACCGGCTCGCAGGTGACCTGCGAGACCGGGACCTGGAGCAAGCCGGCGGTCATGTCGCGCACGCCGAAGGCGCCCTGCGTCGAGCTCCAGATCGTGATGTGGCCGTCCTTGTTGTAGTAGGCGCTGCCGTTGTGCGGCTCGATATAGCCCTGGTGCGCCATCGTCGTCGTGAACTCGCGCTCGACGACCACGTCGGCCTCCTCGAAGCCGGCGTCGGCATCGCCGGCCTTGAACTCGAGGTACTTCGCGACGTTGGTCGGCCTCGTGCCGACCATGTCGCCGGGCATGAAGGCGCTGGCGATCTGCTCCGTGCGCAGGAACTCGTGCAGCACCGGGGCGTTCTCGTCCATTGCCTCGCGCACGTCCATGACCGGCTCGAGCACCTCGTACTCGACCTCGATCAGGCCGAGCGCGTCCTCGGCGATGTGCGGGTCGATGGCGGCGACGGCGGCCACGGCGTGGCCGGTGTAGAGCACCTTCTCGCCGGCGAGCACGTTGTCGAGCATCCAGCGGGCGCTCGTCGTCGCGCCCTCGCCGATCTCGACCTGCGAGTCGTCCGGCTGGGGGAAGTCGGCGTTGGTGATCACGCCGCGCACGCCCTCGAGGGCCTCCGCCTTCGAGGTGTCGATGCTCTTGATGCGGGCGTGGGCGTGGGGGCTGCGCAGCACGCGGCCGAAGAGCATCCCCGGCGCCTGGTAGTCGGCGCCGTAGCCGGCGCGGCCCGTGACCTTGTCCGTCCCGTCGTGGCGGATCGGGCGGGTGCCGACAACCTGGTAGTTGCCGGGCTTCTCGGTGGCGACCATGAGCGGTCCTCCTGCCTGGTCTCGGAGTGGCTCTGCCGGGAGGCGCTACGCCTCGGCGGCCTTGAGCACTGCGCGGATGATCTTGTCGTAGCCCGTGCAGCGGCAGAGGTTGCCGGCCAGCCAGTAGCGGGCCTCGTACTCCGTCGGGTTCGGGTTGGCGTCGAGCAGGGCCTTGGCGGCGATGAGGAAGCCGGGGGTGCAGATCCCGCACTGCAACGCCGCCTCCTCCAGGAAGGCCTGCTGCAGCGGGATCAGCCCATCCTCGTCCGCCAGCCCCTCGACCGTGGTGACGTCGGCGCCCTCGACCTCTGCTGCCATGACCAGGCAAGAGTTGACGAGGCGGCCGTCCATGATCACGGAGCAGGCGCCGCAGTTGCCGTCGTTGCAGCCCTCCTTCGTGCCGGTCAGGCCGATGCGCTCGCGCAGCGCCTCGAGGAGGCTGTCACGCTGGTCGGCGAGGAACTCCAGCGGCTCGCCGTTGATGGTGGCCGAAACGATCATGCGATCCGTCACGTTAGTGTCCTCCCACCGACGGGATGTCCTCGCCGCGCGCTCGCGCGGCCGCCTGCTGCAGCGTGCGCTTCGTCAGCACTGCCGACAGGTGCTTGCGCTGCTTGATCGAACCGCGCATGTCGTCGATTGGCGTCGCGGCGTCCCGCGAGGCTGCCGCGGCGGCCTCGATCGTCTCGTCCGTGAGCGGGTTGCCCTCGAGCGCGTCGGCCGCGCCCTGCACCAACAGCGGGGTCGGCGCCACCGCGCCGATCGAGACGCGTGCCCAGCGCACGGTGTCGCCGTCCAGCTTCACCGCCGAGGCGGCGTTGCAGACCGCGATGTCCATCTCGTTGCGCGGGATGAAGCGCAGGAAGCGAGCGCCTCCATTCGGGTCCGGCGCGGGGAACGAGATGGAAACGAGGAACTCGCCCTGCTCCAGCACGTTGCGGCCCGGTCCGGTGCAGAAGTCCTCCACCGGCACCGAGCGTTCACCGTTCGGGCCGATGATGTTCGCGACGCCCTCGAGCACGATCTGCGTCGGGATCGTGTCGCCCGACGGCGAGGAGTTGCAGAGGTTCCCGCCGAAGCTGGCGCGCCCCTGGATCCCCGTACCGCCGATCAGCGTCGCCGAGTCGATGATCGCCGGGTAGTTCGCCACGACGTCGGCGTTCCCGTAGAGCTCGTAGCACGGCGTCGCCGCGCCGATCGTGAGGCCCGTCGCGGGATCCCACTCGATGGCCGTCAGCTCGGGGATCTGCTTGACGTCCACGAGCACGTCGATGTCCCGGACCCGGGCCCGCGCGATCACGATCACGTCGGTTCCGCCCGCGAGCGGACGGGCTCCCGGACCTCCGTCGTTCAGATGTCCGATGGCCTCCTGGATCGTGGTAGGCCGGACCACTTTCAACGCCTGCAAATGCGTCTCCCTCCCTGCCGATGGCGAGCGAGCGCACGCCGTCGCGCAGCATACCGCAAGGTGCGTAACTGCGCAGGGCTCAGCGGCGGCGTCCGCGAGCGGCCCGCAACGAGGTCTCGCGCGCGCTGTACCGGCCCCTGCACGAGCCGTACGATGACTGGTGCGCGCCTCACGCGCGGAGGGCCCGAAGGGGGCCGCATGAACGAGAAGCAGCAGTTCGGTTTGGCCGCCGCGGCGTTCGTCGCGGGCGTCGCCTGGGGCTCGTTCCGCCATCGCGGCAACGGCCACGCCCCCGTGCTCGCCCTGCTGCAGGGCTGCGAGTGGTTCATCGCCTACGGCGGCGCGGCCGTGCTGATCGGCTGGCTGCGCGCCGCCCTCGATGACGGCGCCGAGGGCGGTGCGGACGGGCTCGTCGACGAGCGCCTGACGCGCATCCGCCGCGTCGTCACCGAGCAATCGAACGAGGATTGACGGCGGCGGCCGGACGCTCGTGATGACCCGAATCCTGCTGGTCTACGACAGCCGCGCGGGCCTCGTGCAGCAGCTCGCCGACGCCGTGGGCGAGGGGGTGCGCAGCGTCGAGGACGCGGAGTTGCGCTCCCTACGCATCGGCGAGGCGGACCCGCAGGAGCTGCTGCACTGCGACGCGCTGATCCTCGGATCGCCGAACTGGACCGGCGTGACGGGCGAGCTCAAGGTCTGGCTGGACCAGTCGGGCGACCTCTGGGAGTCGGGCGAGCTGGCCGGGAAGCCGGGCGCGGCCTTCGCCGCGGGCTGGTCGCCGCACGGCGGGCTGGAGGCGACGCTGCAGCAACTCATGCACCTGCTGGTCGGGCACGGCATGATCTTCGTGGGACTGCCCTGGAGCGAGCGCATGCGGCGATCCGGTTCCTACTACGGCGCGACGGCTGCCGGTACCGTCACAGACGAGGACCGCGAGCAGGCGCGCGCCCTCGGCCGGCGCGTGGCCCGGCTC
>VXMT01000193.1 GCA_009840965.1 Chloroflexota bacterium
CGCTGCTGATCATCAGCCTGGTCGGCTCGGTCGTCGGCACGTTCGTCGTGCACAAGGGGCTGGCGGCCTCGGGCAGCGGGCTCGCGCACGCGACGCTGGCGGGCGTCGCGATCGCCTTCGTCAACGGCGCCAGCGTAGCGCTCGGCGCCCTCGTCGCGGCCGTCGCGACGGCGCTCACCATCGGTTACGTGCGGCGCACCTCGCGTGTCAGCTACGACACGGCGATCGCGATCTTCTTCGTCTCCGCCTTCTCGCTCGGCATCCTCGTGATCTCGCGCCGTCAGAGCTACACGCCGGATCTGGGCTCCTTCGTGTTCGGCGACATCCTCGGCGTCTCGCAGGCCGACCTCGTCGGCGAGCTGGTGCTCGCCGTCGTCGCGGTCGGATTCGTGCTCGCCTTCTATCGGGAGATCGTAATGGTCGCCTACGACCCGGCGATGGCGGCCGCGGTCGGGGTGCGGACGGCGTTCTTCGAGTACTCGCTGCTGGTCCTGATCGCGCTCGCCGTGGTGGTGGCGTTGCAGGTGATCGGCATCGTGCTGGTCACGGCGACGCTGATCATCCCGCCGGCCACGGCCAGCCTGATGTTCCGGCGGATCCCGCAGATCATGGCGGCCAGCTTCCTGATCGGCGTGGCGGCCTCGGTGGTCGGCCTGTACGCCTCGTTCCACGCGGGCGTCGCCGCCAGCCCCGCCGTCGTGCTCTCCGCGACGGCTGCGTTCGCCGTCGCTCTCGCCGCCACCTCGCTGCGCCGCACGCGCCTCCCGGGCGCCGCGACCGACGAGTAGCGCGCCCGGCCCGCGAGGGCGCCCCAGGGCTCCCTCACACGCCCGTAACAAGGCTATGCGACCCTGTGCGCACTCCCGCCGCCGGTTGAGCACCGGCGAGGGCCGCCGTACGCTGAGCGTGCTCCCCGTGCCCGCCGAACGAGCGCGAGGCCGCTCGATCGGGACAGCTGGCGAGACGATGGTCGCAGAAGTTGCAGGCAGCGAGGCCGAGCCACCTCCCGTGGCGTCGCCCGCACCTCGCGAGCGACCCGAACGCCCCAACGTCGATCGCAAGGCGCGGCTCCTGCTTGAGCCGAACCTGCCGGCCAGGCAGCCGCCCGAGGTGCGCACGGCCAACTGGGAGGAGACCTTCCACCTCTTCGATCCGGAGACCGCCAAAGCCGAGGCGATGCGCTGCATCCAGTGCCCCGCCGCCCCCTGCCAGGTCGCCTGCCCCGTCGGCAACGACATCCCCGCCTCGTTCTGGCTGCTCGAGCAGGGCGACTTCGACGGCGCCGCCAACGTCTTCCGCGAGACCAGCGAGTTGCCCGAGATGTGCGGACGGCTCTGCCCGCAGGAGCGGCTCTGCGAGGGCCACTGCGTCGTCGGCAAGAAGGGCGAGCCGGTCGCGATCGGCAAGCTCGAGACGTTCGTGACCGAGTGGCAGCTCGCCAACGGCAACCCGCCACCCGCGACGATCGCGCCCGCGACGGGCAAGAGCCTCGCGATCATCGGATCGGGGCCGGCAGGCATCGGGGTCGCCGAACGCGTCGCGCGCTCCGGCCATCGCGTCGTCGTGTACGACGCCTGGCCGATCGCCGGCGGGCTGCTGCACTACGGCATCCCCAGCTTCAAGCAGAACAAGGCCAGCGTCGCCGCCCGCATCGAGCGGCTGCGCGATCTCGGCGTCGAGTTCGTCCTCGGCGTGCGCGTCGGCGAGGACGTCGCCTTCGAGGAGCTCGAGCGCGACTTCGACGCCGTCTTCGTCGCGGCCGGGGCGATCGAGGGCGTCGCACTGGGGCTGGAGCACGAGGATGCGCCGGGCGTCTACCAGGCGACCGAGTTCCTGGTGCGCGGCAACCTGCCGCCCGAGGATCTGCCGGAGCACCTGCGCGAGCCGCTGCCGGCGCTGTCCAGCGTGGTGGTGATCGGCGGCGGCGACACCTCGATGGACTGTGTGCGCACGGCGGTGCGGCTCGGCGCGGAGGAGGTGCGGCTCGTCTACCGCCGCACCGAGCAGGAGATGCAGGGCCGCGAGGAGGAGCGCATGCACGCCCACGAGGAGGGCGTGATCTTCGAGTTCCTCACCGCGCCCACGGCCATCCTCGTGGACGGGGAGGGCGCCTTCCGCGCGCTGCGCTGCCAGCTCATGGAGCTCGGCGAGCCGGATGAAAGCGGGCGAGCCCGCCCCGTGCCGATTCGCGGCAGCCGCTTCGAGATCGAGGCCGACGCACTCGTTCTCGCCATCGGCTACAACGTCGAGGACGGCTGGGGCGAGGTCGCTCCGGCGGTCCGGCGCGACCCGTGGGGCCGCTTCACCGTCGACCCGCGCACGATGCGCACGAACCGCCCGGGCGTCTTCGCTGGCGGCGACGATGTGAACGGCGCCGACCTCGTCGTCACGGCCCTCGCCGACGCCCACATCGCCGCCGCCAGCATCGAGGAGTGGCTGGGCGGCGGCGATTGGTAGCCCTCCGAGCGGGTGGGAGTCCGGTAACGCGTTCGCCGTGCGCATCGTTGACTATCACGCGTAGGAGCAAGGACATGTTGCCGGAGCAGCGCATCCCGACCCACCCCGGCGAGATTTTCGCGGAGGAGTTTCTCAAGCCCTTCGGCCTCACGCAGGTTGCGCTGGCGGAGCACATTGGCGTGCCGGTGCAGCGGGTGAACGAAGTCGTGCGCGGGAAGCGCGGGATCACGGCGGAGACGGCCTGGCTGCTCTCCGGCGCGTTCGGGACCACGCCGGGCTTCTGGATCAACCTCCAGACGAACTACGACCTTGCCACGAGGCGGCCCGACCGGCAGGTGGAGCCGCTGGGCCTGACCGGGTAGCCCTCGGAGCGGCGCCTACCTCATCCCCGGCCCGATCGCAGGGATGCGGCTGCGATTGCCGCTGCGGTAGAGTGCGCGGACGGCCACGAAGTGACGACAGGGCGCCCGCGAGGCGCATGACGAGGGGGAATGAGATGGCGATCGCAGTCGGCCAGGAGGCGCCGGACTTCACGCTCAACAACGAGGATGGCGAGCAGATCACGCTCTCCGAGCTGCGCGGCGCGCCGGTGGTGCTGGTCTTCTACACCTTCGACTTCTCCGGCATCTGCACCGGCGAGCTGTGCGAGATCCGCGACGACTACAGCGAGTGGATGGACCTCGGCGCGCAGGTCTACGGCGTCAGCCGCGACAGCCACTTCTCGCACGCCGCCTACAAGGAGCAGCACGGGCTGCCCTACTCGCTGCTCGCCGACACCAAGGGCGAGGCGGCCAAGGCCTACGACACCTGGAACGAGGGCCTCTGGGCAGCCGAGCGGCTGACCGTGGTGATCGACAAGGACGGCGCCATCGCGCACCTCGTCAAGAACCCGATCCTTGAGGCACGTGACCACTCGGCGATCGCCGAGGCCATCCGGGGCGCCGGCTAGGCAGCCCGCGCGGCGCGCATGGCCCTCGACTTCCACTCGCTCGCGCGAGGCGACGCGCTGCCGCCGGTCGCGCTCAGCGTGAGCGCGGAGGAGGCGCGCGCCTACCTCGACGCCACCGGCGAGCCTGCCGAGCGCTGGACGGACGCCGTCCCGCCGCTGGCGCAGGGCGCGCTGCTGCTCGGCGCGCTGATGGAGCAGATGGCGCTGCCGCCCGGCGCGCTGCACACCGGCCAGGAGTTTGCCTTCCTGCGCGCCGTCGCCCCCGGCGAGCCGCTCGAGGGTCGCATCGCGGTCGCTCAGCACAGCGAGCGTCGCGGCTCCGTGATCGCCGCCTTCGACCTCGAACTGCGGGACGCGGACGGCGAACCGGTGCTGCGAGGACGCAGCACCGTGATCGCGCCCGCCCTCGAGGACGGCGCGCCCTCGTGAGCGCAGAAGCGCCCGCCGTCGCGTCCGTGACGCGGCTGATCGACCAGGACCGCGTCGATCGCTACGCGGTGGCGGCGCGCGACCCGAACCCGATCCACACCGACGCCGAGTTCGCCGCCGCCAGCGACTTCGGCGGCCGCATCGCCCACGGGATGCTTGTGCTCGCGCTCGTCTCCGAGGCGATGGCGGGCGCCTTCGGTCGGCGCTGGGCGGAGAGCGGGACGCTGCGCGTGCGCCTGCGCGCCCCCGCCGTGCAGCCCGTCGAGGTCACCGCCCACGCCGAGCCTCGCGGCCTCGCCGACGGCGTCGCCAGCTACGACGTGCGCTGCGAGACCCCCGACGGCGCCGTGCTGCTCAGCGGCGCCGCCACGGTCGCCCTCGGCGACGCCGCGTAGCGCCTCGTGAGCAGCGACGAGGGCATCGACCCGGCGCTCCGCGAGCAGTACTGCTTCGGCTGCGGGCGGCACAACCCGCTCGGCTTCCACCTCGAGTTCGAGCGCGAGGGCGGCGACGTGGTCGCGCGCTACACGCCGCGCCGCGAGGACAGCGGCTACCCCGGCCTGATGCACGGCGGCCTCGCCACGCTGCTGCTCGACGAGGCGATGGGCTGGGCGATGTACGCCGACCGCGTCTTCGCCGTGACCGCGACGATGTCGACGCGCTTCCGCCGCCCGGTGACCCTCGACGTCCCGCTGCTCGTGCGCGGCCGCATCGACCGCCAGCGCGGACGTCGCATCGAGGTCAGCGCCGAGCTCTACGACGAGGACGGCGAGCGCATCGTCGAGGCCTCGGGCCTGTTCCTGCGCATGGACGCCGAGGCCGAGGCGCGGTCCCTCGAGGTGATGCGCCGCGAATTCGGCACTTCGCTGGACTGAGGCACCCCTGCCTTGCGGGGGGGGGGGGGGCCCCCCCAACCCCCCACCCCCCCGAGCGCCCGGCCCCCCCGGCGGGGCGCGGG
>VXMT01000038.1 GCA_009840965.1 Chloroflexota bacterium
GCGGTGGGCGCGGGCGTGGGGGTCGCCGCTGGCGTCGCGCTCGGGGTGGCGGCCGCGGCCGGCTAGGGGGTCGCTGTCGCGGCTGGCGCCGGCGACGGGGTCGCAGCGGGCGAACGCGTCGCGGTGGGCGTGGAGGTGCGAGTGATCGGGACGATCTGGACGGGCGGGGGTTCCGCGGGCTCCGCGCCGCCGCCGCGGGATAACAGGTTCGCGGCCGCCGCGATCCGCAGCACCCCGACGTTGAGGGCGAGCACGGCGCCGCCCCCGAAGGAACGCGAGGGCGGCGGGGTCGGGTCTGCGGCCACGGGCCTCCTCGGGGGGAGTCCATACATCCTATCCGCAGGAGCCCGTACGGCGCGCGAGCCCCGCGTGACAGCGCCGCTGGAACCCGAAATGATCGTCCGGGAGGCGCTGCTATACTGACGCGCGCTGCGTCCGTTTCGCCCGCATCCGGGTGCCGGCGAGCGAGACGAGACGAGACCTGCTTGCGAAGGGTTGGGAGGGCGACGTGGAGGATCCACGCCAAGTCTCCGAGCGCATCCTCGACAACATCGAACGCGTGATCATCGGCAAGACGGAGGAGGCGCGGCTCGCGCTCGTCGCCCTGCTCTGCCGTGGCCACCTGCTGCTCGAGGACGTACCGGGCGTCGGCAAGACGATGCTGGCGAGGGCGCTCGCGCGCTCGACGGGGTGCAGTTTCCAGCGCATCCAGTTCACGCCGGACCTGCTGCCCTCGGACGTCACGGGCGTCGCCGTCTACAACCAGGCGTCGCGCGAGTTCGAGTTCCGGGCCGGTCCGGTGATGTCGCAGATCGTGCTCACCGACGAGATCAATCGCGCCACGCCGAAGACGCAGTCGGCGCTGCTCGAGGCGATGGAGGAGCGCCAGGTCACGGTCGACGGCGTCTCGCGCAGGCTGCCGGAGCCGTTCATGGTCCTCGCCACGCAGAACCCGATCGAGTACGAGGGCACGTTCCCGCTGCCGGAGGCGCAGCTCGACCGCTTCCTGCTGCGCGTGCGCCTCGGCTACCCGAACCCCACCGACGAGGTGCTGGTGATGGACGCCCAGCAGGAGCAGCACCCGATCGAGTCGCTCGAGCAGGTCACCACCTCCGAGGAGGTGATCGAGCTGCAGCGGGCCGTGCAAGAGGTCTACATCGACCCGCTCGTCAAGCAGTACATCGTGACGATGGTGAACGCGACGCGGGAGCACGAGAGCGTCTACCTGGGAGCCTCGCCCCGCGGTTCGCTGGCGCTGATGCGCACCTCGCAGGCCTACGCGATGCTCGACGGGCGCGACTACGTGCAGCCGGACGACATCAAGCGGCTGGCCTACCCGACGCTGGGGCACCGCGTGATCGTGAGCCCGGCGGCGCGCGTGCGGAACATCGAGAGCGCACAGGTCGTCGACGAGTGCATCGAGCGCACCCCCGTGCCCGGTGCGCGGGCGCGCGGCGGCGCCTGAGCCGTGAGCGCCCTCTGGCGCGCGGCGAGCCTCGCCGCACGCCGGCCGAACGTGGCGGCGGCGATTGCCGTCGCGCTCTTCACGCTCGCCGTTGCGAGCGCCACCGGCTTCTGGCTGCTGTTCCGCTTCTCCTACCTGATCGCGGTCGCCATTCCGCTGCTCTACTTCTGGAACCGCTCGATGATCCGCGGCATCGAGGTGGAGGTGCGGCGCCGCGATCAGCGCGTCTCGCGCGGGCGCGCGCTGCAGGGCCGGGTGACCGTGCGCTCGCGCTCCTGGCTGCCCAAGGTCTGGCTCGAGGTCCACGACCACTCGACGCTGCCGGGCCACGTCACCAACCGCGTGCTCACCCTCGGGCGGAACGGGTACGACATCTGGCGCTACGAGACGCCGGCGCTGCGGCGCGGGCTCTACGAGCTGGGCCCGGTCACGGTGACGGCCACGGACCCGTTCGGCTTCTTCCGCATGTCGCGCACCTTCGGCGAGCGCTCGGAGGTGCTGGTCTACCCCAACGCGCCCGAGCTGCCGAGGCTGCACGTGCCGCCGGCGAACCTGCCGGGCGACGGGCGCTTCCGGCGGCGCACGCACAACGTCACGCCCAACGTCTCCGGCCTGCGCGCCTACGAGCCGGGCGACTCGTTGAGCCGCGTGCACTGGCCGGCCACGGCCCGCACCGGGAACCTGATGGTGAAGCTCTTCGAGCTCGACCCCGCCTCCGACATCTGGGTGATCCTCGACCTCGAGCAGGCGGTGCACGTCGGCGAGGGTGACGACGGGACCGAGGAGGCGGCGGTGATGGTGGCCGCCTCGATCGCGCGCTACTTCATCACGCAGAACCGCTCGGTCGGGATGATCGCCTACGACAACGACCTGCGCGTGAACGAGCCGAGCCGCGGAGGCAACCACTACACGCGGCTGCTCGAGCTGCTGGCGCTCGCCCGCGCGGTGGGCGACGTGCCGCTCTCGCAGCTGCTGCTGGAGGAGTCGCGCAAGTTCGGGCGGCACACGACCGTGGTGGCAGTGACGCCCTCGCCGCGTGACGACTGGGCGCTGGCACTGATGTCGCTCTCCGCGCGCGGGGTCAAGGTCGCCGCCGTGCTGCTGGAGGGCGAGACCTTCGGCGCGTCCACCAGCTCGCTCGATGTCTACGGCACGCTCGCCTCGGGCGGGGTCTACACCTACACCGTGAAGCGCCAGGACGACCTCGTGCAGGTGCTCTCCTCCGTCGGGGTCGGCGACCGCGGGGGCGTCTACGCATGAGCGCGCTCAGCGAAGCCACGGAGCGGCAGGCGGGCTTCGGTTCTCGCAGCGTGCGGGAACTCGTGGCCGCGGCCGATCCGAGGAGCGCGAGCGCCTGGCGCTTCTGGGAGGACTGGATCAGCTTCGCGCTGCTCGCCGTCGCCCAGTTCTCGGTCGCCTTCTCGATCGCACGCGCGAACTGGGTCGACGAGATGCCGGCGCTGCCGGTGGTGGCGGGGATCGGGCTCGCGATCGGCGCGCTGCTGGCGCGCCTCGCCCCGCGGGCGTGGCCGGCGTTCCTCGGGGGCATCGCCTCCGGCGTGGTGGTCGCGACGGCGATGGTGATGCACACCATGGAGCTGTCCGACCCGTTCGCCGGCGGGCTCGGGATCGCGACGCGCTGGGGCGACCTCTGGGGGCGCATGGGCGACTGGCTGAGGGCACTGGTGACGGGCGGCGTCTCGACGGACCCGCTGCCCTTCGTGCTGCTGCTGGTGTTCGCCGTGTGGGTGGTGCCCTACCTCGCCTCCTGGGCGGTGTTCCGCTGGCGCAACGCCTGGCTGGCGCTGCTGCCCGGCGGGTTCGCGCTGCTGACGAACATCTCCTACCTGCCGGGCAAGCCGGCGCTGGAGTTCGTGATCTTCCTCTTCGCCGCGATCCTGCTCTTCACGCGCATCCACCTGCTGCGCACGGTTCGCGGCTGGGAGGGTGGCGCGATGGCCATGCCGCGCTGGCTCTCGCTCCAGGTGTTGCACGCCGGCGGCTGGGTGGCGGCGGGGCTGATCGCCTTTGCCTGGCTCGTCCCCGTCGGCGACGGCTGGGAGCCGGCGGCCGGGGCCTGGGGCAACGCTATCCGCCCGGTCACGGACCGCATCCAGCCGCTCGGCCAGGTCTTCATCGGCATCGACGGCAAGCACGGGCAGCTGATCCACCAGTTCGAGGGCGCCCTCCCGCTGCAGGGCCGGGTCAACCTCGACGACGAGACGATGTACGTCGTCTCCGCGGAAACCGGCAGCCTCGCCTACCTGCGCGCCTTCGTCTTCGATCGCTACGAGCGAGGCGGCTGGCGACTCTCCGAAACCGAGCTGGTCGAGCCGCCCGCACTCACCGTAGAGGCCGCGCGCTTCGGCACGCCCGCCACCCGGGCACAGGAGCGCAGCCTCGTGGCCGTCGAGGTCCACGTGGAGTCGCCGCTCAGCGATCGCCGCCTGCTGACCGTGGGCGAGCCGCTTGCCAGCGACGTCGATGCGGACTTCCTGACGGGCGCCTCGTCGAGCGACGTGATCGGGCTGCAGCCGAGCGATCGCCTGGAGAGCGGGGCGAGCTACACGGCGGTGGGCTCGGTCTCCGTTGCGGGCGTCGATTCCCTGCTTGCGGCGGGAACCGAGTACCCGGCCTGGGTGCTGGACCGCTACCTGCAGGTGCCCGACAGCGTGCCGCCGCGCGTGGGCGAGTTGGCCGCGCAGATCGTCGGGCCGGACGATCCGCCCTACCTCGCCGCGTTCCGCATCGAGCGCTACCTCCGCGAGAACTACCCCTTCAGCCTCAGGGTCTCGGACCCGCCGCCGCGCCGCGATCCGATCGACTGGTTCCTGTTCGAGAGCCGCGAGGGCTACTTCGACCATCACGCCTCGGCGATGGTGGTGTTGCTGCGCACGCTCGGCATTCCCGCTCGCATCGCCGTGGGCTTCGCGCTCGACGAGACCTCGTTCAGCCAGGCATCGGAGGCCTTTGTGCTGAGCGAGAAGGACTCGTGGGCCTGGCCGGAGGTGTTCTTCCCCGGCTACGGCTGGGTGGAGTTCAACCCGGCGCCGGTGCGCGAGCTTGTCAGCCGCAGCCGCACGGGCGGTTCGTTCGCCGTGCCCCCGGGGATCGCCGAGGACGACGCGATCGCCGCACTCGAACTCATCGAGCTGCTCGAGGAGAGCCTGGAGCCCGCGGGTAGCGGCGGGGGGCGGGGCGCGGGCGCCGCCCCCCGCCGGCCGCGGGGGGGGCGCGCCGCCCGGGGCGGGGGCGCTGAAAAAA
>VXMT01000240.1 GCA_009840965.1 Chloroflexota bacterium
CACCGACGCTCCATCCTCCCGGGGGTACGGTGAGTATAGGCGGCGGGCGGGCGGTGCGGAATCGGGGAGCGGAGCCCTGTTACCCGTCGCGGCGTCGCCGCCAGCGCGCCGAGGCCCAGATCGGGCGCGACCCGGCGTCCTCCTCGCTCTCGCCGGAGGTCCCGTCGTCGTACGGCAGGCGGCCCGGGAGCTGGCCCCCGGCAGGTGGAAGATCCGCCCTCGGCCCGCCCCGCTCCTCGATCTCCCGGGCGGTGGGCTGCGGGTACTCGACGCGCGGGTGGTAGACCGCCGTCAGCGTCGCGACGAAGGACTCGGCGACGATGCGCAGGTCACGGAGCGAGATGTCGCACTCGTCGAACTGCTGCTCCTCGAGGCGATCGCGCATGATCGTGTCGACGATCTCGCGGATGCGGTCGGCGGAGCGATCGGTGCTGGCGCGCACGGTCGCCTCGCTCGAGTCGGCGAGCATGACGATCGCCGTCTCGCGGCTCTGCGGCTTGGGGCCGGGGTAGCGGAAGAGGTCCGGGTCGATCTCCGGATCCTCGGCGGCGGCGCGACGGTAGAAGAACTCGACCAGGCGCGTGCCGTGGTGCTGGGGAATGAACTGCGTGATCGCGAGCGGGACGCCCTCGCGGCGCGCGATCTCGACGCCAGCGATCACGTGCTGCTGGATTACGCGGGTGCTCTGCAGCGGGTCCAGCGAGGCGTGCGGATCGACGTCCGCCGGGGAGTTCTCGACGAAGAAGGTCGGCGCGACCAGCTTGCCGACATCGTGGTAGTAGGCGCCGACACGCACGAGCAGCGAGTCCGCACCGACGCGGTCGGCGGCGCGCTCCGCCATGTTCGAGACCATCACCGAGTGCTGGAAGGTGCCGGGCGCCTCGTCCTGCAGGCGGCGCAGCAGCGGATGGCTGAGCTGCGCCAGCTCCATCAGCTCGACGCGCGTGATGATTCCGAACGGGCGGCTGAGCAGGACGAAGAAGCCGACGCCGATCAGCGCCGAGGCGACCCCCATGATCGCGGCCGCGCCGGCGATCCAGGCGAGGTCCTCGGCGCGGCGGTCGGGATCGATCAGCCAGACCGTGCCGAGCGCGGCGGCGGCGGCGAGCGCGGCGGCGAAGCCGGCCGTCAGGTAGCGGCCCAGGTGGTTCGCCCTCGCGGCGACGAAGAGGCCGGCAAGCGAGCCCGCGCAGACGACGAGGAACGCCCGCGATGTCTCGAGCTGGCCGGTGCCGGCCGCATCGGCGAAGGGCAGATAGATCGAGACGAAGACGGCGATCGAGGAGAGCAGCACCGTGAGCAGCACCGCGGCGCCGAGGTCGAGCAGCACCACCGCGGCGATCGGCGAGGCCGCGAGCGGAAGCGCATAGGCGAGGAAGTGCCGGTCCACGTCGGGAAGCACGAGCGGGAATGCGAACTTGATCGCGGCCGCCGGGACCAGCAGCAGCAGCGCAAACAGCGTCAGACGGCGCACGCCGGCGAGCGCGCGAGGGCGCGCGACGAAGAGGTAGACCCCGCAGGCCGCGCCGGACAGCAGCGAGACGATTCCCGCGGCGAGCACGTGCGTCGTGCGCACGCCCGAGGGATTGAGCCCGGCGGCGTCCAGCAGCTCGATGTCCGCAGCACTGAGGCGTTCCCCCTGCACGACGAGTAGCTGGCCGCGCTCGCGCGTCACGCGCACGGGGGGCACCGCATCGCGCGCCTCCTGCCGTCGCTCCTCGGTCCGCGCCACATCGACCACGAGCGTCGGGATGATCAGCGGGGCAATCAGCTCGGTGAGCGCGAGGCGCTGATCCTCGCCGAGGCTCACCGGCAGCAGCTCGGCGGCCTGCTCGCGGGTAGCCTCGACGCCCGCGGCGGCGATGCTGCCGGAGAGCAGCCGCCCGAGGATGTCGCGCGCCTCGTCGCCCAGTGTGCGGAAGTCCGTGTCCGGCATCTCGCCGAGCGCCGTGACCGCCTCGTCGGACAGCTCTCCACCCGTGGCCGAACGGATCCGGGACTCCCGTGCCGAGGCGGAGAGCACGTCCGCGCGCGCCTCCTCGATCAGTTCGAGTTGGCGGGCGAGCTCCGCGATCTGTACCTCGGCGATGGAGTCGTCGCGGCGATGCACGTCGTCGATCGCGTCGGCAGCCTCGCTGCGCGCCGCCTCGGTCAGTACGACGGATTCATAGGAGAGGTCGCGCGGCGCGGAGAGCGTCCAGGGCGAGGCGTCGCTCTCGCGCATGCCCGCGCCGCCGGGGAACCAGGGGAAGAGGACGCCGAACAGCGCACCGCCGATCAGCAGGCCCAGCAGCACGGCGGCGGGCCGGGTGAACCAGCCCCTGGCCTCGGCCGGCCGGCTCAGCACCGTCGTCTCGCTCTCCACTCAATCCGGACGACCATCGTGCCCCCGGCTGTGCGGCTTCGGATCACGCCCCGGACAACAGCTCCCGCACGATCGCGTTCGCCTGGCGGCCGTCGGCGCGGCCTCGCACGCGCTGCATCAGCGGGCCCATGACCACGCCGAGGTCGCCGGGACCGCTCGCGCCGCGCTCCTCGATGATCTCGCGGGCCATGGCGCGCAGTTCGTCCTCGCCCAGCTGGCTGGGCAGGTAGGCCTCGATGATCGTCAGTTCCTGCTGCTCCGCCTCGACGAGATCGTCGCGGCCGCCCTTGCGGTACTCCTCGATCGACTCGCGGCGCTGTTTCGCCTCGCGCTGCAGCGCGACGATCGCGTCGTCGTCGCTGAGATCGCGGCCGGCGGCGATGCGAGCGTTATCGAGGGCGGCGATGAGCAGGCGCAGCGTGTCGCGGCGCTGGGTGTCCTTGGCGCGCATCGCGGCCGTCATCTCGGAGCGGATGGTGTCGAGCAGTGCGGGCATTGCGCCTCCCGGCCGCAGCGGCCGCGAGGATGCAGCAGCCACCAGCAGTGGACCCCGGCCCGGCCGGGGTCCGAGTCAGCGTCGCCTGACCTGGGCTCGCATCGCCTTGCGCAGCTTGCGCAGGCGCGCCGCTTCCTTCTTCTTGCGGCGCACGGAGGGCTTCTCGTAGTACTCGGCGCGGCGCGCCTCGGACAGGATTCCGTCCGCCTGCACCCGCTTGTTGAAGCGCTTCAGCGCGCCCTCGAAGGATTCCGATTCGCCGACAAAGACCTCAGTCACCCCGTATGCAATCCCGTTCCCGCCGCGTCCCGTCCCCGGGTCGCGTGTTCGCCGCAGTCCGGGGATCGTAGGCGTGGCCCCCGCGGCCCGTCAAACGTCGGCTTCGCCCACGCCCGCCTCGAACGCGACCTCCCCGCCGATCACGGTCAATCGCACGCGGGCGCTCGCCGGGTCCTGTTCCAGCGGGCCGTCGATCAGTACGAGGTCGGCGAGCGCGCCCTCACGCAGCCGCCCGCGGTCCGCGAGGCCGGCGACATCGGCAGCCCCCGCGGTCCAGGCATGGAGCGCCTCGAGCGGCGTGATTGCCTCGCCCGGCGCGAGGTCCGCCGGGCGCTCCGTGGAGGCCGCCGCGACGGCCTCCAGGGGGCTCGCGCGAGAGATCGGCGCGTCGCTGCTGAAGGCGAGCGCGCCGCCCGCGTCGAGCAGCGAGTGCCAGGGGTGCAGCCGCTCCCGCTGCGCGGCGTCGAGCAACCGGCGGTAGCGCTCCCCGACCTCGCCGAGCAGCCCGGGCTGCGCCACGACCGCCGCGCCCTGCGCCACGATCTCCTCGACCAGCTCCGGCGGCAGCAGCGGCGCGTGCTCGATGCGCTGGCCCGGCGGCGCGGCGGCGGCGCGAAAGGCGGCCAGCGAGGCGGCGACGGACTGCACCGTCGGCGCGTGCACGGCGATGCGACGCCCGGCCTCGAGCACCGTCCGCACGCGAGCCGCGAGGTCCGCCGCGTCCGGCTCCTCGCCCTCGAACGCCGCGGGCTGCAGCTTCGTCTCGCCGCGCAGCAGCCGGCCAGCGGCGCCCTCCCCCGGCAGCGCGCCGAGGGCGTCCGCGGACTCCATCGCCACGACACGCTGGGGGATCGCACCCGCGGCCAGCAAGCGCTCGAACGTCGCCCACTCGGCCGGGCCGTTGCGCACCCCGGCGTCGACGAGGGTCGTGACGCCCTCGGCGGACCGGGCGCGCGCCCAGGCGCGCACGTGCGCCTCCACCTCGGCCGGGTCCGGCGGAGGCATCGCCGCCTCGATCGCGTCGGCCATGTCGAGCAGCAGGCCGTCGAGCCGCCCGTCCTCGAGCGAGCGCCCGAAGAACGCCCCGGGCGGCTCGGGCGTTGTCTCGTCGATGCCGACGAGGGCGAGCGCGCGCGAGTTCAACACCTCGGCGTGCCCGCCGCGCTGGATCAGGCGGACGGGATGGTCGGGCGCCGCGCCATCGAGCTCCCCGCGAGTCGGGTGGCGGCCCTCGGCGAGCATCGTCTCCTCGTAACCGGCGGCGCGCACCCAGCCGCCCGGAGGCGTGCGCGCTGCCGCTTCGCGCAGCAACTCAAGCAGCTCGGCGATGCTCGTCACGGCGCCGGGCGAGACGTCGGGGCCGGCCTCGGCGGCGGCGGCGGCGAGGATGTGGACGTGCGCGTCGACGAAGCCCGGCAGCAGCACCGAGGCGCGCGCCTCGATACGGCGATGGCCGCCGGGAAGGCGGCGCGCGCAGTGCTCGGG
>VXMT01000216.1 GCA_009840965.1 Chloroflexota bacterium
CAGGGTGGGGGGCTGGTCGGGGAGGCCGGATTTGAACCGGCGACCTCTTGACCCCCAGTCAAGTGCGCTGCCAGGCTGCGCCACTCCCCGACGAAGGCCGGGTTCGATTCTAACAGGGCGCCTCGCTGCGGCCACGGGGCCGCACCCGGCGCGTCAGCCGAGGTCGGCCGCCCGCGCGAGGATGACGAGCAGCACGCCGCCCGCGGTCAGGCCGCCGTACTGCAGCAGCACCTCGCGGGTGAGCTGGCCGCGCAGCCGCGAGGCGAGCACGCCGCTGAGGAAGAAGAAGGCGAGCAGCAGCGCGACCGCCGCCAGGTGGCCCTCCAGCGGCACGTAGTCCAGCGCCCAACGCAGTTGGCCCAGCACCAGCGCGCCGGCGAGCGCGAACGTCAGCATGTCGAGCAGGCCGAGGCTGGAGTTGCGCAGCACCTCGAACGAGAGCAGGCCGCCGATCAGGGCAGCCATGAGGGCCGCGGCGGGAAGACCCGGGTCGCGCATGTAGAGCAGCGAGAAGAGCGCGAAGGCCGTCAGGTAGGCGGCCACGTCCGTGACAAGGCGCGCCTCGCTCGCTCCGCGCTCGAACTCGCGGACGCTCCTGACCTCGGCGATCACGATCAGGCCGAAGCCGAGACCGGCGACGAGGGCCAGCGCCGGCGACCAGAGGCCGCGCGCGTTCTGCTCGATGAAGAGCGGCATCACGAGCGCGTAGAGCGCGGGCAGGATGAGCTGCGGCGTGCTGTCCATGCCGAGCGCGAACGTGCGCGGATGGGCGCTCCGCAGCACCCCGTCGGTCCCGACGGCGGCGGCCAGCACGGCCAGCGCGAGCAGCCAGCGCTGCGCCGGGTCGGTGAGCACGAACATGAGGAACGAGCTGGTGACGACGGCGGTGAGCACCACCGCGGCGCCCGGCGCCAGCCGCAACAGGTCGCGAGCTCGCGCGCCGAGGTCGGTCAGGGGCCGGGGCGGGGCCGCGCCGCTCACCGGCTCCTCGCTGCCTGCTCCGCCCACTCGCTCACTCCGGCTGCTCGTCGGCCAGCGCGGGCGTCGCCTCGCCGAACAGCTCCGCAGCGTTACGGTACCAGATGCGATCGCGCTCCTCGTCGTCCAGCCCCAGGGCCTCGAACATCCAGCGGAAGCGCTCGACGTGCTGGCCGATCTCCTCGTTCCCGCAGTCCGAGCCCCAGACCAGCTTCTCGACGCCGATCTCGCGGCCGATCAGGCGGCGCTCCATCGCGTGGCGCTCGATCGTCTCGCCGCCGGAGAGGTCGAAGACCACGTTGTGCCGCCAGCGCGCCACGGACGAGGCCTCCTCGTAGTTCCCGGTGCCGCCGAGGTGCGCGCCGATCAGCGGCAGGTCCGGGAAGTTGTTCGCGATCGTGTCGAGCTGAAAGGGGCGCATCCGCGCTGCGGAGACGTTGCGCGGGCCGCCGCGCCGCCGGAACTCCTGCCAGCGGCGGAACGCGGCCGCCGCCTCCGGATCGCGTCGCGGGTGCGTGCGCGCGTAGTCGACGCCTCCCCCGATCACGCCGAGGTGGAAGAGGATCGGCATCCGCCGCTCCTCGGCGGCGGCGTAGACGTGGAAGTAGCTCGGATCGTCGATGGGCAGGGGCGAGCCGATGATCTTGAGGCCGCGGTAGCCGATCTCGTGCAGCCGCTCGACCTCGCCCTCCGGCGTCTCCTCCATCGGCAGCGAGGCGACGGGGACCATCAAGTCCTCGTGCCGAGCCAGGTACTGCAGCGACTCGTCGTGCGACGGGCCGGGGATGTTGCGGCCGCCGCAGAGCACCGAGGCGCGCGTCACGCCCGCGGCGCCAAGCGCATCGGCGCGCGCATCGATCTGCTGGGCGTGGTCCTCGCCCTCGGGGTTCTGCCAGTCGCGCGGAAAGTGGCAGTGCACGTCCCAGATCACGGTTGCTCCCTCCTCCGCGCGGCCTACGGCCTGCGCGTGGTCTGCACGGCGCGCGTCTCGAAGCCGAGCCGCTCCCAGAAGGCGCGCGCCGGCGTGTTCGCCCACAGTACCGAGGCCTCCACCGCGGAGACGCCTCGTCCTCGCATACGCCCGAGCCAGCGCTCGACCGCGCCGCGCCCGACGCCGCGCCCGCGCCAGCCGGGCATGACGTAGCACTCGATGACTTCGCCGATCTCGCGCTCCTCCTCGGGCCAGTCCGGGACGGTGCGCGTGATCAGGAAGCCCGCGCGGTCGCCCCCGGCGATCATCCACTCGACCTGCTGGCCGCCGGGGTCGGCGTCGAAGGCCGCGCGGTAGGCCTCGACGGGCGGCGCGGGGTCCCAGGGCAGCTCGTACTGGTCCAGCTCGGCGAGGTAGTCCGCGAGCATGGCGAAGAACGCCTCGCGCTCGCCGGGCCCGACCGCGCGCAGCTCCACAGGCGGACCGCCGGCCGTCATGCCCGCACCGCCGCGCGCGCGCGCGCCGGCGACGGCTGCGGATAGCCCATCAGCCGTAGCAGCGCCTCGATCGCCTCCAGCCAGTCCGCCCCGAGGGCGGCGCGGGGCAGCCGCAGCTGCGTCTGCCCGACGTGCACGCCCGCAGGCAGCGCCGGCAAGCGGCGCCGGTCGAACGGCGCCCCCTCGCGCGCGACGATCACGATCTCGCCGCCCTCGGCGCGTACGGCGGCGACGCCCGCCTCGCCCGCCGCCAGCCGGATCCGCACGAGGCTGAGCAGCTCGTGCAGCGGGCCGGGGATCTCGCCGAAGCGGTCGGCGACCTCGGCGCGCAGGTCCGCCTCCTCGCCCGGGTCGCGCAGCCCGGCGATGCGCTGGTAGAGGGCGATGCGGGCTTCGAGGTCCTCGATGTAGCGCTCCGGGATGAAGGCGGAGGCGGGCAGGTCGAGCGCGACCGGGGGCGGCGGCGCGGGCGCCTCGGTCCCGTCGCGGCGGGCGCGCAGGCCCTCGACGGCGCTCGCCAGCATCTGCGTGTAGAGGTCGAAGCCGACGGCGGCGATCTGCCCGCTCTGCTCCGCGCCCAGCAGGTTGCCGGCGCCGCGGATCTCGAGGTCGCGCAGCGCCACCTGCAGGCCCGCGCCCAGCTCGGTCGCCTCGAAGATCGTCGCGAGGCGCTGCTGCGCGGCCTCGTTCAGCACGCCGCCGCGGCGGTGCAGCAGGTAGGCGCGCGCCTGCTGCGAGCCGCGCCCGACGCGCCCTCGGAGCTGGTAGAGCTGCGCCAGCCCGAGCCGGTCGGCGAGGTCGACGATCAGCGTGTTCACGTTGGGGATGTCGATGCCGGACTCGATGATCGTGGTGCAGACCAGCACGTCCGCCTCGCCCGCCGCGAAACGCTCCATCACGCTGCGCAGCACCCCTCGCGGCATCTGCCCGTGCCCGACCACGACGCGCGCCTCGGGCACGAGCCGGCGCAGGCGGTCGGCGAACTGGTCGATGCTGAGCACGCGGTTGTGCACCACGTAGGCCTGCCCGCCACGCTCGAGCTCGCCGAGGACCGCCTCGCGCACGAGCGCGTCGTCCCACTCGGCAACCCAGGTCTGGACCGGCAGGCGGTCCTCGGGCGCCGACTCCATCGTCGACATGTCGCGGATGCCGGCCAGCGTCATGTGCAGCGTGCGCGGGATCGGCGTCGCCGAGAGCGTGAGCACGTCCACCTCCAGCCGCATCCGCTTGAGCCGCTCTTTGTGCGCCACGCCGAAGCGCTGCTCCTCGTCGATGATCACGAGGCCGAGATTGGCGAACTCGACGCCCGGCTGGAGCAGCCGGTGCGTGCCGATCACGATGTCGACCGGGCCCTCGCGCAGTCCGGCCACCAGCTCCCGCGCCTCGGCGTCCGTGCGGAAGCGGGAGAGCGTCTCGATGCGCACGGGGAACGGCGCCAGGCGCTCGCGGAAGGTGCGCTCGTGCTGCTGTGCGAGCACCGTCGTGGGCACGAGGATGGCGACCTGGTAGCCGTCCTGCACCGCCTTGAAGGCGGCGCGCACGGCGACCTCGGTCTTCCCGAACCCGACATCACCGAGGACGATGCGGTCCATCGGCTGCCGCGCCTCCATGTCGCGCTTCACCTCCGCGATCACGCGCGTCTGGTCCGGCGTCTCCTCGTAGGGGAACGCCGACTCCAGCTCGTGCTGCCACTCGCTGTCGGCCGCGAAGGCGTGGCCGCGCAGCAGCTGGCGCGCGGCGTAGAGGCGCAGCAGATCGGCCGCCAGCTCGCCGACCGCCTCGCGCACGCGGGCGCGCGTGCGCGCCCACTCCTGCGTCCCGAGGCGCGTCAGCCTCGGCGCGCGGTCCGAGTCCGCGAGGTAGCGGCTGACGCGGTCGATCTGCTCGATCGGGACGTAGAGCCGGTCCTCGCCCGCGTAGCGCAGCTGCAGGTAGTCACGCTGCTCCGCGCCCACATCGCGGCGCACGATCCCGGCGAAGCGCGCGATGCCGTGGTCGGCGTGCACGACGAAGTCGCCGGGCGAGACGTCGGCGAGGAAGCGCGCGCGGTGCGAGGCGCCGCGGCGCAGCGCGCGCCGCTTGCGGATGAAGCCGAGCAGCTCGCGGTACGTCGCCAGCGCCAGCTCGCCACGGGGCGGCGCGCCGCGCCCGCCCCCCGGCCGCGGGGGGCGCCCCGGCGGGGGCGCGGCCTC
>VXMT01000114.1 GCA_009840965.1 Chloroflexota bacterium
CCGACCTCGTCGCGCAGCCGCGCAGCGAGGGTGCGCGCCCCCTCGATCAGCTTCGTGCTGCCGGACTGGAGGATCGCGGTGATCGGGTAGCTGAGGTAGGCGCTGGGCGCGGGCGGGCGGCGCGTGAGCCGCGCCAGGCCCTCCGCCGGGTCGCGGCGCGCCAGCAGGTAGAAGGGCGCGCCCTCGTACTCGGCGAGCATGCGCGTGAGCGCCACCTCGAAGTCGCGCCAGAGCGCGACCTCGGCGAGCCGCAGGCGGCCCGCCCACTCCGGCCGCTGCGCCAGCGCCCGCCACACGTCCGGCGTGTCGAGCACCACCGTCACGAAGGCGGAGATACGGCCGGCGAAGTGCTCCTTGATGAAGTGCATGTCGAGGCCGGGCATGAGCCGTCCGTTGCGCAGGAAGCAGGCGTGCGTGGAGACGAGCACCACGCCGGCGTCCGTCTCCTCGACCATGCGCAGCATGTTCTGCAGCGCGTAGGAGCGGTGCAGCCGCAGCACATCCTCGTTGCCGTCAAGCAGCTCCGTGCGGCTCGCGCCCACCTTGAGGTGCTCCGGCACCTGCTCCAGCAGGTCGCCGACGTCGATCACGAGGCAGCTGCGGCCCTCGGCGCGAATCGCCTCGGCGGCCTCGTTGATGTAGTCGGTGCGCTGCGAGCCGCTGATGCCCGTGCACCAGACGAGCGTGCGCTCGCCGTCCTCGCCCATCAGTCCCGCTCCGCCTTCCACAGCACGAGCCCGACGGCGTGGCCCTCGATCTTCGCAGCGCTGCTCGTCGCGCCGTCCGGCGCGCCGTCGGTGGCGCGCTCCAGCGAGAGCGCCAGCGTCTCCGCGGCGATGTACTCGCCGTGCGCCGCGGCGACGGCGGCGATCGCCTCGTCGCCCTCGTAGCGGACGTGGATGCGGTCGCTCACGTCGAGCCCGGCCTCGCGGCGCAGGTCCTGCAGGCGGCGCACGAGGTCGCGCGCGAGCCCCTCGGCGGCCAGCTCCGGGCTCAGCTCCGTCGCAACGAGCGCGAGGTGGCCGCCGTCCTCGGCGGCGCTCCAGCCCCCGGCGGCCTCGACGGCGACGCGCAGGCCGCCCGGCTCGATCGTGTAGCCGCCGGCCTGCACGGGCTGTCCGGCGCGCATCGTCGCCGCCGTCGCGGCGGGATCGAGCTCGGCGATGGCGGCCCGCACGGCGGGCAGCTCGCGGCCGTGGATCGGACCGAGCACGGGCAGGTTCGGCGTGATCTCGTAGCGCACGCGGTCGCCCGGCGTCTCCTCGATGGTCACGGCCTTGACGTTCAGCTCGTCGGCGATCTGCTCGGTGTGGCGCGCCAGCGACTCGCGCTCGGCGGCCGTGCGCGGCGTCAGCACGGCGCTCGCCAGCGGCTGCCGCACCTTGATGCCCGCCTTCGAGCGGGCGGCGCGGGCGAGCGAGACCATGCGCTGCACGACCGCGATGTCGCGCCCGAGCTCCTCATCGATCGCCGCCTCGTCCGCCTCGGGCCACGCTTCGAGGTGCACCGAGTCCGCCGCGCCGGGCGTGCGGCCCGCCTCTAGGTTGCGGTGCAGCACCTCGGCGAGGAACGGCGTGAAGGGCGCGAGCAGGCGGGCGACGGTGGTCAGGCACTCGTAGAGCGTGTGCAGCGCCGCCTGCGTGTCCGCCGAGTCGTCCGACTTCCAGAAGCGCCGCCGGCTGCGCCGCACGTACCAGTTGGAGAGCTGGTCGATCAGCTCGGCGATCGGACGCGCGCCCTCGAGCGGCTCGTAGGCGTCGAGGGCGTCCGTGACCTTGCGAGTCGTCGTGTGCAGCTCGGAGCGCACCCAGCGGTCGAGCTCGCTGCGCGCGCCATCGGGCGGCGGGTCGGCCGGGTCGAAACCGGCGATGTTGGCGTAGGTGACGAAGAACGAGTAGGTGTTCCAGAGCGTGGAGAGCACACGCCGCGAGGCCTCGCCGACCAGCTCCGAGGAGAAGCGGCGCGAGTTGCCGGGCGGCGCGGCCGCGTACATGTACCAGCGCAGCGCGTCCGCGCCGTGCGCGTCGATCACCTCCCAGGGGTCGACGACGTTGCCACGCGACTTGGACATCTTCTGGCCCTCGCCGTCCTCAATAAGGCCGACGCTGATCACGTTGCGGAAGGCGACGCCCTCGGGCACCTCCTCGATCGCGTTGAGCAGCGTGGCGAGGGCGTGCAGCGTGTAGAACCAGCCGCGCGTCTGGTCGACGGCCTCGCAGATGAAGTCGGCGGGGAAGCGCGCGTCGAAGATCTCACCGTTCTCGAACGGGTAGTGCCACTGCGCGTAGGGCATCGCCCCGGAGTCGAACCAGGCGTCGGCGACCTCGGGCGTGCGGCGCATCTCGCCCGGGCAGTCGGGGCAGTCGAGGGTGACCTCGTCGATGTAGGGGCGGTGTGGATCCTCGGGCGGGCCGTCGAGGCCGCCGCGCTCCGCCAGCTCCTCGAAGGAGCCGATGCAGTCCGTGCGGCGGCAGCCCGTACAGGCCCAGAAAGGCAGCGGGGTGCCCCAGTAGCGCTCGCGAGAGAGCGCCCAGTCGACGTTGCCGTCGAGCCACTCGCCGAAGCGCCCGTCGCGGATGTGGCCGGGCACCCAGCGGATCTGCCGGTTGTTCTCGACCAGGCGGTCACGGACCGCGGTGGTGCGGATGTACCAGCTCGGCTTGGCGTAGTAGAGGACGGGCGTGTCGCAGCGCCAGCAGAACGGGTAGGTGTGGCGGATCGTCTCGCTCGCCAGCAGCAGCCCGCGCGCATCGAGGTCCTCGATGATCGCCGGGTCGGCGTCCTTCACGAACCGGCCCGCCCACGGCCCGCCGATGAATGCGCCGTCCAGTGCGACCGGCTCGAGGAAGGTCAGGCCCTCCTCACGGCCCAGCTCATAGTCCTCCTCGCCGAAGGCCGGGGCGATGTGCACGACGCCCGTGCCGTCGTCCGTCGCCACGAAGTCGGCGGCGCCGCCGCGGCGCGCGGGCGCGTCGGAGGGGTCGACGTGCGCGGTCTGACCGCCCTCGAAGGCCAGCGTCTCGACGCCCTCCCACTCGCGCGACTCGAAGAGCGGCTCGTACTCAAGCCCGACGAGCGCCGAGCCCGGGACGCGCGCGAGCACGACCGCGTCGCCGTCGCCCGGCAGCGTCGCGCGCAGGCGGTCGCTCGCGAGCAGCAGCCGTCGCCCGCCGTCCTCGACGAGCGCGTACTCGGCCTCGGCGGAGACGGCGAGCGCGGTGTTGCCGGGCAGCGTCCAGGGCGTGGTCGTCCAGGCGACGACGTACGTGGGCTCGCCGTCGCCGAGGCGCAGTGCGGGGTCGGCTCCGGCGTTCGGAGCGCCCTCGGCGGCTCCGGCCTTCAGCTCGAAGAGCACGGTGACGCTGGGGTCAGGGGTGTCCTCGCGGTAGCCGAGGGCGATCTCGTGGCTGGAGAGGCTGGTGCCGCAGCGCGGGCAGTGCGGGGTCACGCGATAGCCGCGGAAGATCAGGTCGCGGTCCCAGAGCCGCCGGAAGATCCACCAGCAGCTCTCGATGTACTCGTTGGAGTACGTGACGTAGGCGTCGTCCATGTCGATCCAGCAGCCGACGCGGTCCGTCATGCGCTCCCAGTCGGCGACGTAGCGGAAGACGGACTGGCGGCACTGCTCGTTGAAGGCGGCGACGCCGTACTCCTCGATCTCGCGCTTGTTGCGCAGACCCAGCTCGCGCTCGACCTCGAGCTCGACGGGCAGGCCGTGCGTATCCCAGCCGCCCTTCCGCGGCGCGCGGTAGCCGCGCATCGTCTTGTAACGCGGGATCAGGTCCTTGAAGACACGCGCGAGCACGTGGTGGACGCCCGGCGTCCCGTTCGCCGTCGGCGGGCCCTCGTAGAAGGAGAAGAGGCGGTCGGCGGGGCGCTCCTCGATGCTGCGCTCGAAGACGCGCTGCTCGCGCCAGAACTCGAGGATCTCCTGCTCGAGGTCCGGGAAGGAGACGCGCGGGGGCGCCGGTTCGAACTGCCTGCGAGCCGCCTCGACGGTCATCGCTGTCCTCCTCGCGCTGCCGCGCAGCGCCTGCTCGTCCTGCGGACGTCAAAACGCCCGCCCCCAGCGGGACGGGCGTGGCTGCCCGCGGTACCACCCGCGTTGCGTCACGTCCGGCCCCTGCCGGCAGGCGACGCCGCTTCACGCGCCGCCCGGCGAACCGGAGGGCGCTGCCCCTGCTAACGGTGGGCGCTCCGGCCGAGCCTACTGGCGTCCTGTCCTCGAGGGTTACGAGGCGCGGTCGCGTTCGGTCGGCGGCTCGGGAGTGATCTTCACCCGTCGCGGCTGCGTCCGGCTCGCACCGTCCCGGACTCGCTTGGCAGCCGGCTGCGGCGGGCTACTCTCTCCGTCTCAGCCTGTCCAACGAGTCTATGGCCGCGATCACGCGGCGATCAACGGCGAGGTTCCGGTCCCCTCTCCCCGAGGGAGAGGGTCAGGGTGAGGGAGGGTCCGTCCTCCGGGGCTGCGTTGCGCCCTCGCTGCGTTCGGGGGGCGCGCGGGAGTCCTCCCCCTCCCCCCCCCCCCCCGCCCCGGGGGGGGGGGTTTTAAAAAAATGACGCTGCCGACCCTCGTAAGGGGGGAGTTGTGGGGGG
>VXMT01000085.1 GCA_009840965.1 Chloroflexota bacterium
GGGGGTGTGGGGGGTGCGGTGGGGGCGTGCGTCGGAGTGGCGGTGACACCGCCACTCGATGGCTGAGGGGTCGCGGTCGGCGCGGGATCGTCGTCATCGGCGTCACAGCCGATGAGCACCGGCGCGGCCGCGAGAACGAACATCGATCCGGCGGCCAGTTTCAGCAGCCGTCGGCGGCTCAATCGCTCATCATTCACTCGGAGTCCTCCTCCCGCAGAGCCGGCTGGCACTGCATATTGAGACTTTGTATCATTGCAGCGGGCAACCTTAATCCCGGTCGCGCGATAGCGTCAACCACGGATGAGGCATGAGCGATCTGATTCCGAGCCACGTGCTCGTGCGCGCGGAGGATCTGGCGCGATCGGTCGCGGAGTACGAGGCCGCCGGGTTCACCGTGCAGTGGGGCAGCGATCCCGAGACGGCGCACAACGCGCTGATCCACTTCCGCGAGGGGCCGTTCATCGAGCTGTTCGACCCTATCCCGGCGGACGCCAATCCCGACGAGTTCCGCGCTCAGATGCCACCGCGTGTCGCCGCGTGGCTAGACGCGCGCGGGCTGTGCGAGCACGCGCTCGAGGGCGACAGGCCGATGGAGGCGATCCTCGAGGGGCTGGCCGCGCGCGGGATCGAGACGGGTCCTGCGTTCGGGGCCGAGCGGACCGGGGCCGACGGGGTGACGCTGCGCTGGTCCCTGACGCTGCCTCCCCGCCTCGACCTGCCGTTCGTGATGAGCCCCTACGAACCAGCCCCGGCGATCCCGGAGGACGACCGTTGGCATGCGAACGGGCTGCTCCGTATCGCGTCGCTCGAGATCGAGAGCGCGCAGCCGTTGGAGTTGGCGGAACGCCTCGCGGCGATGCTCGGTGGCGGCACGCCCCGCGCGGCGGACGGTGTGGTGATGGTCGAGGCCGCCGGCTTCACCTACCGGATCGTCGCCGGTCGCGAGCACCGCGTCGCGTCGCTCCGCTTCAACGACGGCCGAACGCTCGGGGACGTGCTCGCTCGCTAGCTCGCAGTGAGGCTCGCGGCGTTTGACCGTGCCGCTGCCGGAAGGATGTCGGATGAGCGCTCCTCAGGAGTCCGCTGGCACGGGCGCCACCGAGCGGGTCGATCTCAGCGGGATACCGGAGACCATGCTCTGGCCGCTCTGGAACCGAGCCGCCGAGGCGCGGCGGAAGCGACCGCTCATCGAGGATCCGCTGGCGATCGGGCTCGTCGATCGGATCGACTACGACTTTCGCGGGCACTTCGGGAAGCCGAATGTGATGCACGCCATTCGCGCCCGGGTCTGCGACGACCTGGTCCGAAACTTCATCGCGGACACACCCGGTCAGCCGCTGGTCGTCGCCCTCGGAGAGGGCCTCGAGACGCAGCACTGGCGGATTGGCGACGAGCGGGTGCGGTGGGTGAGCGTCGACGTGCCCGAGGCGATCGGCGTGCGGCGGTCGCTGCTGCCGCCCGACGGCCCCGAGGCGGTGGAGTGCTCCGCGCTCGATGCGGAGTGGATGGACCTCGTGCCCGCCGGGGTGCGGCCGTTCATCTCGGCCTCAGGCCTGCTGATGTACTTCACGGAGGACGAGGTCCGAGGGCTGCTGGCGCGGATCGCCGAGCGATTCCCGGGCGCGGAGCTCTTCTTCGACACGATTCCGCCGTTCCTCTCGCGGCGCAGCGAGCGTGGCTGGCGCCTGACGAAGCTGTACACGGCGCCGCCGATGCCCTGGGGCATCCCGATCGACGACATCGCGGCGTTCCTCGGTGGGATTCCCGGCCTCCGACCCGCCTCGGTGCGGAGCTACGCAGATCCGTTCCCGTCGAGAACGCGGCTGTATCAGCTGCTGTCCTACGTCCCGACGGTGCGGCGCCGTTTCGCCGGCGCGCTGGTGCATGCACGAGTGGAGCCGAGCTGACGCCGTGTATCGACGGCTGGAACCCGCACCTGCTGTACGATCCCCGCGTGAAGCCAGGGATGGCAGGGGATCGCACGGCGCGGCACTGGGCCTCGCGAAGAGAGCCGGAGCGGAGGACAGTCGATGAGCACCGAGTACGGGACCGAGGGACTGATCACCGTCGACATCGACGCGGACGCAAGAGTCGCGGTCGTCACACTCGATCGGCCTCCCGTCAATGCGATCAATCGTGCGATGCACGGCGCGCTCACGAAGGCCTTCACCGGGCTCGGCGAGGGACGCGAGGTGAACGCGATCGTGCTGACGGCGGCCGGGCGCGTCTTCTGCGCCGGAGTCGATCTGCGAGAGCGCAGCGCGGAGAGCGACGACCGGCCCCTCGATCCAGGGCGGTCCTGGCGCGACGCAAAGGAGAGCGTGCTGAACTGCGCGATTCCCGTCATCGGCGCGGTCAACGGGATCGCGCTCGGCGCGGGCGTCGGGCTGTGCGGGGCGTGCGACATTCTCATCGCCTCGGAGAATGCCGAGTTCGCCCTGACTGAGATCAACGTTGGGCTGCTTGGCGGCGGGACGGCCGCGATGCGCCTTGTCGGCCGGCAGAAAATGCGGTGGATGTACTTCACGGGTGAGCGGGTCAGCGCGCAGGAGGTCCATCGCCTCGGCGGGGTGCAGTCCGTCGTCCCGCCGGAGCAGCTCATGCCCGAAGCGCTGGAGTTGGCCCGAGCCGTCGCCTCGAAGAGCCCGATCGCGCTGCGGCTCGCGAAGGAATCGCTCAATCGCTTCGAGGAGTTCCTGCTGCCGCACGACGCCGCGTACCGCATGGAGCAGGACTACACGAACAGGCTGCGAACCTTCGAGGACGGGCGCGAGGGAACGCTGGCGTTCGTGGAGAAGCGCGACCCCCAGTGGAGGTGGCGCTAGCGGCGCTGGCCAACGGGCAACTCGCCAGCTGTCGTCGCCTACTGCCCCTCGGCCCGCACGGTCAGCGGCGTCGCGGCCGGGACACCGTGCGGGAGCAGCTCGCGGAAGCGGGCGTTCACGAACTCCGGGGCGCCGAGGATGTACGACACCCACTCGCCCTCGACCAGCACGTAGACGGCCGTGACGCCGAGGCCCTCCGCGCAGGCCGCGAGGTCATCGACACCCCCGCCCTCGTAGACCACGAGGCTAAAGCCCTCAGTGATCTCGCCCCGCAGGCAGGTCGCGAAGGGCTCCGTGACCTCCGGCGCGGGCGGGGCCGGCGTCGCCGGTCCCTCGCTGCGCACGACCAGCGGGTGCAGCGCCGGGACGCCGTCCGCGAACAGGTCGCGGAAGCTGGCGTTCACGAACTCCGGCGCCCCTTGGATGTAGGACACGTACCTGCCCTCGTGCAGCGCGTAGAGCGCCGTGACGTGGCGACGCTCCGCGCAACTCACGAGGTCGTCGACGCTGCCCCCCTCGGAGATCACGAGGCTGAAACCGACGCTCACGGCGCCGCGCAGGCAGCTCGGCGACGGCCCGGCCTCGGCGAGGCGCACGTGGTAGACGCGCTCGCGGCTCCCGTCCGCCGAGGTCACCGTGACCGCGATCTCATCAACCTCGGCGAGTGCGACCTGGTGGTCCTCGGCCTCCCCGTCGGCGTCGGCGGGCTCGATGGCCACGGTCGCGCCGTCATGCACGGCCTCCGCGGCGACCGTCGTCTCCGTCACGCCATCGCCCGCGACGCCCTCGTACTCCCTGCGCATGGGGTCGAACCCGCCGATCTCGACACCTTCGAGGCCGAGTGAGGCGAGGCGCGCGTCGATCGCGTCGGGCATGTTGTAGCTGTAGACCCTGTCGTCGTTCTCGTCGGCGACGTACATCACCGCGCCGTCCGACCAGATGCCGCGCGGGCTGTTGTTGCCGACGCGGCCCAGCTCCTCGAAGTCCTCGTCGCTGACTCGCTCGAGGGCGGGCGGCTCCTCGGGAGGCTCGCTCGGCGGCACGGGCAGCCGGTAGGCGAAGAGGCGCTTGGGGTCATGGTTGGAGACCCAGACCGTGACGCCGTCCGACCACATGCCGTGCGGGCTGCTGTTCGCCTCCGCGAGCTCGTACTCGCCGAGCAGCGCGCCCGTCGTGAGGTCGTAGACGAAGAGCGACGGATTGCGGTTGAGCACCCAGATCGTCTCGCCGTCGGACCAGATGCCGCGCGCGTCCCGGTTGCGCCTGGTGAGCGCGATGTCGCGCTCCGGGACGCGCTCGCCCGCCTCGAGGTCGTAGGCGAAGAGCTTCTCCTGGCCGCTGTCCGAAACCCACATCGTTTCGCCGTCGGACCAGACCCCGCGCGGCGCGCCGTTCGTGCCGTCGAGCCGGAACTCGCGCTCCTCGAGGCGTTCGCCCGTCTCAAGGTCGTAGGCATAGATGGCGTCGCCGGCGCCGTCTGGGTTGTCGAGGATCCACACGGTTTCGCCGGCGGACCAGGCGCCGCTCGGCCACTCGTTGCCCTCGGCGAGCGCCTCGATGTCGTGCTGCACGGTCCACTCGAAGTCGACCTCGCTCGGCTCGGGGCCGCTCGGGCCGCCTCCGCCGCCGAGGCCGGCGGGAAGGCCGCCGCCGCCGAAGCTGGGCGTCGGGACCGGGACCGCGCTCTCGGTGACGGTGATCGTGATCTCGAGGGTCGCGGAGGCGCCGTCCGGGTCGCGCGCGGT
>VXMT01000205.1 GCA_009840965.1 Chloroflexota bacterium
CTCGACCTCGTACTTCTCGATGTGGATCGAGGTGAACTTGTCGTCGCGGATCACGGACTCGGAGAGCACGATCGCGTCCTCGAAGTTGAGGCCCTCCCAGGACATGAAGGCGACGAGCACCGACTGGCCGAGCGCCAGCTCCCCGTGCTCCGTCGAGGAAGAGTCGACCAGCGGCTGGCCGCGCCTGACGCGGTCGCCCTTGCGCACCAGCGGGCGCTGGCTGATGCAGGTCCCCTGGTTGGAGCGCACGAACTTGCTGAGCGGGTAGCGCTCCTCGCGGCCGCTGTCGTAGCGCACGGTCAGGAAGTTGGCCGTCGAGGACAGTACGTCGCCGTCCTCCTCGGCGAGGACCACCTGGCGCGAGTCGACCGCGACGGGGCCCTCCATGCCGGTGCCGACCAGCGGCACCTCGGGGCGCACGAGCGGCACGGCCTGGCGCTGCATGTTCGCGCCCATCAGCGCGCGGTTCGCGTCGTCGTGCTCCAGGAACGGGATCAGCGCCGCCGCCACGGAGACGATCTGCTTCGGCGAGACGTCGAGGTAGTCGACATCGCCGGGCTGCACCATGCGCAGCCGCTCCGCGTGGCGCACCTCGACGCGCTCGTCGACGAGGTTGGAGTGCTCGTCGAGGTGGGTGTTGGCCTGCGCGATGCGGAAGGCCTCCTCCTGCTGGGCGTCCAGGTAGAGGGTGGTGCTGGAGGCGAAGGGCCGGACCTGGAGGCGGTCCTCGGCGGCGTCGGCGAGCTTCGCGGCCAGCTCCTCGTCGACCATGCGGCCGGCGCGCGCCATCTGGTCGCCGGCGGCGTCCTTGACGCCCGCGGCCAGGATGCGGCCGACGAGCTCCGGGCTCTTCTTCCCGACCTCGGTCAGCACCGGGCGGTAGGGCGTCTCGATGAAGCCGAAGTCGTTGACGCGCCCGTAGGTGGCGAGGTTGCCGATCAGGCCGATGTTCGGACCCTCCGGCGTCTCGATCGGGCAGATCCGACCGTAGTGGCTGAAGTGCACGTCGCGCACGTCGAAGCCAGCGCGGTCGCGCGAGAGGCCGCCGGGGCCGAGGGCGGAGAGCCGCCGCTTGTGGGCCAGCTCCGCCAGCGGGTTCGTCTGGTCCATGAACTGCGAGAGCTGCGAGCCGCCGAAGAACTCCTTCATCGCGGCGACCACGGGCCGCACGTTGACCAGCGCCGAGGGCGTGGCCTCCTCCGGGTCGGTGATCGTCATGCGCTCGCGCACCACGCGCTCCATGCGCAGCAGGCCGATCCGGAACTGGTTCTGGATCAGCTCGCCCACCGAGCGCACGCGGCGGTTGCCGAGGTGGTCGATGTCGTCCGGGCGGCCGACGCCGTTGTTGATCTCGATCATCTTGCGGACCAGCTCGATGATGTCGAGCCCGCGCAGGGTGCGCTGCGGCGGCTGGTCGGCGAGCGCGAGCCGCTTGTTGACCTTGTAGCGGCCGACGCGGCCGAGGTCGTAGCGGCGCTCGCCGAAGAAGAGCGTGTCCAGCAGGTTGCGCGCGTTCTCCGCCGTCGGCGGGTCGCCGGGGCGGATGCGGCGGTAGAACTCCTCGAGCGCGGTCTGGCGGTTCTCCGAGGGGTCCTTGGCGAGGGTGGCCTCCAGGTAGGAGTGCTCCTCGTCGCTGTCGACGTCGGCCAGCATCGCGCGCACGCGCTCATCGGTGCCGCGCTCGTCGTCGCTGAGGCCCTCCTCCATGTCGACGGCGCGGAGCAGGATGGTGACGGGAATCTTGCGCTTCCGGTCCACCTTCACGGAGAGGATGTCCTTGGCGGAGGTCTCGAACTCCAGCCAGGCGCCGCGGTTGGGGATCAGCTTCGCCTGCGTCAGGCGGCGGCCCGTCGCCGGGTCGCGCGTCTCCGTGAAGTAGACGCCGGGCGAGCGCACGAGCTGGGAGACGACGACGCGCTCGGCGCCGTTGATGATGAAGGTGCCCTGCTCCGTCATGAGCGGCAGGTCGCCCAGGAAGAGCTGCTGCTCCTTGATCTCGCCGGTCTCCTTGACCGTCAGCGAGGTGTCGACGAGCAGCCGCGCGGAGTAGGTGGCGTCGCGCTGGCGGCACTCGCGCTCGGAGAGGCGAGGCGGCTCGAGGCGGTAGTCGGTCAACTCGAGGCCCATGCGCGTGCCGGTGAAGTCCTCGATCGGCGAGATCTCGTCGAAGAGCTCGCGCAGGCCTTCGTCCAGGAAGCGCTGGAAGGACCGGCGCGGCATATCGATCAGGTTCGGCACGTCCAGCACCGGGCTAGCCTTGCCGTAGTGCTGCGTGGCGAGAGACGTGTGCGCCGTCTGCCGAATGGTCGTTGCCAAGGAGCGACTCCTCCGACTATTCACCGCGATTGATCGGGCATGGCGGGGCCGTAACACATGCAGATACCGGGGCCGCACACACGCGCCCCCGGCTCGACCGGAGTTCCCTGTCGGTCAGTAGATGTGGTATTGCCGCGCCCAACGCTGTTAGTAGTGTACCCCACCGGACACAGATATGAAAGCGTACCGCACCACGGATCGATTGCCAAATGCGATATTTCGCGGCCGCCGACCTCGCCTCCCGCGACCCCGGAGCTATGGCGCGTTCGAGGGCGGCTCGTAGGGGCGTTGGGCCGCCTCGGCCCAGACCGGCCAGGCCTCCTTCGGCCGGCCCGCGCCGTCCTGCAGGCCGACGCTGCGGAGCAGGCCGACGGGCAGGTCGGAGACGAACTGCGGATCGCGGCTCGCGTACCAGACCACGAAGGGGGACCGCAGCGCCTCGGCGTCCGCCAGCAGGCGCCGCAGGTAGCGACGCTGCTCCGGAGGTGTCGAGGAGTTGATCCCGCCCGGCCCCGGCGCCGACGAGAACCCGACGGCCGCGAAGGCGATCGGCAGCTCCGTCTGCTCGCGGAGCTGGCTGTAGTAGTCGGCCGGGATCGCGCGGGCGACGGTGTGGATCAGCGAGGGGAAGGTCGCGATCGCGACCAGGTCCAGGCGCGCGCCGAAGTCCTCCAGCCGCTCCCAGCGCGGCGGATGCTCCACCTCCCACGGCGTCGCGCCCAGCAGCTGCTCGTACTGGAAGGTCGGGAAGACCAGCGTCTGCGGGCTCACCTCCTTCACCGCGTCGTAGACCTCGCGGTAGACCTCGAGGTAGGCGAGGTACTCGCCGGGCGAGCGGTCGTAGGTCGCGTTCACCTCGACGCCGAAGGCGAGATAGGCCGGCCGGTAGGCGGTCGCGATGAAGCGCGCCTCCGCGACGAGCGCCGCGCCGAGATCGCGGTTCAGGATGCCCGAGTCCGCGTACTCCTCGGGCAACGCCGCGAGGCGCCCGCGGTCCGAGGGCCTGTACGGGTCGATCGCGTAGAGCAGGGTGAGGCGCCGCTCCTCGATGGCCTGCAGCTCGCGGCGCGTGAGATCGCGCAGCTCCTCGGACGGCTCGACGCCGGGCAGGAACTCGGCCCAGGAGGGCGCGCGGTGGATCAGCAGCAGCTCGCCGTGCAGGGCCGCGAGGTCCAGCGCCTCCACGTAGGCCGCGTCGTCGAGCCGCGCCGGCAGGGACGAGAAGCCGAGCCGGAACGGACGCGGCTCGCCCACCACGGTGCGTGGCGTGGCCGTGAAGGCCGGCTGCTCGACGCGCTCGACCCGGCAGCCCGCGGCGGCGAGCGCCAGCAGCGCCAGCAGCGCGGCGTGCAGCGCGAGGCGGGGACGCAGGACAGGCGGGAGACCTCTCATCCCCCCGATTGTCGCAAGGCGAGGCGGCGAATGGCGAACCGTTGGGCCTCGGAGGACCGTGCCGCCCGCCGTTGTAGACTGCGGCTCGTGGAGCGCTCGCGCTTTCGCCGCCTGGTCCAGCGGGCGCTCGACGCGCTGCCGCCGGAGATCGACGCCTACCTCGACAACGTCGCGATCGTGATCGAGCGCGAGCCCAGCGCCGAGGATCTCGAGGACGCCGGGGTCGAACCCGGCTCGACGCTGTTCGGCCTCTACGTCGGCACGCCGCTCACCGACCGCGGCGAGTACCACATGACGCTGCCCGACCGGATCCTGATCTTCCAGGGCCCGCTGGAGCGCGCCTTCCACCCTCGCGACATCCCGGACGAGGTGCAGCGCACGGTGCTGCACGAGCTGGCGCACCACTTCGGGTTCGAGGAGCGCGAGATGGAGCGGCTCGGCCTCGACTAGCCTCCGCCCGCGACGGCGCGCCGCAGCAGCCGCTCGGCGGCGTCCGTCGCCAGTTCCGCCGCGCGCGCCATCGCCTCAGCCTCCGTGACGCCCTCGCCCGCGAGCACCTCGAGGTCGGCGACGCCCTCGGGATGGCCGCTCGCCGCGCCCGCGACGGCGAGGCAGGGGCGACCGAGGGCGGCGCAGCGCTCGATCACGTGGGCGACCGTCTTGCCGAAGGTGGTCTGCGCGTCGAGCGAGCCCTCGCCTGTGACGACGACGTCCGCCGCCTCGATCGCCTCGTCGAGCCCGACCGCCTCGGCGACGAGCGCCGCGCCGGACTCGATCCCGCCGCCGACCTCGCCGACCTGGCCGGCGCCGAGGCCGCCGCCCGCACCGCCACCGGGCAGGTCCGTC
>VXMT01000120.1 GCA_009840965.1 Chloroflexota bacterium
GAACGCCGCCAGCAGCGCCGGGTCCGCGCGTCCGAGCGAGATCGCGCGCAGGTAGTCGAGGGCGCGCTCCGGCGAGTCCGGCAGCTCCAGCTCGCGCATGTGGTCGTTGTTCGGCAGCCAGGCGACGCCGCCGGAGACGGCGGTCGTGCCGCCGAGGCGGTCCGAACGCTCGAGCAGCAGCACCGAGTGGCCCCCGGGCCGCTCGGCCAGCGCGACGGCGGCGCTCACGGCGGCGCTCAGGCCGGCCGCGCCCGAGCCTATGACGACGACGTCCGCGCTCAACTCGCTCGTCATGGGGCCATCGTACCCGCGCGCCGCGATACCATCGCTCGCAGATCGCACCCGAGCCGCAGCCGCAAGGGGAAGCCATGTCGCAGCCGTACCGCTACCCGGACCCGGATTCGAGGTCGGCGCAGTTCTTCGCGCGTGCGCGGGGTGTGCTCGCCAACGGCTACAGCCGCGTGGTCGCCTCGGCGCCCGCTCCGGGGCCGTACGTGCTTTACGCGCGCTCGGCGCAGGGGGCGCGGGTGACGGACGCCGACGGTCAGGAGCTGATCGACTTCAACAACAACAACACGGCGCTGATCCACGGCCACGCGCACCCCGCCATCGTCGAGGCGGTCTCGAAGCAGATCGCGAGCGGCAGCGCCTACAGCTTCGGCAGCGAGGCGGAGCTGGCCCTCGCCGAGCTGCTGCAGGAGCGCGTACCGAGCTGCGAGCGGCTGCGCTTCTCGAACTCCGGCACGGAGGCGGTGATGATGGCGATCCGCACCGCCCGCGCCTACACCGGCCGCCCGAAGATCGCGAAGATCGAGGGCGCTTACCACGGCACCTACGACTACTCGGAGATCTCCTACTGGCCCGGCCCCGACGTCTGGGGCGAGCCCGACCCAGCGCCCGTGCCCAACGCCGTCGGCGTGCCGCAGACCATCCTCGACGACACGATCGTCATCCCCTGGAACGACCCCGAGGCCGGCGAGCGGCTGCTGGAGCCGCACGCGGAGCAACTGGCGGCGGTACTGCTCGACCCCGTCTCCGACGTGGCGGCGCTGGTCCCGCCGACGCCGGAGTTCATCGCGATGCTGCGCGACTTCACGCGACGCCACGGCATCGTCTTCATCGTCGACGAGGTGGTCTCGCTGCGCCTCGGCTACGGCGGGGCGCAGGGCGAGTTCGGCATCGAGCCGGACCTCACGACCTTCGCCAAGATCATCGGCGGCGGCTTCCCGGTCGGCGGGATGGGCGGCTCGCAGGAGATCATGCGCGTCTTCGAGGGCAGCTTCTTCGCCCCCGATGCGAAGGACCGCCCGCGCATCTCGCACGGCGGCACATTCAACGGCAACGTCACCTCGATGACCGCGGGCCTGGCGGCGATGGAGCTGCTGACGCCCGAGGCCTGCGACCGGCTCAACGCTCTCGGCGTGTCCGCGCGGGGGGCGCGGCGCGGCGCGTTCGCCTCCGCGGGCTACCCGGGGCTGGTGACGGGCATGGGCTCGTTCTTCCGCCTGCACCTCACGACGCGTCCGATTCGCAACTATCGCGACTCCTACTGGCGGGAGGACGAGCGCGCCTGGATCTTCGAGCTGCAGGGCCACCTGTTGCGCCACGGCGTCTTCGCGCAGCCGCACATGGGCTGTCTCTCCACCGCCATGACCGAGGCCGACCTCGATCACCTCGCCGGGGCCGTCGAGAGCGGCCTGCGCGCCCTCCTAGCCGAGGGCAAGGCGCCGCAGGCGTGAGCTGCCGCGGGCCTCAGGCGGGCGCGACGGGGGTGAGCAGGCGGCGCGGGTTGTCGACGAGCATCGTCTCGATCTGCGACTCGCTCACGCCCCGCTCGCGCAGCGCGGGCAGCACCACCTCGTGGATGGTCGTGAACTTCCAGAGTGGATGGTCCGGGAGCTCGAGGCCGCGCGGCAGCGCATCGTACGAGGTCGCCGCGTCGTGCGAGAGCAACACGCTCGCCTCGAGGCCGCGCGTGCAGAGCGCCGCGACCACCTCGATGCGCTCGGCGACGGGCAGCACCACGTCGAGCCCGAAGCGGTCCATGCCCACGAAGCTGCCGCGCGCCGCGAGCCGTTCGAGGTAGCCGAGGTCCGTGGTGTCGCCGACGTGCCCGACCGCCACCTGCGTGAGGTCGACGCCCTCGTCGGCGAACACCTCCTGCTGGCGCGCGCCGCTCTCGGTCAGCGCCTCGCTGTGGGTAATGATCGGCACGCCGGTGGCGAGGTGCGCGCGCGCGATCAGGCGCAGCAGGCGCTCGTTCTCCTCCGTCACCTCCTCGGCGCTCGCGATCTTGAGCGCCCCGGCGCGGATGCTCGTACCGCCGATGCCGCGCTCGATGTCGTCGACGAACAGTTCGACGATGCGCTCGTCGGGTGCGTGCAGCAGGAAGCGCGAGGGCCGGAGGTGCACGCCGGTGCAGACGACGATCTGCACCTCGCTGCGTTCGCCGATCTGCTGCTGCATCGTGATGTCGCGGCCGAGGTCGATGGTGGTGAGGTCGACGAGCGTGCGCACGCCCACGGCCGCCGCCCGCGAGAGCAGCTCGACGGCGTTCTCGACCTCGGCGGGCCGGTCGAAGGCCTGCGGCCAGTTCAGCTCTAGGCCCGGCGAGACCATCGCGAGGTGCTCGTGGAAGAGCGTGACGCCGAGGTCCTCGGGGGCCACCTCGCCGGTCACGGTGGAGATCGTTGCCATCGCTGCCCTCCGTCGTTCGCCCGCCGGGGCGGGCGTCCCGCCGCACGGTAACGCGTTCGGCGGCGGCGAGCATGCCGCGCGTGCGGGCAGGTGCGCCCGTGCTTGAGTGGATCCTGCTGCTCGTCGTCGGGTTCGTCGTCGGTGCCTACGCCGGGGCCGTGGGAGCGGGCGGCGGCTTCCTCTTCGCCCCGATCCTGCTGTGGCGCTACCCGGAGGCGGCGCCCGAGGAGATCACGACGGCGACGCTGGCCGCGGTGGCGGTCGCGAACGCCGTCGCGGCGGCCTACGCCTGGATACACGGGCGCGTCGATCGGCCGCTCTCGGGAGTGCTCGTCGTCGCCGCGTTGCCCGCCGCGCTGCTGGGGGCAGCCGCGACATCGCTGATGCCGCGGGCGACCTTCGCGCTTGCCTTCGGGCTGCTGCTGATCTTCACCGGCGCCTACCTCGTGAGGCGGCCGGTCGCCGACTTCGTCGAGCCGCTGCGCTCCGGCTGGAGCCGCGAGCTGCGCGATCGGGCGGGCGTCGGCTTCAGCTACCGCGTGCCGGTCCGGCGCAGCCTCGTCGCCGCTGCCGGCGCGGCGGGGATCAGCACGCTCGTGGGCCTCGGCGGCGGGCTCTTCTACACGCCGCTGGCCGTGCGCGTGATGCGCATCCCGCACGCGCTGGCGGTGCCGACCGCGCAGGTGCTGATCACGGCGGTCGCGACCGGCGGCGTCGCGCTGCACCTGGTGGCGGGCCACACCGGCGATCCGCTCAACGACATGCCGCCGCTCACCATCGGAGTCATCGCCTCCGTCCCGATCGCGCGCTGGCTCCACGATCGGCTGGGTGAGGGCCCGCTCATGCGCGCGCTCGCGGCCGGCATCTTCCTCGTCGGCGTGCAGACCGCGCTGCTGGCGTTCACGGGCTGAGGCTTACCTGGCGCCGTACTCCTCGAGGATCACGCTCGACTCGAAGCCGGAGACGGCGCGGCGCAGGATCAGCAGGTCGTACTTCTTGCCATCGCGGTCGCGCACATGCTCGTGCAGCACCGCCTCGTTCTCGAACCCGAGGTTCTGGAAGACCGAGATCGCCGTCCGCTGGTCGGTGGTCATCTGCGCGACCATCTTCTCGACGCCCATCTCCGAGGCGATGCGGAACGCCTCGGTCGTGAGCAGCCGGCCCAGCCCCTGTCCGCGCATCGTGTCGGAGACCATCACGCGCAGCTCGGCGACGTGGCGCATCCACTCGAGGCGGCTGCGATCGACGACGGCGTAGCCGACGACGGCCTCCCCGCGCATCGCGAGCACGGTCGCCAGCTCGTCGGCGACGACCGAGGCGATCCAGTCGTCGACCTCCTCGGGGCGGGTGATGTCGCGCCGCAGGAACAGCAGGTCGTGCGTCGGCAGCGACCGCGCGAAGTCGAGGATGGCGTCGCGGTCGGCGGGCTCAGGCGGGCGCAGCAGCACGGCGCCCTCGCGCAGCGGCAGCTCGACCGGGTAGCGGCTCGGTGTCGTCGTCATGCTGCGTCGATCTCGCGCCCTGCGCGCCCCGCTGTCAAGAGGCGAGCCGCGCGGGCGGCGCTGGTGAGGCCGCCGCAGCCTCGCTATCGTGCCCGCGGGGGACGTGCGGGCGAGGGAGTCGCGGATGGCAGGGATCCTCACGTCCGAGCGGTTCGTGGGGCGTTACGGCGAACGGCTGCGGGGCGCCCTCGCCGAGGCCGGCCTCGAGGCCGAGGTCATCACCGTGCCGCCGGACCCCGACGCTCGACTCAGCGACGAGCAGTGCGAGCGGATCGACCTCGCCTACTACAGCTCCGACCTGATCGCCGGGCCGCTGGCGCGCAGCTTCTTCTCCGCGCTGCACCGCGC
>VXMT01000262.1 GCA_009840965.1 Chloroflexota bacterium
GCGGGGGCCCGCTCGGGGGGCGGGGGCGCCCCCGCGCGCGGCGCCGCCCTGTGGGGCGCCGCCCCCGGGGGGTGGCCCCCGGCCCCCGCCGCCGCGCCCGGTCGCCTGCGGCGGCTGGACACCCGCGTCACGGGGTCGGCAGCCCTCGAGTGCGCCTTCGTCGCGGCCGGCATCTTCCAGTCGGCGCTGTTCGGCGCGCCGAGCATCTGGGACGTGGCCGCCGGCGTCTGCCTCGTCCGCTCCTCGGGGCGCGTCGCGGTCACGAGGGGCACGGGCGGCTGGAGCGCACTCGAGCACTTCGAGGCGCCCGCGTCGGTGCGCGGCGACCGCACGCCGACGATCCGCGACTGGCGGCAGCCGCTGATCCTCGGCACGGAGGAGGAGGCGGAGGCGCTGGTCCGCCGCGCCGGCAGCCTCGGGGTTCGCTGGATGCGGATGCGCTGGCAGCTGAGGCAACGCCTGCGCCGCTGGCTCTAGCGGACTGACTAAATCGGCGGCCAGGGGACGCAGCGCCAGGGGTACATCTCCGGGAGCACGGGGTGCGCCAGCAGCTCCGTGCTGCGCTCGATCAGCGCCTCCACTTCGCGCTCATGCAGGCAGGCGCGCAACGCATCCGTCGAGGCGTCCCGGGCGCGCAGGCAGTCGCGCACACGGCCGATGTCGTGCTGCCACGCCTCCGGCAGCCGCTCGCCGGCGAAGTCCCAGATCACCGTGCGCAGCTTCTCGTAGCTGTGGAAGCAGAGCGCGTTGTCGATGCACCACAGCTGCCCGGAGTCATCGAGCAGCACATGTCCGCCCTTGCGGTCGGCGTTGTTCGCGAGCAGGTCGAAGGCGGCGACTCGGATCAGCGCCTCGCGCAGCTCCCCTCGATCGCGCAGCTCGAAGAAGTGCTCGGCCGGGTTGTGCTCGATGAAGAGCTGGAACGAGCCCGCGCCCTCCGGCCCCTCGCGCTCGAGGGTGGGCGGGACGATCTCCCAGCCGAGCAGCCGCGCGTACTCCCAGGCCGCGATCTCGCGCCGGTGCAGCGTGCCGTGGGGGAAGTCGCCCAGCGGGCGCTCGCCTCGCTGCGGCTTGTAGACGGCAAGCCCCTCGCCGTGCGCGGGGTGCGCGAGGTCCACGAGGAAGACGTAGTTCGAGGAGTGGTAGAGCAGCCGCGAGCGCGTCACCTCGGAGTCGCGCAGCGCCTCCACGACGTGGGGGTCGCCGGGGCGCCAGGCGTTGCGGAGTTCACGGATGCTCTCGGGCATGCGCCCTCGCTTCCGGCGGCTCGGAGGCGATTGTAGCGCTCGCCGTGGACGCGGACCGGCTACGGCTGCTCGACGACCTCGCGCGTGCGGATGCCCAGGCCGAGCCGCATCGCCGTGCAGTGCATCATCATCGTAGCCAGCGCCGGCAGTGCGGCGTCGACGACCGTTCGCGCCTCGGCGATCGCCTCGCCGCTCACGCCGGCGGCGCGCAGGGCCCCCTCGTCGGCGCGCAGGGGTTGGGCGAGGAAGCGCGTCGAGGAGCGCGCGTAGAAGTAGAGCGCGCGCCCGCGCTGCCGGAACAGCGGGTAGGCGGCGAGGTGCTGCAGCTCGTCCCACGCCGCCTCGAGGTAGCCGGGCCAGACCGCGATCGCGCGGTACAGCTCCGGCGGGCGCGCCAGCTGCAGCAGCTCCGCCACCTCCGGCAGCGGACCGGCGGCCTCCGAGGCGAACTCGATCTCGCGCGCCAGGTGCGCGCGCTCGCGCTCGCTGCTCTCGCGCGGGGCGGGGCGGCCCTGCCCGCCGACCGAGGGCGCCTCCCTCGCCTCGGCGAGCGCGGCGCAGAGCAGCAGCAGTTGCGGCTGCACGAGGTGGAAGACGTCGAGCACGTCGAGCAGGCAGTCGAGATCGTCCCCGGTCAGCGCGCCGCCGAGCAGTGTCTCGCGGCTGAGCGCGGGCTGGTAGACCTCCTCGACGGCGTCGAGCGCCATGTCCGCCATGTAGAGCGCGCTGCCGAGGAAGCCCGCGGTCTCGACGGACGGCGCGAGCTGCGGCCAGACGGCTTCGAGCACGCCCTCGCAGGCCCCGAGGTCGGCGACGACCTCGGGCACGAAGGGCGAGCGCAGCGCGGCCGCGACGGCCTCGGCGGGTGGCGGCGGCGTGGTCATCGGGCGGAGGATAGCGCCCCGCGCACAGCGCCCCGCCTACGTGGCGGCGTGCGGGCCCGCCTCCCAGCCGACCGCGCTGAGGTGCTCGCGCGCGAACCCGGCCGGCAGCGGATGCGTCTCCGTGGCCATGATGTTGTTCCAGTGATTGAGGAAGCCGCGCCAGCTGATCACGGCGACGAGCTCCACGATCTCGCCCTCGTCGAACCACTCGCGCAGCGCCTCGAAGTGCTGCTCCGTGACGAGGTTCGGCACGACCGAGCCGTCCCGCGCCAGCCGCAGCGCCGCCTTCTCGCGCTCGCTGAGCAGGTCGCTCTCCTCGAAGTCGTAGACGGCACGCAGCTTCTCGACGGGCATGCCGTTGCTCGCTGCCCGGAAGGCGGCGTGGGATTGGGTGTGCGGGCAGCGCGCCGCGATGTCGACGGCGAGCCCGACGAGGCTCTTCAGGTTCCGCTCGACGGTGCCGGAGCGCACGGCGGCCAGCATGACGCTCATCGCCTTCACCAGCTCCGGCCTCCGCGCCATCGTCAGTTGCCCTCGAGGGATGTAGCCGCCCGTCTCCTCCATCGCCTGCAGCGAGTCCCGGATCTCCGGGTCCACGTCCTCGATCGCCAGGGCCGCGATGTGCGCCATCGGGTCACCTCCCCTGCTGCGCCGCTCACGATAGCGTTCGCAGACCGAGTCGGCCCGGCAGGCGAGGCCCGGCGCACCGGCTCGCGCTCCGAACGAACGTTCGCTATACTGTGCGCGGCGGGGCATTGCAGGAGGCGGCGTGGACGACGAGCAGCGCGGCCCGCTGACGCGCACGCAGACACCCGAGGACGTCGCGATCGAGCCGACGCTGCGGCCCCGCCGGCTCGAGGAGTACTTCGGCCAGGAGACGGTCAAGGAGTCGCTGCGGATCGCGATCGCGGCGGCCAAAGGTCGCGGCGAGCCGCTCGACCACCTGCTGATCCACGGCCCGCCCGGCCTCGGCAAGACGACGCTGGCGATGATCCTCGCGTCCGAGATGGGCGTCTCGATCCGCGTCACCTCCGGCCCGGCGATCGAGCGCGCGGGCGATCTCGCCTCGGTGCTGACGAGCCTGCAGCCGGGTGACGTGCTCTTCATCGACGAGGTGCACCGGCTGCCGCGCGTGGTGGAGGAGATCCTCTACCCGGCGATGGAGGACTGGGCGCTCGACATCATCCTCGGCAGCGGGCCGAAGGCGCGCGACGTACGGCTCTCGCTCAACCGCTTCACGCTGATCGCCGCGACCACGCGCTACGCGCTCGTCTCGCAGCCGCTGCGCGACCGCTTCGGCGCGACGTACCGGCTGGACTTCTACGACGAGGCGGCGCTGAGCGAGATCGTGCGGCGCTCGGCGGGGGTGCTCGGCTGCTCGATCGACGCGGGCGGGGTGGCCGCCATCGCGAGCCGCTCGCGGGGCACGGCCCGCGTCGCCAACCGGCTCCTGCGCCGCGTGCGCGACTACGCCGAGGTGGAGGCGGACGGCGTGATCACGGAGCCAGTCGCCGCGCTCGCCCTCGCGCAGCTCGGGATCGACGAGCTGGGCCTCGACGCGATGGACCGCGAGCTGCTGCGCGTGCTCGTCGAGCGGTTCGGGGGCGGGCCGGTGGGCCTTGAGACGCTGGCCGCGGCGGTCTCCGAGGAGGCCGACACGATCATGGACGTGTACGAGCCGTACCTGCTGAAGATCGGCTACCTGCAGCGCACTCCGCGCGGCCGGGTCGCCTCGCGGCTGGCGTACGAGCGCCTGGGCCTGGAGCCGCCGCCCGCGCTGATCGCCGCCGTCGCGCAGCAGCCCGCGCTGTTCGAGGAGAACGGCGCGGGCGCCTGAGGGCGCGGAGTCAGCGCACCCCGAGCACCATCGCGTCGACCGGGTTGCCGGCGTCGAAGACGCCGACGGCGAGGCGGCGCCCGGCAGTCAGCTGCTCGGCGGGGATGGCGCACGAGACGGGCACGGACGCGACTACCGAGGCGAGCGAACCGGCGAAGCGCAGCGTCGCGGTGTAGTTCGCCGCGTCGAACGAGACCAGGGTGGCGCGCTCCAGCATCGTCAGACCTCCCCGAGGATCAGCGTCTGCTCGTAGCGCGGACGCTTGCCGCGCGCGAAGCGCAGCCGCAGGCCGGCGACGCGGAAGGGCGCGGCGTCGAGGCCCGCCGCCGCGTCCGTCACCGCGACGACGTCGTCCGGCTCCTGCGCGACGTTGGGGCGCACCAGCAGCTCGCCGCGATCAACGGCGAGGCGCGACTGGCGCAGCAGCGTCCCCGCCCGCGCCTCGACGCGGTCCTGCGCGCCGAGGTTCTCGTCCACGGCGATGACGGCGCCCGCGCCCCCGGCGAGGGCGGCCTCGTCCGTCGCCTCGGCGAAGACGCCGCTGCCGAAGACGCGCGCCCAGCCCGCGGCCGGACGT
>VXMT01000234.1 GCA_009840965.1 Chloroflexota bacterium
GGCCCCCTCTCCCTGGGGAGAGGGCAGGGGTGAGGGGGAGGACTCCCGCCCTCCCGCGAACGCCCCGATGGGTAGGCGCGCCTGGATTCCGGCTGTCGCCTGAATGACGGGAAAAGGGGCGACACACAACGGATCGTACGGATATTCATACGTAGCTGAGCTAGTTTCACATACCCCTCACGCACCGGTCGTGAGCCGCGAGGCGCACCATGGATGGGCACGCTGCGGCGCGCCGCGGGCTCCCGGCCCACGACGCGTCGCAGCGGCTTGCGAGGCGGGCCATGAGCGGACGCAACCTCACGCTGGCGCTCGGCGCGATCGTGCTGGGCTTCGTCACGCTGGCGCTCGCGGCCTGCTCGGAGGCCGGGCCACAGCGGGCCGAGGCGCAACTGCCCGAGTTGCAGGTCACGATCAGCCCTGCCGACTGCGGCGAGGTCGCGGTCGCGGCGGCGGACTCGGCCGATACGGCCTTCGTCTACACCTCGGACAGCCCCAGCACGTGGGCGCACGCCAGCGACACGCATCTCGAGCTGCGCGCGCGGGCGAAGGCGGGCTGCGCGTTCGCCCGCTGGGTCGTCGCCTGGGGCGGCGCCGAGTTCCCGACCTACGGCACGACGGCGAGGGCCCAGTTCATCTCGGGCATGACGGCGACCGCGTACTTCACCGGCACCCCTGCCACGCCGACTGCAACCGCGACCGCCACCGCGACGTCCACGCCCTCGGCGAACGCCTGCACGCAGACGACGCTTGGCGTCGATCCCGCCACCAACAGCGCGCTCGCGGCGGACTGCGCCGCGCTGCTGGCGGCGAAGGCGGCGCTGGCGGATGCCGGCACGCTCGACTGGAGCGCCGACACCGCGATGACGGACTGGGACGGCGTGACGCTGGGCGGGACGCCGCAACGTGTCACCGGCCTCTCGCTGATGCTGCAAGGGGTCGCGGGCTCCATCCCGAAAGAACTCGGGGGCCTGACGGCGCTGCGGACCCTCAACCTCTCGTGGAACAAGCTGCTCGGCGCCATCCCGGCGGAGCTGGGGAGCCTGACCGAGCTGCGCAGCCTCGACCTCTCCCGCAACCGGCTGACGGGCGGCATCCCCTCGGCGCTGGGGGGTCTGACGAAGCTGGAACACCTCACGCTCAGCCAGAACTTCCTCGACGGGTCGATCCCCGCTGGCCTGGGAGGGCTCGCGAACCTTGAGGGCCTCTACCTCTACCAGAACCGGCTGACGGAGAGCATCCCGCCCGAGCTCGAGAACCTGTCCAGCCTCACGGCGCTGTTCCTGGGCGAGAACGAGCTCAGCGGGTGCGTCCCGCGCGCGCTGCGGGCGCTGGCGCGGAACGACCTCGCCACGCTCGAGCTCCGGTCCTGCCCGCTGCCCGCCACCACGCTCTCCTACGACAGCTACGACACGACCGGCGCGGTCGCGACGGCCGGCAGCTACGCCTTCCTGACCGAGGCGGACGACGGCACGATGAGCGCCGTCACCACCTACGAGGGTCTGCGCGACGGCACGACCAGCGCCCTGCTGATCCACAAGTCCGATGCCGGGGGAACCTCGCGGGCGACGGTCTACGACATGGTCGAGGCGGGCGACCTCTTCGAGTGGAAGGAGGCGGACGACTGCTTCGTCCGCTACACGGTCACGGAGGTCAAGCCCGACCCGGCCGGGACCGTGCCCCGGAAGTCGCTCGCGGTGGAGTCGATAGCGTACGCCTTCACCGGCTGTAGCGGGGCGATCACCACGAGCGCCTCGGCCAGCGTCACCTGGGGCGCACTGCCCAACCTCGGCGGAACCTCACTGACCGCCCCGATCGTGCAGGGTCCCTTCCAGCTCGTCCCCGCCGGCTGGACCGGCGCCACGAAGGCGGTGGGCCCGCGGCGCCCGGGGGGCCCGGCGGTCCCGTACGCGTATACGACGAGCCTGGCCGAGGCGCGCACCTTCCCCCATTGGCGCGAGCCGGACCTGCCGGAGGGCTGGGCGTTCACCGACGCCGTGAGCGGCGATGAGGCCGATGTCGGGTACTTCCGGGCGTTCTACGACGGCCTGCGTCTCGTCGTTTCTGCCTACGACATCGCTGCGAAGTACGGGCCGAAGGAGGCCACTGCGACCTACGCCGGCAGCCAGACCAGCGTTCGCGAGACGCTGCAGATCGCGGGCCGGCCCGCGCGGGTGCGCTACAGCATCACCGACAGGCAGTACCGAGTAACGGTGCACGTCTGGGACGAGGCGACGGGCGTGCTCTACATGCTCCGGGGGTCCCCCGACATGGCGACGCTGATCGCGTTCGCCGAGAGCATGTTCGAGTAGCGCCGTGCGGCGGGGACTCCTCGCGGCGCTCGGCGCCGTCGCGCTGCTCGCGCTACCGCTCGCGCTGCCCCCGCAACTGTTGGATACCGACGCCCAGAGTGTCGCGGCGCCTGCCTACGAGATCGAGGTGCTGCCCGGCGTTGCCGACAGCGACCCGACGAACGAGAAGCGCTGGAGCATCGACGCGGCGGGCAACGCCACCATGACGTCGGGGTGGCACCTCGGCAACAGCTCGATCGACCTGCGCGGTTCCAGCTCCAGCGACCACGACGACATCGTGGTGGCACGGTTCCGGGTGGTGACGAACCCGACAGTGGAGGGCACTCCGGGACTCGGCACGGTGCTGCGCATCTACGCCGTCGTGAGCGAGATCCGCGACACCGACGATGACGAGTATCACCTTTGCCGGAAGGTGCGCCTGGAGATCTATGACGCCGCGGTCCAGGAAGACGGCAAGGACAAGCTGATCGGCGAGCTGACCTACACGCACATCGACCCGGACGACGAAATCGAGGAGGGTGATCTCGCGCCGCTGACGGACGGCGCCGGGAGGTTGCAACTCGGTGCCATCATCTCCGCAGCGACGGACTCGGCACTGGGCGACGACTGCGATAACTTCGGCGACCACCTCCACCAGCAGGCGCGGCTTAGCGGCTCCGGCAACGCACTGTGGCGCAACTACGATCGCGCTGACCGGCGGGCGGACGACGGCATGGGGTTCGACCCCGGAGGCTGGGGCTACGGTTACCTGCGCCCCTATCCTCGGTTCTGCGCGGACACATGGATCTTCAAGATCTACCCGCCCACGCCCGCAGGGCAAGAGGACAGCGAACACGCACCGCTCGCGACGCCGGTCGAGAAGTGCGCCGCGCCGGACAACGCGCCGTCCAGCCTGAGCGTGAGTGAGGGTGACGGGACGCTCGACCTCAGTTGGACGGCCCCGGAGCTTGTTTCGGCTGAGAACGAGCAAGTGACCGGTTACCAGGTGCGCTGGCGGCAGACACCCGACGGGGCGTGGGAGGACTGGGAATCCACCGCGACAACCAGCTACACGATTAGCGATCTCACGAACGACACGACGTACGCGGCCCAGGTGCGCGCGGTCAACTCGGCCGCCAAGCAGACGGTGAAGCACTGCACGACACTGGCGGTGCCTCCCACATGGTGCGCGCTCAAGTCCGAACACCCGGACAGGGGGATCCTCGAGGCTATCCCCGCGGACACGATGCGAACGATCCCCGGCGCGGGGCCGCCAGCGACGATCAACGCCACGCCGTCGAGGCCGCTGCATTCACTCACCACGATCGCGCGGCCCGCCACCGGCGGTACGGTCACGGCAGAGCCGCTCGGGGAGCCCGGCGATCAACCCAACAGGCGCGTCCACCCCATGGGCACCGTGGTCACCCTCGAGGCGAAGCCCGCCAGCGACCACGTGTTCCTCGATTGGGAGGTCACCGTTGGCGATAGCACGGTCATGGCGTGCGGGAATCCGACGAAAGTCAAGCTTGACGCTGATACCACGGCCGAGGCCGTGTTCGAGGTGGTTCCGGGCGGCGTCCCGCCGCACTCCCTCACCATCACGCTGGCCCCGCCGCCTCGCCCGGAGGCGTGGGCGGCGGGCTTCGGCATCAGCGGCTGCTCGGGCCTGCAGGGCACTGCCGGCTCAGGAGGCGCGGCCAGCACCACGGAGGCGGAGACTACCGTCAGAGTCACCATCACGCGCGCCGGCGAGACGACGCCGGCCGCGACGCTCGGTCCGGTCACGGCCGATGCGAGCGGCGGCTGGTCCGTGCAGGTGCCGCCCAACGCCTCCTACATCAGCGACGGCGAGTACGACGTTGCGGCGACCGCGACGCGCGGGGCGTTTTCCGCCACGAGGACGGCCCGCTTCAGCGCCAACGTGGCGCCAACGATCAGCTACACAGCGCCCACGTCGCTGAGGGTGGGGACGGCCGTCACCATCTCCCCGTCGACAACGGACACGGATATCGCCTCCTACGTGCTCAAGACCGGCTCCACGCTGCCCTCGGGCCTCACGCTCAACGCCACGAGCGGCGTGATCAGCGGCACGCCGAGCGCGGCGACGGCGGCGCGGACGCTGACGATCGTGGTCACCGACCGGGCCAAGAACGCCGCCGAGGTGGAGCTGTCGCTCCCGGCGGTCGCGGCCGCTCAGCCACCACCCCCGCC
>VXMT01000053.1 GCA_009840965.1 Chloroflexota bacterium
GCATGAGCAGGCTCGTCGAGCGGATGCTGCACCTCGCGCGGCTCGAGTCCGGCGACGAGGCGATCGAACTCGAGCCGCTCTCGCCGGCGGAGCTGCTGGAGCGCGCGGCCGCGCGCGTCGCGCCGGTCGCCGCGCAGCGCCGCGTCGGCGTGGAGATCGAGGAGGCCGCGAGCACGCCCGTGGCGGGAGACCGCGAGCACGTCGGCGAGGTGCTCGCGAACCTGCTGGACAACGCGCTCCGCCACAGCCCGGACGACAGCCGCATCGCCCTCGCCGCGCTCGGCGGCAGCGGCGAAGTCCGCTTCGAGGTACGCGACCAGGGCGCGGGCATCCTGCCCAGCGAGCGCGAGCGCGTCTTCGAGCGCTTCTACACGGGCGACGACTCGCGCGGGACGGGAGGGGGCGCAGGGCTCGGCCTGGCGATCACGCGCCAGCTCGTGCACCGGCTCGGCGGGCGCATCTGGGTCGCTGACCGTTCGCCGGGGGCGACCGTCTGCTTCACGCTCGCGCTCGCGGCGGACGCGGGTGCGGCCTCGGGCGGGGCGGGCGAGGACAGCGGCGCCCCGTAGGCTTGAGGGCTACGACTCCGCGGCGACGACCGCCGGCCGCGGGCGGAACGTTCCGCGGCGCACCAGCGATCGCACCTCGGGCAGCATCGCCGCCGCGGTGAGGAAGGCGAGCGTCCAGATCATCGCGGGGAAGATCAGCAGCACGCGCACGCCTATCTCGTTCGAGAGCCAGCCGTAGCCGAAGTTCGCGAACGCCATGTGGCCGGCCGCGAGCATGAGGTAGATCGACATCACGCGCCCGCGGTACTCGTCGGGCACGGTGCGCTGCACGAACGTCGCCGAGAGCGCCATGTAGCTGGCCTGCGTCAGGCCCGTCGCCACCCCGCCGAGGATCGCCATCCAGGGCGTCACCGCGAAGCCGATCACGAGCATCGCGGCCCCGCTGCCGATGCCCACGACCAGCAGCGCGCGGCCCTGCGCCACCTCCGTCCGCAGCATCGAGATCACGAGCGTGCCGCAGATCGCGCCGACGCCGACGCCGACGATGATCGCGCTGTAGGTGCGGTCCGCCCCGCCGACCTGCGTCGCCAGCGTCGGCATCATCGAGTCGAAGGCCATCGTCAGGCCGCAGTGCAGCCCGACGAGCACCATCACGAACATCACGCGCGCGTCGCGCTCCAGGTAGGCGAACCCCGCGCCGATGTCGTTGAGGATCCGGCGTCCATCGAAGAGCGGACCCTCGGCCTCCCCGGCCGCAGGCGGCGCGCGGTATTCGAGCTTGAAGATCTGGTAGAGGGCGAGGATGACGAAGCAGCCCGAGAGGATGAACACGGAGCCCGACCCGAGGAACGAGAGCATCGCCCCGCCGATCGTCGGGCCGAGCACGCGTGAGCCGTGGCGCGTGATGCCGGCGAGCGCGATCGCGTTAAGCAGGTGCTCCCTGGGCACGACGTTCGCGACCAGGGCCTGCTCGGCGGGGGTGCCGAAGGCGCGCGCCGTCCCGCCGAGCGCCGCGAACGCGATCACGTGCCACGGCTCGACGAACCCCGGCAGCGTGATCGCCGCGAGACCGAACGCCGAGAAGATGCTGACCATGTCGGCCGCGATCGCCATGCGCCGGCGGTCCGCGCGGTCTGCCAGCGCGCCGCCGATCGGACCGGCCAGCAACAGCGGGACCATGCCCGCGAAGGTGGCCGCGCCCACCCAGCCGGCGTGACCGGTCAGCTCGAAGATCAGCCAGCCGCGCGCCAGCAGCATCGTCCAGTGCGACGCCGAGGCGAAGAAGGCGTTGGCGAAGATGCGCCGGAAGTCTCGCGACTGCAGCGCGGGGTGCCGCCGAAGTATGGCCTCGACCGTAAGCATCGGGTCAGTCTACAGGACGGCGTCGGCGGCGACCCTTGATCGCGGACCCGCTTCGCTACTCCTCGATCGCGCGCGCGACGAGCGCGCGGGCGCGCTCGCTGAGGTCGAGGCCCAGCGCCGCCTCGCGGCCGCGCGCGCTCATCTTGCGCCAGGTGCGGCGCACGATCGCCACCAGCCGCTCGTCGTCGCCGAGGCGCTCGCGGAACTCGTCGAACTGCGTCAGCAGGAAGACGAGGTTGAGGCCGTCCTCCAGCGTCCGCACGTCCGGGTCCGTGAACAGCGCCTCCTTGCGCACGATCTGCCGGACGCGATCGACGAGGGGTTCGTCGTAGCCCTCGGCGCGGAGGATGCGCGCCGCCTCGTCGGCGTGGAAGCGGCGCAGGTCGCGACGCCAGCGCAGGTAGTGCTCGCGCCCCGGGGGATAGCTGGTGCGCGGCACGGTCCAGCGCCGGATGTGGTGCGCGCGCGCCGCCAGCAGCAGCGCCTCGCCCGGCGAAGGCGTGAGGCGCGCGACCCACTCGCAGAGCAGCGCGGCGTGCGTCAGCTCCTTGGGGCGCGGCTCGCCGTCCACGAGGATCGTCGCCGGATCGGCGGCGTTGGCGGCGTCGATCGCCGCGATCGCGCGCGCGAAGCGCTCCGCGTCGGCGCAGTCGCGAGGAGCATCGAGCGTCATGCGGCGACGTTTTCGCGCGGGAGGGTCTGCGTTGACACTGCTCCTCCGGCTGTTACGATGGGCCCGACCGAATTGTCTGTGTTGTTTACCGGGTTTGTCGACAATAGCAAACCCCTCCTCAGGAGCAGCGCGATGACCACCACCGTCCGTGCCGACACCCCCGGCCATGTGATCCCGATCCTCGAGGACGAGCTCGCCGACTTCACCACGGAGGCGACCGAGTTCCTCGACGGGAACCGCGACGCGCTCGATTTCACCAAGTTCCGGCTGCGCCAGGGCGTCTACGGGCAGCGTCAGGCCGACCGCCAGATGATCCGCGTCAAGCTGCCCTTCGGCGGGGTCAGCTCGGACCAACTCGACGCCTTCGCCGAGGTCGCCGAGCGTTTCGCGCCGCTGCGCAAGGGCCACCTCACCACGCGCGAGAACGTGCAGTACCACCACGTGCCGCTCGACGAGACGCTGGAGCTGCTGCAGGTGCTGGGCCGCGCCGGGCTCTCCACGCGCGAGGCCTGCGGCAACACCGTGCGCAACGTCACCGGCGACCCTTGGGCCGGCATCCGCGACGACGAGCCCTTCGACGTCACGCCCTACGCGGGCGCCTTCGTGCGCTACTTCGTGCGCAGCGAGCTGACCCAGCTGCTGCCTCGGAAGTTCAAGGTCGCCTTCTCCGGCAGCGAGGAGGACTCCGCGCTCACGCAGATCCACGACCTCGGCTTCATCCCCGAGATCCGCGAGGTCGACGGCGTGCCCACCAAGGGCTTCCGCATCGTCGCCGGCGGCGGGCTCTCGATCATGGCGAAGCACGCCGTGGTCCTGCGCGAGTGGGTCTCCGTCGACGAGTACCTCAAGCACTCCCACGCCGTGCTGCGCGTCTTCGACGCCGCCGACGAGCTGCGCAAGAACCTCGCCAAGGCGCGCATCAAGTTCCTCGTCCACCGCGTGGGCGAGGAGGAGTTCCGCAAGATGGTCGACGCCGAGCTCGAGGGCGAGTGGGCGCAGGCCGACGCCCTGCCCGACCCGCTGCTCTTCCTCGACGATGAGGAGGCCGACGCACCCGCCCCACCCGAGGACGCGCCGCAGCCGACGGACGCCGACCGCGCCGTCTTCGAGGAGTGGGCGCGCACGGCGGTGAAGGCGCAGCGCCAGGCGGGCTACGCGGCGATCGAGGTGCAGGTACCGCAGGGCGACCTGACGCCGGAACAGTTCCGCGGCCTGGCCACGATCATGCGCGAGCACGGCTCCGGCCGGGCCCGCACCACGCCGTGGCAGAACATCGTGCTGCGCTGGATCCCGAACGAGTCCGTCTACGCCGTCTGGCTGGCGCTCGGCGAGCTCGGCCTCAACGGCGGCGGCATCCTCGAGATCGAGGACGTGGTGAGCTGCCCCGGCACGGACAGCTGCAAGCTCGGCATCACCAGTTCGATGGGCCTCAACCGCGCGGTCTCCGAGCACGTGCGCGAGCTGCGGATCACGGACCCGCGGACACGGCGGATCCTGATCAACGCGAGCGGCTGCCCCAACTCGTGCGGCCAGCACCACATCGCGAACATCGGCTTCCACGGCGCGGCCATCAAGTCGGGCGACCGCCAGGCCCCGGCCTACCACGTCTTCATCGCGGGCAACCGCCGCACCGGCCAGGATCTGCGGCTCGGCACGCTGATCAAGGCGCGCCTGCCCGCCAAGCGCGTGCCCGACGCCGTCGAGCGCTTCATCCGCCTCTACGAGGCCGATCGCAGCGACGGCGAGGAGTTCAACGACTTCTTCGACCGCGTCGGCAAGGAGCCGTTCGAGGAGGCCGTCCGCGATCTGACGCTGCCGCCGGAGTTCTCCGTCCAGACGATGGACGAGTTCATCGACTGGGAGCGCGAGGGCCTCTACGTCCTCGAGCGCGGCGAAGGCGAGTGCGCCGTCTAGCACCTCCGCCCCGGACGCTTGCTATGGG
>VXMT01000237.1 GCA_009840965.1 Chloroflexota bacterium
GAGGGGATGCGGCGGCCGGGGGTGCGTCGATGTGACTGCAGGAGCCGGTCGTGGGTCTGGCGAGCCCCTCACCCCCCGCCCTCTCCCCCAGGAGAGGGGGCCGGGGCGTAGTATCGGGGCGCTGGCTGGCGCGGCGCGACGGACGTGGCGAGGAGCGGCGAGATGACGACAACCGAACGACCACGGGTGAGCAGCGGCTACGCCGTCGTCGGCACGAGGCCGATCCGCCACGACGGCTCGGAGAAGGTCACCGGCGAGGCCCGGTACGGGGCAGATATCCGGCTTCCCGGCATGCTCTACGGGAGGATCCTGAGGAGCCCGCACGCCCACGCGCGCATCAGGTCCATCGATACGAGCAAGGCGGAGGCGCTTCCGGGCGTGTTCGCCGTGATGACCTCGGCGGACGTTCCGATCATCGGCAAACAGGATCTCGACCTGGCGCTCGTCCGCGGGAACATGCGGCTGATGGCCGAGCACGTCATGGCCCACAGGACGGCCCTCTACAAGGGGCACGCGGTGGCGGCGGTCGCCGCGAGCAGTCCCCACGTGGCCGAGGACGCCCTCGCCCTGATCGATGTGGACTACGAGGTCCTGCAGCCTGTGCTCTCGCTGGATGAGGCGATGGCTGACGACGCGCCGATCATCCACGAGGATCTGACGACCTTCTTCAGGCTCGCGCGCTTCGCACGGGGGGACGACACCGGGGTTCGGGGCAACGTCGCCTCACACATCCAGCACAAGCTCGGCGACGTCGAGGAGGGCTTCAGGCAGGCCGACGTGATCCTCGAGCGTGAGTTCTTCACGGAGACCGTCCACCAGGGCTACATCGAGCCTCACGCGGCCACGGCCACGTGGGCGCGCGACGGTCGCCTCACCGTCCACACCTGCACGCAGGGGGCCTTCCCGATCCGCGCGGCCACCGCCGCGATGTGCGACGTGCCCGAGTCGATGGTGAGGGTCGTGCCGACCGAGATCGGCGGCGGGTTCGGGGCCAAGCTCGTCGCCTACGTCGAGCCGGTGGCCGCGATCCTCTCGCGCAAGAGCGGTCGGCCCGTGCAGGTCGTGATGACCCGCAAGGACGTCTTCGAGGGCACCGGCCCCGCCTCGGCGAGCCATGCGCGCACGAAGATCGGCGCGACCCGGGACGGCAGGATCACCGCCGCGCAGATCACACTGACCTTCGAGGCCGGCGCCTTCCCCGGCTCGGCCGTCGGCGGAGGCACGCTCTGCGCCACGGGTCCCTACAACATCGAGCACCTGCTGGTCGACGGCTACGACGTCGTCGTCAACAAGAACAAGACGCAGGCCTACCGCGCGCCGGGGCAGCCGCAGGGCGCCTTCGCCGTCGAGCCCGTCATCGACGAGCTTGCGGAGCTGCTGGACATCGACCCGCTCGAGCTCCGGCTCCTGAACGTCGCCAGGCAGGGCGACCGCATGCCCAACGGCGTCGCGCACCTGCGGCTGGGTATCGAGGAGCTGGAAGAGGCGATGCGGGCCCACGACCACTACAACGCACCGCTCGGCGGCCCCAACCGCGGGCGAGGCGTGGCCGTCGGCTTCCGCTGGCAGGGCGGCCAGACCTCGGCCGCGACGATCCACGTGAACAGCGACGGGACCATCAACCTCGTCACCGGCTCGGTGGACATCGGGGGTTCGCGCACCGCCGTGGCGATGCAGGCCGCCGAGGTCCTGGGCCTGAGCGCCGGGGACGTGACGCCCACCGTAGTCGACACCGACACCATCGCGCTCACCGGCGCCACCAGCGGCAGCCACACGGCCTTCGACACGGGCCTCGCGGCGATCGAGGCGGCGCAGGGGGTGATCCGGCAGATGAGTGCGCGGGCGGCGGCGATCTGGGAGGTCGAGGAGCAGGACGTGACCTTCGAGGACGGCGCGTTCAACTGCGCCGGGAATCCGGGGCTGACCTTTACGTTCAGGGAGCTGGCGGCCGAGCTGCCGGGAAGCGGCGGCCCGGTGACCTGCTCGGTCTCGGTCCCGACCACGGGCGTCGGCCCGGTCATCGCGGGCAACATCGTGGATGTCGAGGTCGACCCCGAGACCGGCAAGGCGGAGATCCTGCGCTACACGGCGTTCATGGACGTGGGCACGGCGGTGCATCCCAGCTACGTCGAGGGCCAGATCCAGGGCGGCACCGTGCAGGGCATCGGCTGGGCGCTGAACGAGGAGTACCGCTACGACGCCGAGGGGGCGATGCTGAACAGCAGCTTCCTCGACTACCGGATGCCGACGACGATGGACGTCCCGATGATCGAGTCGGTGATGGTCGAGGTGCCCAACCCGCAGCACCCCTTCGGCCTGCGCGGCGTCGGCGAGGCCTCGATCATCCCGCCACTCGCCGCCGTAGCGAACGCCGTCTCCCACGCCACCGGCGTACGCATCAACCGCCTCCCGATCACCCCCGGCGCGGTCCTCGACGCGATCGAGTCGAAGGGCGGCTAGCGCCGGACGCCGCTGCTCCTCCGTCGGAGTGCAAGCGAGGAGCGCGACGGCGTGCTGGTCCACCGCCTTGCCCGGTGAACGCCCTCATGGCAAGACATCCTGCTGAGGTCGCGGCGTGGTTGCGTACTCGACATCTCCCCAGCACGCGACTTCGCCGGCTTCGGTCAGCGCACAGGCGCGGTACGTTCCGGAACTGATCGCGGTGTACCGCCCCGCTGGTGGTTGAGCCAACTCTTCCAGGTAGGGGTTGTCAGGGCTGGCCTTGTCCCTGGCATACCTCCACGACCAGCAGACCGCCTCGCCGGAATTCTTGAGCGCACACGCGTGGTTCGGTCCGACCGAGAGGGCCGTGTATTGGCCGTCTGGAGTGTCGGTTGTCAACGCACCGTCATAGTTCCACCAGCAGGCTACTTCGCCACCTTCGGTGAGCGCGCATGTGCGACCACCGCCCGCCCCGATGGCCGCGTAGCGGCCCACTGGCGGGTCCGCGATCCGATACTCGCCCCAGCACACCGCCTCGCCGGTCTCCGTTAGCGCACAGCTGTGCTTATCGCCCACCGCGATTGCCATGTAGCGTCCAGCCGGGGGCTGGGCGCGCTCCGGGCCGCCCCAACAGACCGCCTCGCCAGTCTCCGTCAGGGCGCAGGTCTGGAAGCGATCCCTGCTGACCGCTATGTGCCGCATGTCGGGATCGCCGGGGTAGGGCGGGTTCCCGCAAACCACCTCGCTGGCTTCCGTGAGCGCGCAGGTGTGGAACTCGCCTGCGCTGATGGCCCTGTACCGGCCAGGCGGCACGTCTGTCTGTCCGTGGTTGTTCCAGCCCCAGCAGACCGCCTCGCCGTCCTCGGTCAGCGCGCAGGTGTGACTTGTGCCGTCGCTGACGGCCACGTAGCGGCCCGGAGGGGGATCGGGCGGCTTGATCACGTTGCGCTCGGCCGTCCAGCAGACGGCCTCGCCGGCGTCCGTGACGGCGCAGGCGTAGTAGCCGTCGGTGCTGATCGCCACGTAGCGGGCTGGGGATGGATCTGGAGGGCGCATCACGCTAAGCGTCCCGTAGGCCTCAGCGTCAATGCCGGACGGCTGGCAATCAGCCGCTCCCTGACGAGTGATGAAGCAGCTGTACCCTCGGCTTCTACTGATCGCCGCGTAGAGACCTGCAGCCGAGCAGGAAGGAGGACCGAAGCCGTTCACCGAGCAGAAGTCGTCACCGGCCAGAGCTCGCGCCTCGTCCCCGTCCAGGTGCAGCATTTCCCGCTCACCGTACGGGTCGTACTTGCCGCTCGACTGCCAGCAGACGAAGCCGCCGCTTGCCTTGGCCGCGCAGGCAGACAGCAGGCTTCCGTCGACGTAGTGCGAGTGGCCAACGGTGATCGCGACATACCTGCCGGCCGGAGGCTCAGGCATCCACCCGAGCGGCCAGTTGTCCTCGACCTCGCCCGCCCGAGCCTGCTGTTCGCGGGCGCGTGCGCTGTGGCTCCCCCAGCACACTGCCTCCCCCTCCTCCGTGAGCGCACAGCTGTAGCCGGGCGTCGTGCTGATCGCCGTGTAGCGGCCCGGCGGGGCGTCCGAGCCCGGTTCGCCGCTGCCCCAGCAGACCGGCTCGACATCTTCTGTGATTGCGCAGGTGGTGCCTTCAGCCGCGTCGATGGCGATGTAGCGGCCGGGGAGAGTCTCCACCTCCGAGGGGTCGTCCATGTTCCAGCAGACCGCCTCGCCGGCCTCGGTCAGCGCGCAGGCGTCGTAGTGGCCACCCACGGCGATCGTCGTGACCTCGAGGATGCCGAGGTCCGCGGCGGTGATGAGCGGCGCGGGGGTTGGTGTGGGCGAGGGCGTCGGAGTTGGCGAGGCGGTCGGAGTTGGCGTCGGTGGAGCGGTGCGAGTCGGAGTTGGCGAGGGCGTTGCGATCGCCGTCGGCGACGGAGACGGCGTGGCCGGTGGCGTGGCCGTAGCCGTCGGGGATGGAGTCGCCTCGGGTGTGGGGGTCGGGGTCGCGG
>VXMT01000217.1 GCA_009840965.1 Chloroflexota bacterium
GGACGCACACGCATGTGCCGACGGCGGACGCGCGGTTGCTGGCCTCCGGCACGGCCGCCGTCGGCGACCTCGGCATGGTCGGCGTGCGCGACTCGGTCATCGGCGACGACATCGAGTCGGTGATCAGCCGCTTCCTGACCGGGATGCCGACCCGCCTGCCCGTCGCCTCGGGCGAGGATGGCGTCTTCAACTCCGTGCTGATCGAGATCGACGACGCGAGCGGCCTGGCGACCGGTATCGAGCGCGTCGATCGCGTGCTCCCGCTGTGGTGACGAGGCGCGGATGGCACGCCTCGTGAGCCGCGGTGACTTCCACACCCACTCGACCCACTCGGACGGCCTGCGCTCCCCTGCCGAACTCGTCGACCTCGCGGCGAGCCGCGGCGTGCACGTGCTGGCGCTGACCGACCACGACACCCTCGACGGCCTCGCCGAGGCGGAGGCCGCGGCCGCCCGCCACCCGGGCTTCACGCTCGTGCCCGGCGTGGAGCTGTCCTGCGACGTACCCGGCACCGAGGTGCACATCCTCGGTTACTTCATCGACCGCAAGCGGCCCGAGCTGCGCGAGCAGCTCGACGGGTTCCGCCGGGGCCGGATCGACCGCGCGCGGCGCATCATCGAGGCCCTCGATCGGCTCGGCGCTCCGATCGAGTGGTCACGGGTGCAGGAGCTGGCCGGCGAGGCCTCGATCGGCCGCCCGCACATCGCGCAGGCGCTGCTCGAGGCCGGGCACATCGAGAGCTTCAACGAGGCGTTCGATCGCTTCATCGGCCGCAACGGTGCCGCCTACGCTGAGCGCCCGAAGCTCGCCCCCGCCGAGGCGATCGCGATGATTCGCGATGCCGGCGGCCTCGCCGTCTTCGCCCACCCCTCGTTCACCGACGACTACCCGCGCGTGGCCGGGGAGCTCGCGGATGCGGGCTTGTTCGGCCTCGAGGCCTACTACAAGGGCTACGAGCCCGAGCTCGTCGGCGAGCTGGCGGCGCTGGCGGAGCGCCTCGGCCTCTTCGCCCTCGGCGGCTCCGACTACCACGGCATCGACCGCGAGGACGAGCGCCTGCCCGGCGAGATCCCACTGCCGGACGCCGTGACCGACGCCTTCCTCGAGGCGGCCCGGGCGCGCGGCTGCACGGTGCCGGACCCGGCTCCGGGATAGCCCGCAGGGCAGACGCGCCGCTACACTCGCCGGGAGGCACACGGAGGCACGATGTCCCGCCGCTCACGCAGGCAGCGCAACCGCCCGCGCCGCAACCCGTTACCGGGGCCGCCTCCGCCCGGCCCCCCGGCCGTGCGCGCCCCGGCATCGAGGGCGGCCGCCAGCGAGCGCCCTCGGAGACTGCTCGAGCGCGATGCGCCGTTCATCGGCGGGGAGCTGGTGCGGATCGCGATCATCAGCGCGGTCTGCGGCGGCCTGCTCGCGGCGCTCGTGCTTATCGACAGGCTGCGCTGAGGGCGAACCCTCGCTACGCGAGGCGGTTCCAGGCCACGATTGCGCCGATCACCGCGAAGATCATGCCGCTCGTGTCCCGCAGGATGAGATCCACCTCACCCGAGACCACGAGGCGCAACAGCGCCGCCGCGAAGAGCGCGCCCGCCGCCATCAGCTGCAGCGCGCGCCCTCGCTTGCGGTTCGTCACGAGGTCGAACGCGCGCGCGAGCAGGGTTGCCGCCCCGGCGCCGCCCAGCAACGCGATCGCGAGCAGCAGCAGGCCGCCCGCAGGCGTCGGAGGCAGCAGCAGCGCCGAGACCGCGCCGAGCGCGACCGCGCCGAACAGCGCGACGGCGCCCGCCCGCAGGTAGTGCGAGAGCCCCAGCTCGTACATGACCGGGCGCCGCAGCTGCGCGCAGTCGGGGCAGCGGATGCCGCCCGGCGCGTGGATCATGCAACGAGGACAGATCGTGACCTCGCAGCGCCCGCAGCGCAGCTCGGTCTCCGTGCCGGGGTGGCGTTCGCAGAAGGGAATGGCTGCCTCCAGCGCCCGGCCGGGGCTTGCGATCGGCCCCGGTGATTGACCCTCCTCGGCGCGCGCATCTACCATCGAGGGGTACGCGGCCCCGTAGTGTAGCGGTCTAACACGCCACCCTGTCACGGTGGAGATCGGCGGTTCGAATCCGCTCGGGGTCGCCAGACCACATCCCCGGCAAGGCCGCGCTCCGCGCCGCGCCGCCCGTCCGGGGTGTGCCCTCCTCGCGGGCGCGGGGCTAGAAGATCGCGAGGGGGTTGACCGGGCTCCCCGTGCCTCCCGGCACCTTCAACGGCGAGATGATCAGCAGGAACTCGTAGCGACCCTCCTCGGCGCACGCCTCGGCGAGCGGCTGGAGCAGCGCGTTGTCGAGCAGCGGCACACCGTAGGCGTAGATCACGCCGTGCATCGCCCAGGGGTAGTCGTAGTCGTTCGGCTTCGCGTCCATCATGTCCCAGCCGAGCAGCGAGACGTCGTTGTCGCGCACGAACGGCAGACACGAGGCGTGCAGTCCGGGCGTCGTGCTCCCCGCCTCTCCGAGGAACTGCTCCGGGTTGTCGGCCTGGTAGGCTTCGCGTCCGCTGTAGACCAGCAGCGCGTCGCCGGAACCGACGCTCACGCCCTGCGCCTCCGCGATCTCCTCGAGCTCCCAGCCGTGCACCGGGCGGTCCGTGGTCACGTAGTCCGTCCCGCGGTGGCCGGGCACGTCGAGCAGCACTCCGCGGGTGATGATGCCGGTGTCCCAGGCCGTCACGTCGGCGTAGGTGACGCCATCGCCGGTGATGAACTCGGACGGGTCGCGCCCCTGCCATGCGCCGTTCTTGTCCCAGACGTGGCAGAGCGCGTCGAGGTGGGTGTGCGTGTGTCCGTGGAAGATGAAGCCGTAGTAGTCGACCACCGAGCCGCCGCCGGACTCGCGCACGTTGCGACGCAGGAAGTGCTGCGCCGGCACCGGGTTCGTCGGCCCCGGATCCTTTGGGTAGTCGCGGCTGATCGAGACGACGCGCGCCTGCTGCACCAGCCCGAAGGCCGCGCGGCGCTTCTCGTCGGTGATCAGGTTGACGGCGCCGCGGCTATCGTCGTCGCCCCAGCGGCCCCAGTTGCGCCGCTCGGTCAGCCAGGACGTCACCTCGTCGCTCGTCGGCAGCGCTCGTTCGTCGTTGCTCATCGGGGCCTCCTTCCGGCGCGCCGATGATAGCGCCCGGCCCGCCACACGCGCCTTGACCATCGCACTCGTCCGCGCGCATGGTGCGGGCATGGCCGAGCAACTGAGCAGCGAGGGCTGGACGGGGCCGCTGAACGGCCTGCGCGTGCTCGACTTCGGCCAGGCCGCCGTCGGCCCGATCGCCGCCGAGTACCTCGGCTGGCTCGGCGCCGACGCGATCAAGGTGGAGTCGCCCCGCGGCGACACCGTGCGCGGCACGAAGCCGCGGCTCCGCGGCACCGGCCACACCTTCCTCGGCAACAACCTCGGCAAGCGCGGCGTCATGCTCGACCTCAAGGATCCCGACGGCCACGCGCAGGCGCTGCGGCTGATCGAGCGCGCCGACGTGCTCGTCGAGAACTTCCGATCGCCCGAGGTGATGCGCCGACTCGGCCTCGGCTACGAGCTGCTGCGCGAGCACAACCCGCGGCTGATCTACCTCCAGAGCTCGGCCTACGGCCCGCGCGGGCCGATGCACGGCATGACCAGCAACGAGTGGTTCTCGCAGGCAGCGGCCGGGCTCACCAGCGTCACCGGCGAGGCGGGCGGGCGGCAGCAGTTCTCGCGCGGCACGGCGACGCTCGACTGGAGCGGCGCCTTCACCAACCTGCAGGCACTCCTCGTCGCGCTCTACGTGCGCGAGCGGACCGGCCGCGGGACGTTCATCCAGACCTCGCAACTGCAATCGACGATCGTCGGGGCGACGAGCCGGATCGCCGAGTACTTCGCGAGCGGCCGCGCGCCGGGCCCGATGGGCAGCGCGCGCCCGAACCTCGTGCCGGACCAGGCGTTCGCGTGTAGCGATGGTTATGTCGCCGTGAGCGTCCCGCACGACGGCTTCTGGCCGAAACTCTGCGACGCCCTCGGCCTGCGCGAGCTACGCGACGACCCGCGCTTCGCCACGAGCAGCGCCCGCGTCGAGCACCGTGCCGAGCTGATCCCGCTCCTCGAGGCTTGCTTCCGCGAACGCAGCGCCGAGGAGTGGGAGCGCCTGCTGCACGAGGCAGACGTGCCGGCCGCCGCCTACCAGCGCGGCCCGACGCTGAGCGCGAGCCTGCTCGAGCATCCGCAGGCGATCGCCGAGGACCTCGTGACGGTGCTCGACACGCCCTACGGCGGCATGGCCAGCGCCAAGCCCCACTGGCGCTTCGGCACGACCGAGGCGCGCATCACGCGCGCCGCGCCGCCCCCAGCCCGCCCCACCCCCACGGGACCGACCGCACAAGGACCCGCCGGCCGCGGGGCCAGGGCACACCCC
>VXMT01000247.1:0-2761 GCA_009840965.1 Chloroflexota bacterium
AATTTTTTTTATAACACACCCACACCCCCCCACCCCCTTTTCTTTTTTGTGTGGGGGGCTGTTTTTTTTTAAACCCCCCCCCGCCCCGGGGGGGCCCCCCCCGACGTAGACGAGCAGGCCGCGGCCGATCTCGCCGCTGACGGCGCCGTCCACGCTGACGCGCGCCCGGTCGACGCGCTGCACGACGGCTCGCATCGCGGGCCTCAGGACGCCTGGCTGTCCGTGCTGTTGGAGCTGCTCGCGCCGCCCGAGGTGGTCTTCGCGGCTTCGGCCTTCTTCTTCGCGGCGTTGGTCTCGCGCTTCGCGTCGCGCTCGGCGGCCGCAGCCTCGGCGGCGAGCTTCTTCTCGGACGTCTTGGAGTCCTCGTCGCCGCTGACGGCGGTCCTGGTCTTCGAGGTGGAGCGGCTGTCGGTCTTGTACCAGCCGGAGCCCTTGAAGACGACGGGCGGGGCGTGGAGCACGCGGCGCGCCGTCGCTCCGCACTCGTCGCAGGGCTGCTCCGAGGGCGAGCCGAAGGGCTCGCGCTTGTCGTAGCGGTGGCCCTCGTCGCAGCGGTAGTCGTAGGTGGGCACGGTCGGCGTCTCCGCGAGGCTGGGTTCGCACGATAACGCCGCAGGAGAACGCTCCCGCGGCGTGCGAGCCAGTGTACGTAAGGCTTGATCCGGCCACAAGCGAACGAAATGGGAGCGCATCGGGCCGGTAGCCCCTGCGCGGGGGCTGTGGCTATACTCGATGGCTCGCAGACACCGTCGCGAGAGGCGTGCGGCGGGCCGCCGACAGCCCGCCAGTTCGAGGCGTACGCACCGAGGGAGTGACGTGAGCGCAGCCGCAACCATGAAACAGATGCTGGAGGCCGGTGTCCATTTCGGGCACCAGACCCGGCGCTGGAACCCGCGCATGCGGCCGTTCATCTACACCGAGCGGCACGGCATCCACATCCTCGACCTCGCTCAGACCGTGCGGCGCTTCGACGAGGCGCTGCAGCAGGTGCGGGAGACCGTCTCCGCCGGCCAGACCGTGCTCTTCGTGGCCACCAAGAAGCAGGCCCGCGCCGTGATCCGCGCCGAGGCCGAGCGCTGCGGCATGCCCTACGTCACCAACCGCTGGCTCGGCGGCACCCTCACCAACTGGGCCACCATCTCCCGCCGCATCGAGTACCTGCGCGACCTCGAGGTGCGCATCGCCTCCGGTGAGCACGAGACCCTGCCCAAGCGCGAGCGCCTGCGCCTGGAGAAGCAGTTCAACCGCATGCAGCGCGCCTTCGGCGGCATCAGCACGCTGGAGCGGCCGCCCGGGATGCTCTTCGTCATCGACGTGAAGCTCGAGGACATCGCCGTACGCGAGGCCAACCGCACGAAGACCCCGATCGTCGCGATGTGCGACACGGACGCCGACCCGACGCTGATCGACTTCCCGATCCCGGCCAACGACGACGCGATCCGCGCGATCCAGCTGGTGACCGCGCGCGTCGCCGACGCGGTCCTCGAGGGCCGCGCCTTCGGCGAGGTCGAGCAGGAGGCCGCCGCCGCTGGGTCGGTCGCGATGATGCCGCCGACCGAGGGCGCCGCGCCCGCCGAGGCCGCGCCCGCAGCGGAAGCGGCGGCTGCCGCCGCGCCCACCGCGCCGGCGCAGAACGGGGCTGCCGAGGCCGAGGCGGCCTCGGAGGCCACGGAACAGTAGCGAACGAGGCCTGCCAGCTCGGCAGGCAACCGCCGGGTACAACGCAACGAGGGAGCGGTCGTGGTCTCAGTCCAGGATGTGAAGCGACTCCGCGAGGAGACCGGCGCGGGCGTGATGGACGCCAAGCGCGCACTCGATCGGGCGGAGGGCGACTTCGATCGCGCTCGCTCGCTGCTGCGCGAGGAGGGCATAGCCGCCGCCGCGAAGCGCGCGGACCGCGCGACCAGCGAGGGCGTGATCGAGTCCTACATCCACGCAGGCGGACGCATCGGCGTGCTCGTCGAGCTGAACAGCGAGACGGACTTCGTCGCGCGCACGGAGCAGTTCCAGAACCTCGCGCACGATGTCGCCCTGCAGGTCGCCGCGATGAACCCCGAGGCGGTCGGCGTCGACGAACTGCCCGAGGACGTGCCGGAGGGTGAGCGCGAGCAGCGCGCGCTGCTCACGCAGCCGTTCATCAAGGACGCCGGCAAGACCATCCAGCAGCTCGTCGAGGACACGATCTCCGCGACGGGTGAGAACATCCGCATCTCGCGCTTCATCCGCTACGAGATCGGCGGAGGCGAGCCCGCCGGGTAGCGAGCGGGAGCGCGAACCGGCGCGCGGGCGCCGGTTGGAGGAGGCGGCGGTGGACGTCGACGAGGTTCTGCTCGACGCCGACGACCGCATGGACAAGGCGGTCGAGTCCTGCCGCCAGGCGCTGGCCGCCGTGCGCACGGGCCGGGCCAACACCGCGATCGTCGAGCGCCTCCCGGTCTCTCACTACGACCAGACGATGCCGCTCAACCAGCTCGCGACGCTCGCCGCGCCGGATCCGACGCTGGTGACCGTGCAGCCCTGGGACAAGTCCGCGCTGCAGCCGATCATGAAGGCGATCCAGGCGAGCGACCTCGGGATCACGCCCAGCAACGACGGCGCCACGATCCGGCTGCCGATCCCGCCGCTCACCGAGGAGCGCCGCCGCGAACTGGTCCGGCTCGTGGGGGGGGGGGGCGGGGGCGGGCGCGGCGCCGGGCCCGCCCCCCCCCCCCCCGCCCCCCAGCCCCCGGGGGCGGGGCGGCGCGCGCGGGGCGGGGGAGTA
>VXMT01000247.1:2771-8848 GCA_009840965.1 Chloroflexota bacterium
TTAAATCCGACCGGCCTCCCCCGCCCCTCCCCGCGGAGGGCGCCCGCGAACTGTGCGGGCTCGTCGGCGCGGGCGCCGAGGAAGGCAAGGTCGCGATCCGCAACATCCGCCGCCACGCCATCGACGAGCTGCGCAAGGCGCTGCGCTCGGGCGAGCTGTCCGAGGACGAGGAGCGCCGCGCCCTGACGGACGTCGAGGAGATCACGGGAGCGCATACGAAGCAGATCGACGAGATTGGGCAGCAGAAGGAGCAGGAGCTCCTCGAGATCTAGTGTCGCCTCATGTCGGTACGCCAGGCCGGGGGGCCAGCAAGCATGGTCGTTGAGCCCGCCGCTAGCGAGGTCGCGAGCCTTCCGGGCGAGGCGCCGCCCCGTCACGTCGCGATCATCATGGACGGCAACGGCCGCTGGGCCCGCGAGCGCGGCCTGAGCCGCCAGCGGGGCCACCGCGCGGGCGCGGATGCGATCCGCGCCGTGGTCGAACGCCTCGGCGAGCACGGCGTCCCGATCGTCACGCTCTTCGCCTTCTCCACCGAGAACTGGGGACGCCCGCGCGGCGAGGTCGAGTACCTGATGCGCCTCGCCGGCCGGGTGATCGACCGCGAGTTGGACTCGCTCGACGAGGCGGGCATCCGCCTGTGCCACATCGGCGACCTCTCGCCGCTGCCGCGCTCGCTCAAGCGCAAGGTGGAGGCAGCCGTCGCCCGGACCGCCGCGAACGATCGCATCACCGTCAACCTCGCCTTCAACTACGGCGGCCGCTCCGACATCGTCGGCGCCGTGCGGCAACTGATCGCCGAGGGCGTCGCCGCCGGCGAGGTGGACGCCGAGGCGATCGCAAGCCGCCTGGCGACCGCGGAGCTGCCGGACCCCGATCTGCTGATCCGCACCGCCGGCGAGCGCAGACTCTCCAACTTCCTCGTCTGGGAGTCGGCCTACAGCGAGTACTACTTCACCTCCACGCTCTGGCCGGACTTCGGGCCGGAGGACGTAGACGAGGCGCTGAGGGAGTATCGCCGCCGCCGCCGCCGCTTCGGGCTGGTTCCGGACCGCCAGGCGGAGCACGCACGCCCGGACGCCTGACCCATGCTGCGCACGCGGCTGCTCGTGGCGGCGATCGGGCTGCCGCTGCTGGCGATCGTCATCGCCCTCCCGGAGCCCGTCTTCGCCGCCGCCATCTCGCTGCTGCTCGCCGCCGCGGCTGCAGAGATGTTCATCGCGGCCGCCGGCCTGCGGCCGGCCTGGCAGCCGCTGGGCGCGGCCGCCGCGACGGCCTTCGTGGCGCTCTGGATGCGCCAGGCGGCCGAGGGCTTCCCGCTCTGGACGCTGCTCCCGCTGCCCGCGATCGCGCTCTACGGCCTGCTCCGCCCCGGCCCCGGCCCGCGACGCCTGCGCGAGGCCTGGTGGCTCGGCGCCGTCGCCTACATCGGCGTGCTCGGCGCGCACTGGCTGCTGCTCCGCGGTGAGCCCGAGGGCCAGCGCTGGCTCATCGTGCTGCTCGGCATCACGATCGCCACCGACACCGGCGCCTACGCCATCGGTCGCTGGCTCGGCCGCCACCCCCTCGCGCCGCGCATCTCGCCCGGCAAGACGCGCGAGGGCGCGATCGCCGGCTTCCTCGCCGGCGCCGCTGCGGGCGTCGTGCTGCCGCTCGCCCTCGACCTGGACGCCGAGGCTGCGACGATCGCCGCGATCGCCGTGCTGCTGCCGATCGGGGCGCAGGCCGGTGACCTGCTGGAGTCGGCGCTGAAGCGGCGGATCGGGGTCAAGGACAGCTCCGGTGTCTTGCCGGGGCATGGCGGACTGCTCGACCGCATGGACTCGCAGTTGCTCGCCGGGCCGTTGCTATACTGGATATTGCAGTGGCTCTAGCAGCCCGATCCGTCCCCGTGACGGGGCCCGCCGGGAGGACCGCATGAGCGCGATCGGCCTCGCGATCCTCGGCTCGACCGGCTCGATCGGCACCCAGACCCTCGACGTCGTGCGCGGCCTCCCGGACCGCTTCCGCGTCGCCGCCCTCGCCGCCGGCGGGAACGTCTCCCTGCTGCGTGAGCAGATCGAGGAGTTCCGCCCCAGCGCGGCCTGCGCCGCCCCCGGCGCCGAGGCCGACCGCCTCGCCTCCGACTTCGGCCGCGACGCCTGGCTGCCGCTGGACGAACTGGCCGTGCGGCCGGACGTGGACATCGTCGTGGTCGCGACCGCCGGCCGGCTCGGGCTGGAGCCGACGCTGCGGGCGCTGGAGGCGGGCAAGATCGTCGCTCTCGCCAACAAGGAGGTGCTCGTCGTCGGCGGGCACGTCGTGCGCGCCGCCCTTGAGGCGAACGCGCACCGCGGCGCGGAGCTGCGCCCGATCGACTCGGAGCACTCGGCGATCTGGCAGTGCCTCTGGGGCGAGCCGATCGAGACCGTCGACCGGCTGACGCTGACCGCCTCGGGCGGCGCGTTCCGCGACTACGACATGGACGCGCTCGACCGCGTCACGCCGGAGCAGGCGCTGAAGCACCCCAACTGGCAGATGGGCCCGAAGGTCACGATCGACAGCGCCACGCTCTTCAACAAGGGCCTCGAGGCGATCGAGGCGCGCTGGCTGTTCGACATCCCGATCGACCGCGTCGACATCCTCCAGCACCGCGAGAGCATCGTGCACTCGATGGTGACGTACGCCGACGGCTCGATTAAGGCGCAGCTGGGCGAGCCGGACATGCGGCTCCCGATCCAGTGCGCGCTCACCTACCCGGAGCGCGCGCCGCAGCAGCCCGCGCCGCCGCTCGACCTCGCTGCGCGCGGGACGCTGAACTTCAGCGAGGTGGACACGGAGCGCTTCCCGGCGCTGCCAACGGTGCTCGAGGCGGGGCGGCGCGGCGACACCTCGGCCGCCATGCTCTCCGGCGCGGACGAGTCGGCCGTGGAGCACTTCCTCGCCGGCCGCTGCCGCTTCACCGACATCGCGCGGCTGCTGATCGAGGCGCTCGACGCCCATGAGGCGGACACCGACCCGGGTCTCGAGCAACTGATCGCCGCCGAGGCGTGGGGCCAGCGCTTCGTGAACGAGCGCGTGGCTGCGGGGATCCGTTGAGCGCCTGATGAGCGACCAGATGGGCGATCAGGGAGGCGAGCCGGGCCCGGAGCGGGGCCGTGCGCGCATCCCTCGGGCCCTCAACACCCTGATCGCGATTGCGGTCGCGCTGGCCGTGGCCTGGTGGTTCGCGCCCGACGCGGTCAGCTCGATGCTGCTCTTCATCGGCGTGCTCGTCGTGCTGGTGGTGGCGCACGAGCTGGCGCACTTCGCGACGGCGAAGCTGTTCGGCATCTTCGTGGTGGAGTTCGGCGTGGGCTTCCCGCCCCGGATCGTGGGGCGGCAGTGGGGCGATACGGTCTACTCGCTCAACTGGACGCCCCTCGGCGGCTTCGTACGCCTGCTCGGCGAGGAAGCCCCGGACCACCCGCGCTCGCTCGCCGCCGCGGCGCGCTGGAAGCGCTTCATCGTGCTGGTCTCCGGCTCCGTCGTGAACCTGCTGCTGCCGGTGCTGCTCTTCGCCATCGCCTTCACGATCCCTCACGAGGAGTCGATCGGCCGCGCGGTCATCGAGCAGGTCGTGCCCGGCGCGCCTGCGGAGGCCGCCGGCTTCGAGAGCGGCGACGTGATCTACGAGGTCGGAGGGCGCGACGCCACGAACGTGGCCGCCGCCGGGCGGCTGATCCGCCTCAACCTCGGCAAGGAGATCGACGTCGTCGTGCGGCGCGGGCAGGAGTACGAGACGCTGCGCGTCGAGCCGCGCTGGACGCCGCCGAGCGGCCAGGGCCCGACGGGCATCACGATCCGCTCGCAGTGCACGTTCGTTGGCGGCGAGGGCTGCGTGCCCTTCACGGAGACGGTCTCGCAGCCGCCGTGGGAGTCGATCCCCGGGGGTGCGCGGGCCACGCTCGACGCGATGATCCTCGCGCGCAACGAGCTGGTGTCGTGGTTCAAGGGCGGGAGCAGCCCGGCCGTGGCCGGCCCGGTCGGGATTGCGCAGACCACCGGCGAGGTCGCGCGCGAGGGCGGCGTGACGCCGCTGTTGATGCTCGCCGCGCTGCTCTCGATCAACCTCGGCGTGCTCAACCTGCTGCCGCTGCCGATGCTCGACGGCGGGCGCATCTTCTTCCTGTTGATCGAGGTGCTGCGAGGCGGGCGGCGGATCGCGCCGGAGAAGGAGGCGCTCGTCCACCTCGTGGGCTTCGTCGCCTTCATCGCGCTGGCGATCGCCATCACCTTCGCCGACATCGCGCGTATCGCCAGCGGCGACTCGCTGTTCCGCTAACGAGTCATTGACCGCCGGAGCCCACTCCGGCGAGCCTGACCCGACGCGATAGGCGGCCCGGTTGACAGGCCGCCCGGATGCCCCCGACGATCGGGGGGATGGAGGTCGGCTAGTGGCTCGTAACAAGACCCGCAGCGTGTCCGTCGGGCCGATCACGATCGGCGGCGGCGCACCGATCGCCGTGCAGTCGATGGCCGCCACGAAGACCCAGGACATCGAGGCCACCGTCAGACAGGTCGAGCTGCTCGAGCAGGCCGGCGCCGACATCGTGCGGATCGCCGTCGACTCGCGCCGGGACGTGGAGGCGCTGGCCGAGGTGCGCGCGCGCACCTCGGCGACGCTCTCCGTGGACCTCCAGGAGAACTACCGCCTCGCCACCATCGTCGCGCCGCACGTCGACAAGATTCGCTACAACCCCGGCCACCTCTGGCACCACGAGCGAGACAAGCCCGTGCGCGAGAAGGTCGCCTTCATCGCCGAGACCGCCGAGGCGAACGACTGCGCGCTGCGCGTCGGCGTCAACTGCGGCTCCGTGGACCCGGTGCAGATCGAGGCCCACGGCGACGATGACGTCGGCGCGATGGTCGCCAGTGCGCTCGAGCACTGCGCCATCCTCGACGAGCTCGGGTTCGAGCGTTTCGTCGTTTCGCTCAAGGACTCCGACTGGCGCAAGGTCGTCGAGGGCAACCGCCGCTTCGCGGCCCAGCGGCCGGACGTCCCGCTGCACCTCGGCGTGACCGAGGCGGGCATGCTGCCGGAGGGCGAGATCAAGACACGCCTCGCCTTCGAGCAGCTGGTGCCGGAGGGCATCGGCGACACGGTGCGCGTCTCGCTCACGCTGCCGTTCGAGGACAAGGGAACCGAGATCGACGCCGGGCGCCGCATCCTCGCCGACATCGAGTCGGGCCGTTTCCGCTCCATGCCGACGGTGCTCGACGACGGGCTCAACATCATCTCCTGCCCGTCCTGCTCGCGCGTGGAGAACGAGGCGTTCATCGAGCTGGCGCAGGACGTGCGCAAGGTGACGGAGTGGGCGAAGCAGCACGACGTCACCATCGCCGTGATGGGCTGCCGCGTGAACGGCCCCGGCGAGACGGACGACGCGGACCTCGGCCTCTGGTGTGGCCCGGTCGCCGTGAACCTCAAGCGTGGCCCCGAGCTGGTGGGCTCCTTCCCCTACGACGAGGTGCTCGAGCACCTGCAGCGCGAACTAGAGTCGATAGTTGAGGAGCGCGCTACAGCGTGAGTCCCGAACATCCTGAAACCATGGGGGCGCGGTGAGCGCCCCGGGTTCCGGCGGCGCCTCGCAGCGACCGCTGCTGGCGCTCAGCACGATGTGGGCGGTGCAGCCGCGCTTCGAGCGCGACCTCGGCGCCTTCATGGAACGCGCCGCGGAGCTGGGCTACGAGGCGATCGAGATCAACCACTCGATGGACGCCGAGCAGATCGGCGCGATCCTCGGACACGCGACGCTGCCGGTGACGGGCGTGCACGCGCCCGCGCCGCTCGAGCGCGACGGCCGGCGCGGCTCGAACCGCGACCTCAACCTCGCCTCCACCGACGAGGAGGAGCGCGCCCTCGCCGTGGACTACACGCGACGGTCGATCGATGTGGCGGCCGACGCGGGCGCAAGCGCGGTGGTCGTGCACCTCGGCTCCGCCGGCGAGCGCGCGATCAGCGCGGCCGACCGCCGGCGGGGGGTGTAACCGCGGCGCCCGGAGGCCGGGGGGGCGGGGGGGGGTGGGAGATGAGAGGGCAGGGTCGTTTAGAGATAAGA
>VXMT01000247.1:8858-11586 GCA_009840965.1 Chloroflexota bacterium
CGTCCACCGCGGCCCCGCCGGCGCGCGCGCGATCAGCGCGCCCGACCGCCTGCGGCGGATGTACCCGCGGCGCCAGCTGGCCGGGGACGCGTGGGAGGACGCGATCTTCGAGGCGCGCCGCGAGCGCGCGCGGCGCTCGCCGCCGTACCTCGCGCAGGCCCGGCGCTCGCTCGCCGAGCTGGTGGCGTACGCGGAGCCGAAGGGCGTCGCGCTCGGCCTTGAGTGCCGCTTGCGCTACCACCAGATCCCGCTGCCCGAGGAGATGGTGGACCTGCTTGCGCCGTACCCACGCGAGGCGGCCGGGTACTGGCACGACGTCGGGCACGCCGAGGTGCTGCACCGCCTCGGGTTGGTCGAGCGCGGCGCCTGGTTCGATCTGCTGGGCGATCGCCTGCTGGGCAGCCACCTCCACGACGTCGACGGCCTGCAGGACCATCGCGCGCCCGGGCGCGGCGATGTCGACTTCGCCTGGCTCGCCGAGCGGCTGCCCGCGACGGCCGCGCGCACCTTCGAGATCAACCAGCACGAGCCGGACGAGTCCGTGCACAACGCCATCGCGCTCCTGCGCGAAGCCGGCGTAATCGAGGCCGCGTAGCAGCCGCTCAACGCTCCTCGAGCGCCTGCTCCTGCAGCGTGCGGTCCGGGCGGATCATCCGGGGGCCGAAGAGCGCCGCGACGAGAGCGACCAGCGCGACGAGCGCGACGACGATGCTGGGCGGCCTGACGGCCGCGATGAAGTCGTCGGAGGCCGACTCGGCGACGTCGATGGACTTGGCGGCTACCAGGCGCAACGTGGGCCCGGCATCCTCGTCCGACCAGCCGGCGACCTCCTCGCGCGCCAGCTCGATCACCCCTCCCGATACGAACTCGTAGACGGGCCAGAACTGGACGAGGACCACGAGGGCGCAGGCGAGCAGGGATGCCGACGCCCAGACCACCCGATTGGGCCAGCTCGTCCCGCCGAGCGCGCCGATCGCGACCAGCAGGACCGCCACGCTCAGCCAGGCCGCCACGCTGCTCCCGAGGAACGAGCCCGCCCCGTCGTGGGCTTCGTCCAGTACCTGGGCGAACCCGCTGGCAGCGGGATCCCCGCGCGTGTGGACGTAGCCGTTGGCCACGAAGTCACGAAACCGGTCCATGCCGTCGAGCAGCTCCGGATCCGAGGCGAGGTCGGCACGCAGGTCGGCGTCGCTGTAGCTCCAGCCCTGCGCGAACAGCTCGCGGCTGTCATCGAGCGCATCGAGGGCATCGGGACCGCCGTCCGCGTGCACGTCGAACCGCAGATCGGCATCGCCGTACGTGACCGCGTCCGGGACGGGCCCCAGCACGAGCGGCGGGATCGCTTCGGCGATGGCGGATCGCGCGTCCTCGACCAGGTCGTCCGCCGCGACTCCCGGCGGGAGGCAGTCCGGGAGCCTGCCGCTCTCCAGCGCCGCCAGGGCCGCGGCTGCGGTGTCGGCCGAGCAGGCGGCGAGGCCCCGCACCGACTGCTCGACCCGGGCGACCGCGAGCTCGGTGAGCAGCTCGGCGGCGGCCTCCTTGCGCTCGGTGAGCGGGATCACGGTCGAGAAGCCCTCGGTCGTTCCGGTCACGTAGGCGCTCACGTCCTCGATGAGCCGGTCTGCCTGCTGCCGCACCCAGGCGGGCGGCGCGGCCTTGCGGAGCAGCTCCTTGACCTCCTCCCGGCTGACCTCGACGCCGTAGGGGAGCGCGATCGTCTCATCGAGGTTCTCGTCGACGGTCGGGTCGAGGATTTCCTCGTAGACAAGCTCCGAGGCGTCCGTCTCGCGGAGAATCGACTTGAGCTCCTCGGTGGCCGCCGCGACCTGGTCGTCGCCGAGGCGGATCAGGATTTGGAAGCCGTCCGCGTCGCCGACGAGGTAGGCGGTGAGCTCGTCGAGCACGTGCTCGACCTGCGTGGCGAACCACTCGGGAGTTACGATGCCCGTGGCGACGTCGGCGAGCCGGTCGCCGTCCTCCGCGTCACCCTCGAAGAGGCGCCGATCCCAGCCCGACTCCGTTGCGTCGCCGGCCAGGGAGTCGCCCGCGGCCTCCCGGATCCTCGGCTCGAGCTCGCTGTCCAGCAGCCGCTCGTAGACGCCGGCCTCGCGCATCAGCGCCTGCAACTCGGCGACGAGGTCGCGCACCACCGGCGCCAGTTCGAGGTCGATGGTGAGCGTATCGCTCTCGCCGGTCGCGTAGCCGGCGAGCTCGTGGACGGCGGGGGCGACGCGTGCCTCCAGTTCCTCCGGAGACAGCGCACGCTGCACCGCTTCGATGATCCGGGGCGTGTCCAGCCCGGACGAGGCGACCGGGTTCTCACGGAGGTCGAGGCCGGCCTCCTCCGGGTCCCCCTCGCGCAACTCGTCGACGGCCGACGACAGGACGTCGTCCATGACGAAGCGGTAGGCGTCGGCCTCCTCGAGCTGATCCGTGTAGAAGCCGGCGCTCAGGAATGTGGCGTTCACGCCCTGCAGCAGGAGTGTCCCCAGCAGGAGGCCGAGCAGTGGGAAGCCGAGCGCAACAGCCGCCGTCCGTCGCACCCAGATCATGGCCTACCCGGTTGCCCCGCGAGCACGCTGGAGGGCACGCCACCGGTCCGCCTGCGCGATGATGTGGTCCGGCGGGCCGAACACGGAGCCCCGGGCGCCCGCCCGCGGCGGGGCCCGGGCCGCGGGCGGTCAGGGGCGGGGGCAGGGGGCCCGCGCCAATCGGGGGGGGCGGAGTC
>VXMT01000247.1:11596-41446 GCA_009840965.1 Chloroflexota bacterium
GCCCCCCGCCCGCCGGCTCGCCTGGATTGGCGGCGCGGCGGCCTCTATCCTCCCCGCGCGCGGGCCGGGGGGCGGGGCCCCCGGGCGCTCGAGGAGACGAGGCGGGGAGCTAGCGCCCCTGCCAGTTCGGGTCGCGCTTCTCCGCGAAGGCGCGCGCGCCTTCCTTGATGTCCTCGGAGTTGATGACCGGCAGCGACAGCCACGCGCCGAGGCGGTAGGAGTCGTCGATCTTCGCCATCCGCCAGGCCTGGATCATCGCCTTCGTCGCCTGCACGGAGAGCGGCGCGTTCGAGGCGATCTGCTCTGCCAGCTCGATCGCCCGAGGCATCAGCTGCTCCGGCGGGTCCACGACCTCCGAGACGATGCCGAACTGCAGCGCCTGCGCCGGCTCCACGCGGTCGCCGACGAGCAGCACGTGGTTGGCGGCGGAGAGGTTCGTGATCCTCGGCAGGTGGTGAATAGCGTAGCCGGCGATGATGCCGCGGCGCGGCTCGAACAGCCCGACGTAGGCGTTCGAGGCCATGATGCGGATGTCGCAGTCCAGTGCCTGCTCCAGGCCGCCGCCGACGGCGAGCCCGTTGATCGCCGCGATGAACGGCTTGGGGCTACCCGAGTACACCAGCCGCGGCACCTGGCCGGTCTGGCGCTGGGAGACGCCCTCGCCGGTGTTGGCGCGGTCGGCTGCCTCCTTCAGGTCCATGCCGGCGCTGAAGGCGCGGCCCGCTCCGGTGAGGATTCCGACCCTCATGTTCGGGTCGGCGTTGAAGTCGTCGACGTGCTCCGCCATCTCGGCGCGCAACTGGCCGCCGAGGGCGTTGAGCCGCTCGGGCCGGTTGAGCGTGAAGATCGCGTAGAAGTCCCGCTTCTCGTACAGCGCGTCAGGCATGATTCCTCCTGTCTGCCTTGCGGTGCTCCCTGTGCTCCTGCTGTCTATTGCGTCGCCGCGGTGGGCGCCTCAGCGCCCCTTCCACACTGGGTCGCGCTTCTCGGCGAAGGCCTGCGGCCCCTCGCGCGCGTCCTCGGAGTCGAGGACGACCGCGTCGATCCATTGGTAGAGCCGGTAGCTGTCGTCGATGCTCGCCATGCGCCAGGCCTGGATCTCCGCCTTGGTGCCGCGGACGGAGAGCGGCGCGTTCTCCGCGATCATCTCGGCGATCTCGACCGCCCGCGGGATCAGCCGCTCCGGCTCGACGACCTCGCTCACGACGCCCCACTCGAGGGCCTGCTCGGCCTCGATGCCGTCGCCGGTGAGCAGCATGTAGGCGGCGGCAGTCGAGCCGACGATGCGGGGCAAATGGTGCATCGCGTACCCGGCCATGATCCCGCGCTTCGGCTCGAACAGCCCGATGTACGCCTCCGAGGACATGATGCGGATGTCGCAGTCGAGGGCGATCTCGCAGCCACCGCCGATGGCGAGCCCGTTGATCGCCGCGATGAACGGCTTGGGACTGCGCGAGAAGTCCATCAGCTCCACGCGCCCCTGCGGGCGAACCCCGGTGACGGCGTCCCCGCTCGCGGCGCGATCGGCGGCCTCCTTGAGGTCCATGCCCGCGCAGAACGCGCGGCCCGTCCCGGTGAGAATCCCCGCGCGCATCGTTGGATCGGCGTTGAAGTCCACGATCGCCTCGTCGAGCTGCTCCATCAGCGCGCCCCCGAGGGCGTTGAGCCGCTCCGGGCGGTTCATCGTGAAGATCGCGTAGACGTCGTGCTTCTCGTACAGCAGTTCGCTCATCGGCGCGCCGTTCGTCCTCCCTGGCCCGGCGCCTGGCGGCGCTTCGCCGCGCCATCATACGCCGACCGGGCAGGCTGTGCGCCGCGTGCGGCGCTCAGGCCCCGCCCAGCTCACGGCGCATCAGCGCCAGACCCATCGGCCCCAACTCGAAGGCGCGCGCGTGGAACGCCTTGAGGTCGAACGCATCGCCGAGGCGGCGGCGCGCCGCCTCGCGCGCCTCGAGCCAGGCGCGCTCACCCACCTTGTAGCTGATCGCCTGGCCGGGCAGCCCGAGGTAGCGATCGATCTCGCTGGCGACGAAGTCCGCGGGGAAGTGGCTGCGCTGCTCGATGAACTCCAGCCCCAGCTCCGGCGTCCAGCGCGCGCCGGGATGGAAGCCGCCCGCGGCGTCGCCCTCGGGGATCGAGATCTCGAGGTGCATGCCGATGTCGATCACGACCCGCACGCAGCGCAGCGCCTGTGCGCGCAGCATCCCCAGCTCGTAGTCCGGGTTGTCGAGGTAGCCGAGCTCGCCCATCAGCTGCTCGGCGTAGAGCGCCCAGCCCTCGACATACCCGGAGGTGCCGCCGAGCAGCCGCTGCCAGCGCGAGAGCAGCCCCGAGAGCCAGGTCGTCGTCCCGATCTGCAGGTGGTGGCCGGGGACGCCCTCGTGGTAGGCGATGGAGACCTCACCCCAGAGCGGGAAGCGCGTCTTGCCGCCAGTCGGATACCAGGTGCGGCCCGGCCGGCTGAAGTCCTCCGAGGGCCCCGTGTAGTACATCGCCAGCGCGCCGCCGGGCGGCGCGATCAGCGCCTCGATGCGACGCACCGGCTCGGGAATCTCGAAGTGCCGCCCGTGCAGCTCGGCGATCGTCGTGTCCTGCAGCTCCTGCATCCAGCGCTGGAAGTCCTCGACGCCCTCGATCGCGCGATCCGGGTCCGTCTCCAGCAGCTCCTTCGCCGCCTCGACGCCCTCGCCGGGCAGGATGCGCTCGGCGACCTCCTCCATGCGCCGCTCAATGCGCCTCAGCTCCTGCCAGCCCCATTCGTAGGTCTCGTGCAGATCCAGCTCGTCGCCGTTGTAGACGCGCGCGCCGAGGGCGTAGCGGTCCGCCCCGACAGCGTCACGCGGCCTCGCGAGCTGCAGGTAGCGCTGGCGCAGGTAGCGCCCGAAGGCGGCGCAGGCGCCGCTCGCCGCGCCCGCGGCGTTGCGCAGCTCCGCCGCCAGCCCGGGCGACTCGATGCCCGATCCCTCGAACTCGTCGGCGAGCCCGCGGAAGAAGCTCGTTGCGCCCTCGCTGTGACCGCTCCAGACCTCGGCCTGCAAGGCGCAGGCCTCGACCTGCCGCCGGGAGGCGACGCGCTCGCGCCTGATGCCCTCGTCGAGCGTCTCGCGGTAGCGGCTGTACGCCTCCGGCGCTCGCTCCATGCGCCGCGCGATGTGCACCCAGTCCTCTTCCGTCGTGCGCGGCATCAGGTCGAAGACGCGCCGGATCGCCTGGAACGGGCTGCCGAGGATGTTGAGTCCCCGGTAGTGCTCGCCCGCCGCGTCCAACTCCAGCGTCAGGCGCAGCCGCTCCGACATCGCCTCGCGCGCGATGCGGTCGCGGTCGCCCTCCGGCTCGGCTGCCTCGAGGGCGCCCAGCGTCTCGCGATCGAGCGCGACGCGGGCCTCGTGCCCGGCGGGCGAGAAGTCGGTTAGCCGCGCCTCGTGGCCGGGGATGCCCATCGAGGTGGCGGCGTTGGGGTGCAGCTCGGCGAGCCGCTCGACGTAGTCGCTGGCGATCGCGTAGATCGCCGATGGCTCGCTGTCGGCGCCCGCGGGCGGCGGGCTATTGGGCGACATGCCGCCTCGAGGCTAGAACGTCGCGATCGGGTTCGCGGGCGAGCCGGTACCCTGCGCAAGACGCAGCGGGTTCAGCGTCAGGCAGAACTCCCAGCGATTGCGCTCCGCGCACGCCTCGGCCAGTCGCTCGAGGTGCCCGTTGTCGATCAGGCGCAGCCCGAGGGCGACGAGCGAGACCTGGTGCACCGGCAGCATCGTCTTCGGGTACTCGCCCGGCGGCGTCGCGTCCTGGATGACGTCCGAGCCGAGGACCGCGACATCCCGTTCCCGGATCCATGGCATGCAGGCCGCGTTGTAGCCCGAGTGCTCGCCCGGAGGCGGCTCGCCCGAGGCGGTCGCCGCCTCGACCTGCGCGCCGAAGCCGGTGCGCAGCAGCAGCACGTCGCCCGGCTCCACGCGCACGCCCTGCGCCTCCTCGGCGGCCTCGAGGTCCTCCGGGAAGACGTGGTCGCCCGCCTCGAGCGTGGTAACGCCCTTCACGCGGGCGACGTCGAGCAGCACGCCGCGGGTCATGATGCCGTCCTGCATCACGTCCGAGGTCTGGACCGTGGCGCCCTCGGAGGCCTTGACCAGGGCGGCGGGCCGACCGTTGTACATCTTGCCCTGGTAGAAGACGTGGGCGAGCCCGTCGATGTGCGTGAAGACCATGCCGTGGAACACGAAGGCGACGTGCTCGGCGGCCCACTCGAGCATCTCGACGCCGGGGAAGAGCGGGTGGCCGGGGTTGTCGCCGAGGGCGTAGCGCTCGCCGGTCTGGACCATGTGCACCAGCGGGTTGGAGGCGCCCATCGCCATCGGTCCGGGGAAGGGGATCTGGCGCGAGCAGGAGACGCTGAAACCGTCCTGCACGAGCGCGGCGGCCTGCCTGCGCTTCTCGGGAGTGATCAGGTTGAGCGTGCCGAGGAGGTCGTCATCCCCCCAGCGACCCCAGTTACTCAGGGAGTCGAAGTAGCCAAGCACCTCGTCCTGGGTAGGTGGCGTTCCCATCGGCCGGTCTCCTCAGACGCCGCTCCGCGCCCTCGCGCGAGCCCGCCGGGATGCTACACCAGCGCCGCCCTCTCTTGCGGCGCGCCGGGCGGGACCTCTGCGAAACTCCCACATGCCCGATCCGACGCCCTCTCCTTGGGGAGAGGGCGGGGGTGAGGGGGAAGACTCCCGCGCGCCTCCCAACGCCCCGATGGCGCGACGCAATCCCGGAGGGTGGACCCTCCCTCACCCTAACCCTCTCCCTCGGGGAGAGGGGACCGGAGGGGATGCGCTCGCTGCCCCGAGGAGAGGGTTGCGCGAAGGTCTCCTTGCGGGAGAGGGCGGGGGTGAGGCAGACGCTAGTAGCGGATGTTGATCGAGGTGCGCAGGCGCACCAGCTCGCCGTGCTGGTTCTCCCAGCGGATGCTCGTGTAGGTGAACAGCGTCAGCCCGAGGCGGCCGGTGCGCTCGTCCCACTTCGTCAGCGCGAAGCTCTCGGCGATGCGGTCGCCGGGGCGCATCGGGACGCCGTAGGCGTCGTCCTGCCCGCCGTTCATGCCGTGCTGGCCGGGCGCGTTGGGGTCGGGCGGCGTCTGCGGGCGCGGCAGGTTGTTGTCCGCCTCCCAGAACTGCCGCCCCGTCGGCGTGTCGATCTGCCAGGCGAAGGGGTTGAACTCGGGCGGCGCGATGATCCCGCCCCAGCGCGTCGTCTTCGCGTACTCCTCGTCCCAGAAGAGGCGCGGCGGCTGCTCCGGGTAGTAGGTCGCGATCGCCCAGCGGCGGATGTCCGACGCCTCGATGGGCAGCGACCACGACGGCTCGCTCCAGACGTCGAGCGCCTCGCGCATCTGCGGCGTCACCAGCGTGTCGACTCCCTCGGCCATCGCGTCCTCCGTCGTGCCCTCGTGCGCCGCGCCGTCCGAGGAGCATAGCGCGTAGCGGCGAGCGCGGCGGTCGGCGTCGCTGGCGCTACGGCTGGGTGGCGGAGGGGGTGGGATTCGAACCCACGACAGCTTGCGCTGCGACGGTGTTCAAGACCGCTCCCTTAAACCACTCGGGCACCCCTCCACACACCATTCTAGGTGCGCGCCACCCTTCCGAGGCGTGCCGGCCGCTCCGCCCGCGCTATGCTGCGGGCCTGAGCACCCGCTCAGCAGCGAAGGGAGCTTCGAACATGCCCACCGTGCAGACCGCCCGCGGTCCGGTCGAGACCTCCGAGCTCGGCCGCACCTTCATGCACGAGCACGTCGCGATCCGCGGGACCGACGTCTTCGCCCACTGGCCCGAGCTCGACGAGTCCGCCGCCTGCGTCGAGGCCTCCAGGGAGCGCTTCGCGCAGCTCGAGGAGCGCGGCGTCGGGACCATAGTGGACGTGACGCCGGCGAACCTCGGCCGCGACATCGCGCTCATCGAGCAGGTACAGGCCTCGACGAGCGTGAACATCATCGTGGCGACGGGGATGTACTGGAACGTCCCGCTCTACTGGCAGGGCCGCGACCCGGACGAGATGGCGGACGCCTTCGTGCGCGAGATCGAGCAGGGCATCGGCGAGACCGCCGTGCGAGCCGGGATCATCAAGCTCGCCTCGCACCAGACCATCGAGCCCGTGCACGAGGTACTGCTGCGCGCCGGGGCGCGCGCCCACCGGCGCACCGGCGTCCCGATCACGACGCATGCGATGCCGCAGGAGCTCGGCCTCGAGCAGCAGCGCATCTTCCGCGAGGAGGGCGCGGACCTCTCGCGCCTCGTGATCGGGCACCAGGGCAACCAGCCGACGCCGGACTACTACCGCGAGCTGATGGACGGCGGGGGCGTGATCGGCGTCGACAACTTCGGGATCGAGCAGGCAAACCCCGCCTGGCACGAGTCATCGGGCCGCGTCGAGGTGGTCGCCGAGCTCTGCGCCGACGGCTACGCCGACCGCATCGTGCTCGCGCACGACAGCGTCGGCTGCATCGACTGGGCGGGTGTGCAGGGACTGCGCGATCGCAACCCGAACTGGGTCTCGACTTACATCCCGGACGTAATCGCGCCTGCCCTGCTGGAGGCCGGCGTGAGCGAGGCACAGCTCGAGCAGATGCTCGTCACCAACCCGCGACGCGTGTTCGAGGCGCAGGGCGCCTACTGAGGCGGGCGCTGCGCAGCGGCGTCAGTACGGAGACTCGAGCTCGGGGAACATCGGGAAGTGGCGGACGTTGCGCGTCCAGAGCCGGGCGTCGATGCGTTCTGCCGTCGCGGCAATCACGTAGTCGACCGGATCGACCCCGGGGTGGGACGGCAGGAAGCGGTTGGCGAGGACGCCCGCACGTTCGGCGAGCTCGTCATCGACCTCGATCCAGTCGAGGCTGTCCAGCAGGCGACGGGTGGCGCGCTCCTCCGCGACCCGCATCCCCGCGAGCACCTCGACTTTGGTCAGCACGGAAGCGGCCAGCCGTTCGCCGGCCGCAGTGGCGCCGCGCAGCGCCTCACGAGCAGCCTCGTCGCCGCGCAGGTGGTCGATCAGCACCGAGGTGTCGACGACGATCGCCATCAGTCCGCCAGCCGGCGGGACATCCCGCGACGCAACCCCTCGACGTAGCTCGCGCCGTCGAAGTCGCGGTCCGTCCACGAGGCGAAGCTGGCGTCGAGGGCGCTGAGCAGCTCCGCGCCGGGAGCCGTCCCGTAGCTGCGGTCGAGCGCCCGGCGAACGAGCTCCGCGAGGCCGAGGCCGGAGCGCCGCGACTCCTCGCGCAGCCGCGCATACTGCTCGTCGGTCAGTGTGATCTGCGTGCGGTGGCTCATGATGTAAGCCTACATCACTCCGCCCGACGCCGCCTCAGTACCAGATCGCCACCTCGCGGCCCTCGAGGTGCTGGGGCGGGTCCGGCAGCGAGCGCGCCTCGCCGCGCGCGATGCGGGCCGCCGTCCAGGCGCAGGCCACCGCGTCGACGATGTCGTCGGCGGCCCCGCGGCGGCTCGCCTCGCCGACGAGAACGGGGATCGCGAGGCCGGCTGCGGAGAGCAGCGCGCGCCGCTGCATCAGCCCGTCCCACGTCTTCTTCGAGGGCAACGCCCGCCCTCCGGCGAGCTCGGCGAACGAGACCTCGGGGTGCGCCTCATAGACCCGAGGGTCAGCGGCGACTTCGGCTACCTCGCGAATCTTCGGGACGAGCATGAAGCTCTGGGAAGAGAGGCTCTGTCCGCCCCCGCTGGCGCGCATGGACACTCGTCGCGCCTCGGCGTACGCCTCGCGATGGGTCGCGAACGCGCTCGCGTCCACGTCGAGCACCGCGCGCAGCGGCGACCAGAACACGCTGTTGGCGCGCTCCCCGAGGAACTCGCGGGCGGCGATGTCGGAATCGCGCTTGCCGTTCGGGCTGAGACCGATCGGTATGTCGAACGCGAAGGCTCCGGCGTCCGGATACGCCTCAAGCGCCGCGCGCGCGCACTGGACGTACTCCACCGCGGCCAGCCTTCCGCCTTCGACGACGGCGGCGATCCAGCCGCTGGGACAGCCATCGAGGCCGACTGCAACGCCCATCACGCCCTCCGGGGGCGCGGGTGCGCCGCCCCGGTGGAGACTAGGTGGCGCCGGACTGCGATTCCAGCTGCAGCTACTCGACGGGCGATCAGTCGCACTGGAGGTCCTCGAGGTGGTCACGGGCGAAGCGCTCGATCAGCTCGGGGACGCGGTCCGTTTCGCGGAGGTCGACGGTCGTCAGCGCATGCTGGACGCCGACCTCGCGCAGCGCCGCCAGGCCCTCGGCGGCTTGCTCCATCCCGTCGGCGGTGATCACGACGTGGGAGTGGATCGCGACGGTCAGCTCGGCCGGATCGCGGCCCTCGGCCTCGGCGGCCTCGTGGAGCATCGCGATGTGCTTGCGCAGCAGCGGCGCCTCGGCGCCGCGCGAGATCCAGCCGTCGCCCCAGCGGGCGGCGCGGCGGAACTGCTGCGGGCTGTTGCCGCCCGTCCAGATCGGGAGGCGCCGCGGTGGGACCGGCCGCGAGATCCAGCCGTCCACCTGGTGGAACTCGCCCTCGAATTCGACCGGCTCACCCGTCCAGAAGGCGCGGTAGAGCTGCAGCATCTCCTCGGTACGCCGCCCTCGCCGGTCCCAGGGCATCGAGAGCACCTCGAACTCCTCGCGCGCCCAGCCGACGCCCGCACCGAGGATCACGCGGCCGCCGGCGAGGTGGTCGATGCTGGCGAGGATCTTGGCGTGCAGCACGGGCTGGCGCATCGGCACGACGAGCACGGAGACGCCGAGCTCGACGCGCTCGGTGATGGCCGCGAGGAAGGCCATCGTCGTCAGCGGCTCGAGGAACGCTTCGTCGACCTTGAAGGGGGCGCGGTGCTCGCTGGAGTGCCGGCGCGGCATCACGACGTGATCGGAGACCCACAACGAGTCGAAGCCGTGCGCCTCGGCCGCGCGCGCGTGCGCCTCGATGTGCTCGGGCGTCGCCCGCCAGCCGAACATCGGCACCCGCAGTCCGACCTTCATGCTGGTCCCCTTACGCCTCGCCGGCCCATCATGCGCCCTCGCCCACCGCGCCGCAGGCCCAGAGCGCTTCGATCTCCGCGTCGCTGAGCCCCGCCTCGCGCAGCACCTCGACGCCGTGGCGGCCGAGCGGCGGCGCGGGGCCGGCGGCCCGCACCGGCGTGGCCGACATCTCGAAGACGGAGGCGAGCTGGCTCTGATTGCCCGTGATCGGATCATCGAGATCGGCGAAGAGCGGGCCCGCCTGCGGGTCGTTGGCGAGCTGCGGCGAGAAGTGCATCGGCGCGACCGGCGCGCCGGCGGCGCGGAACGCCTCGACCCACTCGGCGACCGGCCGCTCGCGGATCAACGCCGCCAGTTCCCTCCGCAGCTCTTCGACCTCCGCCAGCATCACCGGGTCCAGCGGGTCGAAGTCAGGGTCGTCGCCGCCCTCGTCGCGCGTGCCGAGCACGCCGCGGATCGCTTCGCGGTGGCCGGGTGAGGTCGCGCCGAGGACGAGCGGGCCGTCCTTGGCCATGTAGACGGACTGGTAGAGCCGCCGCACCGCGCCGAGCTGGCGCAGCGGATTGCCCTCGCCCCAGGCGTTGGTCACCTCGGCGAAGCTCGCGCCGTCCTCGATCAGCGCCTGCACGCGCTCGAAGGCGGGCATGCCGAAGATGGCGTCGGAGACCGGCTCACGCATCACCGAGCTGCCAATGGCGGCCATCGCCCCGCGCAGGAGCGAGGCGTCGACGAGCTGCCCCTCGCCCGTGCGCTCGTGATGGTGCACCGCCGCCGTCACGCCGAGGGCCGTCGAGATCCCCGCAATCAGGTCGGCGACCCACATCGACTGCGTGCCGATCGGGGTGCCCTCGGCGTCGAGGCGGCCCTCGTCGGCCATCATCCCGGAGTAGGCCTGCACGATCAGGTCGATCGCCGGGTCGTCGGCGAGCGGACCGCTCGCCCCAAAGCCCGTGACGCGGGCGTAGATCACGTCCGGCCGGTGCGACGCGATCGTCTCGTAATCGACCCCCAGCGAGCGTGCGACATCGAGCCGGAAGTTGTTCATCACCACGTCGAAGCGTGGCAGCAGGCGCTCGTAGACGAGCGCGCGCGCCTCGGGCCGTTCGAGGTCGAGCACGAGGCTGCGCTTGCCGCGGTTGAGCCACTGGAAGCGTTTGCTGGTGCCCGGCGCGATGCTGCCGCTGCGGCGCGTGCGGTCGCCCCGGGGCGACTCGACCTTCACGACGTCGGCGCCCATGTCCGCGAGCAGCATCCCGGCGAGCGGCGCGGCGATGATCTGCGAGAACTCGAGCACGCGCGTGCCGGCCAGCGGCCCCGCCCGTTGCGCCCCGGTGCGTCGCGCCTCGGTCACTGCGCCCTCCTCGTGGACCGCCAGGTCCGTACGGCGCGGATTCTAGCCCCGCCGGGCCGCAGGTTCCGGGCGACGCCGAGGCCGTAGAATCCGCGTAGACGCCGCGCCCCTTGGACGGAGGCCCACCATGACCCTCGCACGCGACCTCGCAGCCGCCGTCACGGCGCTCGAGCGCACGGACCTCGATGCCGAGGCGGTGCGCTGGGCGCAGCTCGGCATCACGGACGCGATCGCCTGCGCGATCGCCGGATCTCAGGAGGCCGCGCCGCGGCTGGCGATAGCCGCCGTGGGCGCGAACCACGAGGAGGGGCCCTGCCTGCTGCTCGGCCTCGGCCGGCGCACGGGTCCGCTCAGCGCGGCGCTCGTCAACGGCGTCGCCGCCCACGCGCTCGACTTCGACGACGTGAACGACGTCCTCGGCGGTCACCCCTCGGCGCCGCTCGTGCCCGCGCTGCTCGCCCTCGGCGAGGCCTACGGGGCGAGCGGGAGCGAGCTGCTGCTCGCCTACGTCGCGGGCTTCGAGGCGGAGTGCAAGATCGGGCTCGCCGTCAACTTCCACCACTACGACAAGGGCTGGCACCCCACCGCCACGCTCGGCGTCTTCGGGGCGGCGGCCGCCTCGGCGAAGCTGCTGCGGCTGAGCGAGGAGGAGACGGCGACGGCACTCTCGATCGCCGCCTCGTTCGCGAGCGGGCTGAAGGCCAACTTCGGGACGATGACGAAGCCGCTGCACGTCGGGCACGCCTCGCGCAACGGCGCCTTCGCCGCGCTGCTCGCGCGCGAGGGCTTCACGGCCGGCGAGGCCGCCTTCGAGCACGAGATGGGCTTCTTCGAGGTCTACAACGGCGCGGGCACATACGACGCCTCGCGCGTGCTCGGGGAGTGGGCGGACCCGCTCTCCGTCGTCGAGCCTGGCGTCGGGGTGAAGCCGTACCCGTGCTGCGGCAGCACGCATGCACCGATCGACGCCGTGCGCGCGCTGGTTTCAGCGAAGCAGATCGCGCCCGAGGACGTCGTCTCCGTGCGCGTACTGGCCCACCCGAGTCGCATACCGCACATCGACCGCCCCGAGGTGCATACCGGCCTCGAGGGCAAATTCTCGATCCAGTACTGCGTCGCCCGCGCCATCCACGACGGCGCGCTGAGGCTGAGCCACTTCGAGGACGGCCAGGCGACGGAGGCCGCCGTGCAGGCGCTGATGCCCGGCGTCAGCATCGAGGCGGGCGTGCCGCGCGAGTCCGACGAGCGCCTCGCCGTGCGCGTCGAGATCGCCACGCGCGACGGCGCGACGCACGACTGGCGCGTCGAGGAGGCGATCGGCACCGGCGGCGCGCGATCGCCGATCCCGGAGGCCGACTTCCGCGCCAAGTTCGATGACTGCTGCACGCGCGCGATGAGCGCCGAGTCGACGGACCGCCTCTACGCGCTCTGCGGCGACCTCGACGCCGTCGCCAGCGTGGCCGACCTCACGGAGACCGTCGCCGAAGGCGCGCGGGCGGCGGTGGCCGGCTAGCCGGGCCACGGTCAAGGTGGCTGCGAGCCTGCCGGAGGGCTACGAGGAGATCGGCCGCTGGGACCTCGGCCAGGTTCGGCGACGGGTCATCCTGCTGCTCGTCGTGCTCTCCCTCGTCGCGATGGTCGTGACGGCGAACGTCGCGATCGCGATCACGTACCTGGCGTCCGGCGTCTCCTCGATCAGCCTCGACCTCGGAAGCTTGGCCCTCGGGCTTGTCGGCGGTCTGGCGCTGCACGAGGCAGCGCACGCCGTCGCCTTCCTCGCACTCGGTGCCCGGCCGAGGTTCGGAGCGAAGTGGGGCACGCGGTTCGGTCCGGTCTTGTACGCCTCGGCTCCCGGCTCCTACCTCGGAAGGACGGGGTACGTCGTGGTCGGTCTCGCCCCGGCGGTCGGACTGACCGTTGTGCTGCTCGCGGTCATCGCGCTCGCACCGGCAGGCGGGCTGATCGGGAGCGCGGCGTTCCTCGCCGTGATCCTGAACGTCGGCGGCTCGGCCGGCGACGCGATGATGATGCGCACGGTGCTGACGTACCCCGCGGACGCACGCTTCGAGGACACCGCGGACGGCTTCACGGTGTACGGTCCGGCGCCCGCAGGGTGAGCGCAGGGGGTTGTAAGCATGCTCGAAGCATGCTAGTATCATGCCATGGCGAACCTGCAAGTGAAGAACGTGCCCGACTCACTCCACGAACGTCTGCGCCGCCACGCACGGGAGCACAACATCACGCTCGGCGCTGCCGTGCTCAACGCCGTCGAGCGTGAGCTGGCGTGGGCGGAGTGGCGCCGCCGCCTGGCGCAGCGCCCGACTACCGACCTCGGCGGCCCCGCCGCGGATCTGCTGGCCGTGGCGCGCGCGGAGCGCGAGACGGAGCTCGGGTGACGGGTTTCGTCGTCGACGCCTCCGTCGCCATCGAGGTCCTCCTTAAAACCCCACTCGGACTGGCCGTCGGCGGCACGCTCGAGGACGCCACGCTCGCCGCGCCAGAGTTGTTGGACGTGGAGGTCCTCCACGTACTGCGCAATGCCGTCCTTCACGGCCGCCTCGATGAGGCGCGCGCGCTGACGGCGATCGACGACCTCGAACTATGGCCGGTCGAACGCCTCCCGCACGCTGAGTTCGCACGGTCCGCCTGGCAGTATCGCCACAACGTCAGCGCCTATGATGCCTTCTACGTGGCCGTCGCCGACGCCCTCGCGCTGCCCCTGCTGACCGCCGACGGGCGGCTCTCGCGGGCCTCGGGACTGGGCGTCGCCGTGCAGCATGTGAGCATGAGCTGAGCGGAGCCGTGATGCGCGTCGGGCTCTTCCTGACCAGTCAGCAGCACCTCGACACGGACATGGTGGCCGCCTTCCAGGAGCAGGCGGCGATGGTGCGGCTGGCGCGCGACGCCGGCTGGGACTCGCTGTTCAGCGGGCAGCACTACCTCAACGAGGGCGACAACCAGGGCCTCCAGCTCGTCCCCTTCCTCGCGCGGCTGCAGGCCGAGGCCGGCGAGATGACGATTGGCCTCGGCATCCTGCTGCTCAACCTGCACAACCCCGTGTACGTCGCCGAGACCGTCGCCACGCTCGACGTGATCAGCGGCGGCCGCTTCGTCTTCGGCATCGGCCTCGGCTACCGCGATGTCGAGTTCGACGCCTTCCGCGTGCCTCGGGGCCAGCGCCTCGCACGCTTCGAGGAGACGCTGGCGCTGGTGAAGCGGCTCTGGACCGAGGAGTCCGTAAGCCACGCGAGCGCGGTCACGAGGCTGGACGGCGTGCGCATGAACCTGCGTCCCGTACAGCAGCCGCACCCACCGATCTGGATCGCCGCCAACAGCGACGCCGCCGTGCGCCGCGCCGCGCGACTCGGCGACGCGTGGTTCATCAACCCGCACGCCACCCTCGAGACCGTGCGCCGCCAGCTCGCGCTCTACCGCAAGGAGCGCGCTGCGGCCGGCCTCGGCGCGCCGGCGGCGCTGCCCGCGCTGCGCGAGGTCTACTGCGCGCCGGACCGTGAGACGGCGCTGCGCATCGCCGGGCCTGCCCTCGGCGGGAAGTACGCCGACTACGCGCGCTGGGGCCAGGACGAGGTGATGCCGGGCGAGGAGCAGTTCAGCGCGCCCTTCGACGACTTGCTGTCGGACCGCTTCGTGCTCGGCTCGCCCGAGGAGTGCTACGAGCAGCTGCGCCCGCTCTGGGAGGAGCTGGGCGTGACCGAGCTGATCATCCGCACGCACTGGGCCGGGCTGCCCGCCGAGGACTCGCTTGCCAGCATGCGGCTGATCTCGGACGAGCTGCTGCCCGAACTTCGACGGGCGCAGCCCGCGGAATGGAGTGCCTGATGGTGCGTATTGTCCGGCTCTACAGCGGCGACGACGGCGAGTCCCACTTCGAGGACCTCGATGTCCCGATCGAGGGCGGGCTCTCGCTCGCCTTCCCCGTCGCCACGCTCGACTTTCGCGAGGCGCCCGAGGAGCACGAGCCGGACTGGCACAACGCCTCGCGGCGGCAGTTCGTGATCACCACCAGCGGCGCGCTCGAGATCGAGATCGGCAGCGGCGAGACACGCCGCCTCGGTCCCGGCGAGGCGATGCTGGCCGAGGATCTGACCGGGCGCGGACACATCTCGCGCAGCGTCGAGACGCCGCGGCGGAGCATCGTGGTCACGCTCGCCGAGGACGCCGAGCTCGAGGCGCTGCTCGACCGGCTTCGGAGTAGCGGCGACGGCAGTGACTGACGACGCGGGCGCCGAGCCTCTGGAGGTGCTGATCCGCGACGCGCGCGCAGATGACCTGCCGGCGATCCAGCGCATCCTCAACCGCGAGAGCGTCGAAGAACTCGCGAACTGGGACGAGTGGCCCTGGAGCGACGCGCGGCGGCGCGAGTGGTTCGAGCAGCACCGCGACGAGGTGATGATCGTCGCCGTCGGACCGCACTCGGTCGTCGGGTTCGCGTACCTCTCACCCTACCGCGGCAAGTCCGGCTACCGCTTCACGCGCGAGTGCAGCGTCTACGTCGAGCCGGCCTTCCACCGCCGCGGCGTCGGACAGCGCCTGCTCAGGGAGCTGATCGAGCGGGCGCGGGACCGCAACCTGCACGCGCTCGTCGGCTGGATCGAAGCGGGCAACGAGGCCAGCCGCGCCCTCGCGCGCGCGTTCGGCTTCGAGGAGGTGGGGTACGAGCGCGAGACCGGCTACAAGCACGGCCGCTGGCTCGACACCGTCGAGGTGCACCTGCTGCTGCAGTCCGCCGAGGAGTTCGAGCGCCTCGTCGCCCCCGGCTTCCGCGTCCTGAGGATCGAGACCGCCGGGCAGCTGGCCGAGGCGATCGAGGTGCGTCGCGCGGTCTTCATCGAGGAGCAGCAGGTTCCCGAGGACGAGGAGATCGATGGCTACGACGCCGATCCCGCAGCGCCCGGTATGGGCGGGCGCGTCGTGCACGTGCTCGGCCGCCTCGATGGGCGGCCAGTGGCGACGGCGCGGCTGCTGCTGGACCACGCGGGCGAGCCGCCGCACGGCTACCCGCACATCGGGCGCGTCGCCGTCCTTGCCGAGCTGCGCGGGCGGCGCTACGGCGAGCAGATCATGGAGGCGCTGCACGAGGAAGCGCGCCGCCGAGGCCACGGCGGCATCACGCTCGCCGCGCAGGAGCACGCGCGGCCGTTCTACGAGCGTCTCGGATACATCGCTCGCGGCGGCCTGTTCCTCGACGCCGGGATCGAGCACCGCTGGATGGACCTCTCGTTCACGAGTTGAGCGCGAGGAACGGCGACGGCCATTCGTGTTTGGATCGTGGTATCAATAAGCACACGTTCGCTGCCGGGACTGCACGAGCGGCAGCCGGGATCGGGAGGGTGCGATGACCGCGCGATGGATCCACCAGTTTGGGCGGCTCGCGCTGCTACTGGCGCTGGTCGCCTCGCTGAGCGTGGCTGCCAGCGCCTGCGACGACGACGAGGGCGAGCAACTGAGGATCGGCGTGCTCGGAGACTTCTCCGGCCCGCTCGCCGAGTTCGGCCCGCTGACCCTCTCCGCCGTCGAGCTTGCCATCAAGCACATCAACGAGGCCGGCGGCGTCAACGGCCAGGACGTGGTCTTCGTCACCGGCGACACGCGCGTCGACCCCACCCAGGCCGTCGAGGAGGCGCGCCGCCTGATCGACGTGGAGGGCGTGCACGCGATCGCCGGGCCGCTGGCCAGCAGCTCCACGCTCGCCGTCATCGAGAGCGTCGCCCGCGAGGCCGGCATTCCGGTGGTCTCGCCCTCCGCGACCTCGCCGGCGCTCTCCACCGCCAACGACAACGGCTACCTGTTCCGCAGCACGATCTCGGACGCCGCGCAGGGCGTGGTGCTGGCGCAGCTCGCGACCGACGAGGGCCTGAGCAACGTCGGCGTGCTGTTCCGCGACGACGCCTATGGCCAGGGCCTCTCCGAGGTCTTTGGCGGCGCCTTCGGCGGCAGCGTCACGGCGGTCGCCTACAACCCGGACGGTCAGGCCTCGTACCTCGCCGAGCTGCAACGCGCGGCCGGCGGCGGCGCGGAGGTGCTCGTCGCCATCGCCTTCCCCGAGGAGGCTGAGGTGTTCCTGCGCGAGGCGATCGAGAACGACATCTTCACGCGGTTCCTCTTCGTCGACGGCACGAAGAGCCAGGACCTCGTCGACGCGATCGGCGGCGGGTTCCTCGACGGCTCGAAGGGCACCGCTCCAGGCAGCGGCCCGGCGTCAGCGGCCACCGAGGCCTGGAACGCCGCCTACATCGACGAGTACGGCGCGCTGCCGACGCTGCCCTTCGTGCGCGAGACCTACGACGCCGTGATCGCGATCGCGCTCGCCGCCGCAGCGGCGGAATCCACCGACGGCGAGGCGATCCGCGACCAGCTCACGCGCATCGGCACGCCCGGCGGCACGACGGTCATTCCCGGCCCGGACGGCATCCGCGCCGCGCTGGAGGCGCTGGATGACGGCGACGACATCAACTACGAGGGCGCGGCGACCACCCTCGACTGGGACGAGGTCGGAGACGTGACCTCCGGCTTCATCGAGATCTGGGAGTACCGCGACGGCGGGATCGCATCGATCCGGGATGTGCCGTTCAGCATCGAGTGATCCGAATCAGGGGCAGGCCCGGCACGATCGGGCGCCACCTCATGCCTGATTCCTGAGATAATCGGGCCAGCTTCTGTGCATAGATGCCGGCGGGCGCCGGCGCGAGTTGAGGGGGACTCGATGAGAGGACTGTGGCTACGAACGCCGGGGCGATTCGCGCTGCTGCTGGCGCTGATCGTCTCGCTGAGCATGGTCGTCGCGGCATGCGACGAGGACGAGGGCGAGCAGCTGAAGCTCGGCTACCTGGCCGACTTCTCCGGCCCGCTCGCCGAGTTCGGACCCGTCATCCAGACAGGCGTCGACCTTGCCATCAAGCACATCAACGACGCCGGAGGCGTCAACGGGCAGGACGTCGTCCTCGTAACGGGCGACACGCAGGTCGACCCGACCCAGGGCGTCGAGGAAGCGCGCCGCCTGATCGACGTGGAAGGCGTCCACGGGATCGTCGGTCCGCTCTCCAGCACGGTCACACTCGCCGTCGCGGAGAGCGTCGCGGGGCCGGCAGGCGTCCCGGTGATCTCGCCGTCGGCGACCTCGCCGGCGCTCTCGACAGCCTCGGATGACGGCTACCTGTTCCGCAGCACGACCTCGGACGCCGCGCAGGGCGTGATCCTCGCGCAGCTCGCGGCCGACGAGGGCATTAGCAACGTCGGCGTGATCTTCCGCGACGACGCCTACGGCCAGGGCCTCTCCGACGCCTTCATTGCCGCCTTCGGCGGCACGGCGACGGCGGCGTCCTACTCGGCAGGCGGACAGGCCTCGTACCTCGCCGAGCTGCAGCAGGCGGCCGGCGGTGGCGGCGACGTGCTGGTCGCGATCGGCTTCCCGGACGAGGCGCTCGTCTTCATCCGCGAGTCGATCGAGAACGACATCTTCACGCGCTTCCTCTTCGTCGACGGCACGAAGAGCCAGGATCTGATCGACGGGATCGGCGCCGACTTCCTCAACGGCTCGAAGGGCACCGCGCCGGGCAGCGGCCCGGAGACACCCTCGGCGATGGCCTGGGCCGAAGCCTACGAGGCGGAGTACGGCGAGCTGCCGACGCTCCCCTTCGTGCGCGAGGCCTACGACGCGACGATCGCGCTTGCGCTCGCCGCGGAGTCGGCGGGCTCGACCGTCGGCGCGGACATTCGTGACCACCTCCCGCGCATCGGCGCGCCGGGCGGCAGCGCGTTCTCGCCGGGCCCCGACGGCATCGAGGCGGCGCTCGAGGCCGTCCGCGACGGGGACGACATCAACTACGAGGGCGCGGCGACCTCGCTCGACTGGAACGACGTCGGCGACGTGACCTCGGGCTACATCGAGATCTGGCAGTACGAGGGCGGCGAGATCACCTCGCTGCGCGAGGTGCCGTTCAGCCTCGAATAGGCCGGACCAGCGGCAGCAACCACGAGCGGGCGGCCTGCGGGCCGCCCGCTTCGCGTTCGGGAGCGGGAGGGGCTCGCCGACGCCCGGCTACACGCGGAGGCGCGCGCGCAGCGCGCCGATCCAGCCGCCGCTGCCCCCACCCCCGCTGCCGCCGCCACCCTCGCCTCGAGGCGCGAAGCGGCTGACGCGCGACTCCTCGGCGAGCAGCCCCTGCGGCCGCGCGAGGATGAAGCCGACGATCAGCAGCCCGATCGCGATGCGCCGGAGCATGAAGACGCGCGTGCCCAGGAAGTCGGGCAACTCCTCCTGGATCAGCGGCAGCCCGAACCAGACGAAACCGACGACGAGCGCACCGAGCATGACGCCGCGGTTGTTGCCGCTGCCGCCCACCATCACCATCGTCCAGACGAGGAACGTCGTCAGGTTGTCGAAGGAGTCGGGCGCGATGGTGCCGATACGGTGCGCCCAGATCGCGCCTGCGAGGCCCATCAGCGCGCCGCCCAGCACGAAGCTCTGGATGCGGTAGCTCGTGGTCATCTTGCCGACCGACTGCGCCGTCGCCTCGTTCTCGCGGATCGCGCGCAGGATGCGGCCCCAGGGCGAGGCCGTCGCGCCGCGCACCACGAGGAAGACGACCAGCAGCGCGAGCCCCGTCATCACGAGCAGCACCAGGTCGTAGTCGATGCTCATGTCCCTCGACGCGCCCTCGAGCGGGCGGGGGATGCCGTTGAGGCCGCGCGCGCGGTTGACGAGGCCTTCCTGCGTGTTGGCAATGCTGCGCAGGATGGTGGCGATGCCGATGGTGGCGATGGCCAGGAAGTCGTCGCGCAGGCGCAGCGTGGGCAGGCCGACGAGCAGCGCGAGCACGCCTCCGGCGATCATGCCGCCGAGCCAGCCGACGGGAATCGGCAGCTCGAGGCCTCCCACGTAGCTCTCGAACTGGCCGGGCGGGTCGAGCGTGAGCAGCGCGCTGAAATAGGCGCCAATGCCGAAGAAGGCGACGACGCCGAAGTTGATCGTGCCCGTGTAGCCCCACTGCACGTTCAAGGCGAGCGCAACGATCGCGAAGATTGCGGCCGTCGTGAGGAAGCCGACCGTCCAGTTCACGCTCCCGGTGAACGTGATCAGCTGGGGCAGCTCGCCCGCGAACGGCGTCAGCAGATCGAGCGACGGCATCAGCCGGACCCTCCGATCGACGAGCCGAAGAGCCCGCGCGGTCGCACGATCAGCATCGCGATCAGCAGCACGAACGGCACCGCCGGTTTGAATCCGGTGTTGATCCACTCCGTCGAGAGCTCCTGCGAGACGCCGACGATCAGCCCGCCCACGAGCGCGCCCCAGGGGTTCCCGATGCCGCCGAGGATGACCGCCGCGAACATCGGCAGCAGCAGGAACTCGAAGCCGGCGTCGAAGCGCAGCTGCGATTGCAGCGCGAACATCACGCCGGCCACGGCGGTCAGCGAGGCGGCGATCACCCAGGTCGCGAGGCGGACCCGCTCCGTGTCGATGCCGCTCGCCTCGGCCAGCGGCGCGTTGTCCGCCGTCGCGCGCATCGCCGTGCCGAGGCGGGTGCGGTGCAGCAGCAGGTAGAGGGCGACGGCGAGCGCCGGCATGAGCAGGATCATGAGCAGCTGGTCCGCCTTCAGCTTCAGCCCGCCGGCGAACGTCCAGGCCTCGTGGATCTCGTTGTGGTAGCGCAGCGGCGCGGAGCCCCAGATCGCCTGCACGATGGCTTGCAGTGCGATCGCGATGCCGAGCGCGGCGATCTCGAGGTTGAGCAGCCCCGTCTGGCGCGAGCGCAGCCGCCGGAAGACGAAGCGATCGGCGCCGACCGAGACGGCCGCGACGCCCGCCCAGGCGAACAGCACCGCCGCGATCATCCCCCAGCCGAACGAGAACGGCCCGACGTGCCCACCCACGATCCCGATGTCCACGTAGACGAAGAACGCCAGGTACATCCCCAGCGTCATCAGGTCGGCGTGCGCGAAGTTCGCGAACTTGAAGACCCCGTAGACGAGGGTCAGGCCCATCGCGCCCAGCCCGACGATCGAGCCGACGACGAGGCCGATGAGGACGAGCTGCAGGATCTCCGTCATGCGCCGTCCTCGCCCTCCGCGCTGTCGAGGCCGAGGAACATCCGGCCGACCTCCGGGTTGGCGAGCATCTCCGGACCGGGCTGCTCGTGCGCGTTGCGGCCATCGACGAGGAGGTAGGCGCGGTCGGAGATGGCGAGCGCCTCGCGTGCGTTCTGCTCCACCATCAGCAGTGCGACGCCGCCCTCGCGCACCGTCTGCAGGCGGTCGAAGATCTCGCCGCGGCGCACGGGCGAGAGCGCGGCCGTCGGCTCGTCGAGCAGCAGCACCCTGGGGTCGAGCATCAGCGCCCGCGCGATCGCGAGCGCCTGGCGCTGCCCGCCCGAGAGGTGCGAGGCGCGCGCGCCGGGCCGCTCCGCGAGCTCCGGGAAGAGCCGCAGCACCTCGGCGATGCGATCGGCGACGTCGCCGCTGCGCTGGTAGCCACCCATCTCGAGGTTTTCGCGGATCGTGAGCGAGGGGAAGACGTTCTCCGTCTGCGGCACGAACGAGACGCCCAGCCGCACCATGCGCGAGGGCATCTCGTGCGTGACCTCGCCGCCGTCGAGGCGCACCTCCCCCTCGCTGACCGGAAGCAGCCCGAAGATCGCCTTCAGCAGCGTCGACTTGCCCGCGCCGTTCGGCCCGATGATCGTCACCAGCTCGCCGCGATCGAGGCGCAGCGAGACATCGTGCACGATCATCACGCTGCCGTAGCCGGCGCGGACGGCATCGACCTCGAGCAGCGCGCTCACCGCGCGTGGGCCCCGAGGTAGGCGGACTGCACCTCGGCGTTCTCCAGCACCTCGTGCGGGTCGCCGCTGGTGATCACCCCGCCGTCGGCCATCGCGATCAGCCGCTCGCAGAGGCGCAACATCAGGTCCATGTCATGGGCGATCACGAGGAAGGTGATCCCGAAACGGTCGCGCAGATCCCGGATGCGCTCGATCAGCCGCAGCGTCAGCGTCGGGTTCACGCCGGCGCTCGGCTCGTCGAGCAGGATCAGGCTGGGGCTCGACATCAGGGCGCGCGCCAGCTCCAGCAGCTTGCGCTGGCCGCCCGAGAGGTTGCCGGCGCGGTTGAGCGCCTCGTGGTCGAGGTCCACCTCGGCGAGCACCTCGTGCGCGCGCTCGGCAAGCTCGCGCTCCTGAGCCGCGACGCGCCAGGGGCGCAGCCAGCTCTCCTGGATACGCTCGCCGGCCTGCCCCTCCGGGACGAGCATGAGGTTCTCGATCACGGTCAGCGCGCCCAGCTCCTGCGGGATCTGGAAGGTGCGCGTCAGGCCGCGGCGGAAGACGCGGTACGAGGGCAGCCCCGTGATGTCCTCGCCCTCGAAGACCACGCGCCCGCCGTCGGCGCGCAACGCTCCCGCGATGCAGTTGAAGCAGGTGGTCTTGCCCGCGCCGTTGGGCCCGATCAGGCCGGTGATCGAGCCGCGCCCGACCTCGAACGACGCGCCATCGACGGCGACGTGGCCGCCGAAGCGCTTGACCAGACTTGAGACCTCGAGCAGCACGTCCACGGGCGCCGTCCTCGGGGGCGATGCTACCGTGCCCCGCGAGGCGGCGACACACTGGATGAGGCAATGTGGCGAGTGAGCCGGCGGATGCGACCGATCCTGCGGAGCCGGCGATGAGTGGCGCGCGCGCCGCGGCGCTGCGGCTGGTGCGCGCGGCGCCGAGGCCGTTCGCCTCGTGGCTGCTGCTCGTCGCGGGCGCGTTGTTGCTCTTCTCCGCGCTGTTCGCACTCTGGGCGGCCGACGCCCTCGTCGACAGCGACGGCTTCTCGAACCGGGCGGTGCGCGCCCTCGACGACGAGGACGTGCAGCGGTTCGTCGCCGACTTCCTGGTCGAGGAGCTGATCGAGCAAGGCGACCCCGGCCTGATCGCGGCCCGCCCGTTGATCGAGGCGGCGGTGCAGGCGGTGATCGCCACCGCCGCGTTCGAGCAGCTCTACGAGACGGCGCTCCACCAGACGCACCGCGCGCTCTTCTCCGACGAGCCGATCGTGCTCCAACTGGTGGACGCCGCGATCGCCGTCGAGGTGACCGTGGCGCGCTTCAACCCGGAGCTCGCCGCGGAGTTGCCCTCGCTCGACAGCGCCGTGATCGAGCTCGCCGACTCGGAGTACGTCGACACGGCGCTCGGCATCGCCCGCGGCATCCGCTTCCTGTCGGCGGCGCTGCCGCTGCTCGCGCTCGCCGCCTTCGCGGCCTCGTGGGCGATCGCACGAGGGAGGCGGCGGGCCCTCCTGCGCATCGGGCTCACCGTCGCGATCGTCGCCGCCGCGACGATCGTGGCGCTCGATGCCGGCAGGGCGGCGCTCGAGGAGCTCGCCGGGGGCGGCTTGCGCGGCGCCGCGGCGGCGGGCCTCTGGGACGCCTTCCTCGACGATCTGCGCGGCTGGAGCTTCGCGCTCGGCGCGGGCGGGCTGGTGCTCGCCGCCGCCTCCAGCTCGCGCTTCGCCGGCCTCGACGCGCACGAGGCGCTGCGGCGCATCTGGCTCATGGCGACCGCGCCGCAGTCGAACGCCGGGCGGCTCGTGCGCGCTATCGCCGCGGTCGTGCTCGGCTGGCTCGCGCTCTTCCGCACGGACGACCTCGTGACGGTCGTGGTCGCCCTCGCCGGCCTCGCCGCCCTCTACCTCGGGCTGATGGAGCTGATGCGCCTGCTCTGGAGGGAGCGAGCCGCCACCGCGAGCGATGTCGCCCGCGTTGCCGCGTCCGCGGAGCTGCGTTCGCAGCTCTCCCCGGCGGTGCGGATCGCCGCGCTTGCCGCGCTCATCGCCGGGGGCGCCGTCGCCATCGCGCTGCTCCTTGGCGGCCTCGGTCTCCTCGGGGGCGACGACGCCCGCGAGCGGGTGACGGCCTGCAACGGCCACGCCGCCCTCTGCGGCCGCCCGCTCGACGAGGTCGCGTTCGCCGCCACGCACAACTCGATGTCGGCAGCCTCGGATGAGGGCTGGCTCTTCGCCGCTCACCGCGATGGCATCGCGGAGCAACTGGACTACGGCATCCGCGGGCTGCTGATCGACGTCTGGTTCGGCTACCCATCGCTGACGGGCGTCGCCACGGAGCTGCTCGGCACGGACCGCGAGGCGATGGTCGAGCTCTACGGCGCGGAGGTCGTCGAGGCGCGCGAGCGCATCGCCGCGGGCCTCGGCCCGCTCGAGGATCGCGAGCTCTACCTCTGCCACGGCTTCTGCGAGCTTGGAGCGACGCCGCTCCGCGAGGCGCTGCGCGACATCCGCCGCTTCCTCGCCACCAACCCGGGCGAGGTCGTGATCGTGTTCATCCAGGACGAGGCGCCCGCAGAGGACATCGCAGCCGCCTTCGTCGAGGCGGGCCTCGAGCGCTACGCCTACGCGCACCCCGGCCGCGCCGCTCCCTGGCCAACCCTGGGCGAGCTGGTCGACCGCAACGAGCGGCTCATCGTCATGACCGAGAACGCCGATCGCGCACCCGCCCCGTGGCTGCATCGCGGGTTCGAGCTGACGCAGGAGACGCCCTTTGCCTTCCGCTCGGTCGGCGACCTCAGCTGCGAGCCCAACCGGGGCGCGCCGGACGCGCCGCTGTTCCTCGTGAACCACTGGATCGAGGACGTTGCGCCGAGCCCGGAGGACGCGGAGCTGCTCAACGCGAGCGCGGTGCTGCTGCCGCGGCTGCGCGAGTGCGCCACCGACCGCGGACTCACGCCGAACCTGGTGGCGGTCAACTTCTCCCGCAGCGGTGACCTCCTCGCCGTCATCGACGAGCTCAACGGAGTGGGCGGGACCGCGGCGGAGTAGCCGAGCCGCGCGTGACGTGACAGATTGCGCCCGTCCACACGCGCGCAACCAACGGACCGCCACGATGAGCGAGCGAACGATCGAAGACCCCGAGATCGCCGAGTACCTGGACCGCCGCGGCGAGTGGTGCGTGCTTACCACCCTCGACGCGGACGGCTACCCGCACAGCGTCGCCCTCGGCTACTACCGCATCGGCGACCTGCTCTACGTCGGGACGCCGGCGCGGACGCAGAAGGTGCGCAACGCCGAGGCGAATCCGCACGGCTCGCTGATGGTCGCGGGCTCCAAGGACTCCGGCGACTGGAGCGGCGTGCTCGTGCAGGGCGACCTCGAGATCGTACGCGACGACGGCGAGCGCCTGGCCATCGAGCGGGAGGGCCGCCGCCAGCGCGGCGTGCCGGAGGACGAGCTGCCCGAGGCGCCGCGCGAGGGCGAGGTGATCCTGCGGTTGCGGCCGCGGCGCACGATCCGCTGGAGCTACTGAGCGGCGCGCGGATCGTGCGGATCCGTGCGGATCAGCGGTGGCCCGGCAGGGCGACGACGAAGAGCGCATAGAGCACGAGCAGCACGGAGCCCGAGACGCGCCCGTTCCGCTCGCGCCAGGCCAGCGGCACGAGCAGCACCGTGCTGAGCGCCATCGCCGGCAACTCGAGCTCGTAGAGGCGGCCGTCGATCGGCAGCGGGGCAACCAGCGAGGCAAGGCCGAGCGCACCCAGCAGGTTGAAGATGTTCGAGCCGATCACGTTGCCGACTGCGATCGCGTGATGGCGCCGCAGCGCCGCCACGGCCGTGGTCGCAAGCTCGGGCAGGCTGGTCCCCACGGCGATGATCAGCGCGCCGACCACGACCTGGCTGATCTCGAGGCGCTCGGCCAGACCCTCCGCACCGCGCACCAGCAGCTCCGAGCCCGCAGCCAGGGCGGCGATGCCAATGAGCAGTTGCACGACGCCGCGCAGCATCGATGCGGCCGGGTCGATGACCTCGACCTCCGCCGCCCGCGACTGCATCGACTCCGGCGCGGACCGCGCCGAGACGGCAAGGAAGACCACGAGCAAGGCAAGCAGCGCCGCGCCCTCGATGCGTCCGATCGCGCCGCTCGCCCCGAACAGCAGCACGAGCACGGTCGCGATGCCGAGCGCGGGCAGTTCCCAGCGGAGCAGCCGCGAGCTGACTGCGAGCGGGCGGATGACGATCCCGAGGCCGAGCACGAGCGCGACGTTCGCCACGTTCGAGCCGAGCACGCCGCCAACCGCCAACTCGCCGGCGCCCCGGGCGGAGGCGGAAGCGCCGACGATCATCTCCGGCGCCGACGTGCCGAGGGCCACCACGGTCAGGCCGATGAGCATCGGGCTCAGGCCGAGCCGCACCGCCAGCCGCTCGGCTTCATGCACGAGGATCCAGGCGCCGCCGATCAGCGCGGCCAGCCCGGCCACCACAAGCACTGCGTCCAGCATCGCCGCCGATCATCGGGACCGGCGCCCGTGCGATCCAGCGGCGCCCTGCCCTCGACGCGCGCGCGTCGCCCCCGAGGCTCGCTCGGGCCGTACCATCGGCGCGGCCACGCACCCATCGAGCGGGGAGCACTCGCCATGACTTCGCCGCCCACGCCGACGCCGTCCGCCCCCGTGCGCGATCCCGCGCCCCGCGAGCGCACGCTCGATGAAGCGCTGCCGCCCTACCGCGTGATCCTGCACGACGACGACGTCAACGAGATGGGGCACGTGGTTCGCGCGCTCCTCGCCTCGGTGCCCGAGCTCGATGTGCGCGCCGCGACGGAGATCATGCTGACGGCGCACCTGCAGGGCCGCGCCGAGGTGATCGCCTGCCCGCTCGAGCGCGCGGAGCTGTACCGCGACCGCCTCGACTCGCACGGGCTGACCGCGACGATCGAGCGGGCCTGAGCCACGGCAACCCACGGACTATAACGTTCGAGTAAGTTACAACTTCGGTGCAAACGCGGTACAATGTACCCAGTATCAGTACGGAGTGGACTTGAGGAGATTCGAAATGGCTCTCACCGCCGACCCCGGCCAGAGGAAGGACGCCTTCCCGGAGCCCTAAGCACGCCCCCCCAACCCCGTCGCCAGTCGGCGGGGATTGAGGCAGGAGGCCGTCGCAACGGGAGCGGCGGCCTCCCCCTCTACCCAAAGCGCCGTCGCCTCTCGCACCCGCGGCGCACCGCCTCGCAGGTGTGTCTGAGACACCGTCGCGAAACCCTCTCCTCACGACAGCGAGCCAATCCCTTCGGTCCCCTCTCCCCGAGGGAGAGGGTTAGGGTGAGGGAGGGTCCGCCCTCCGGAATCGCGTTGCACCATCGGGGCTCTCGGAGGTGCGCGGGAGTCCTCCCCCTCACCCCTGCCCTCTCCCCAGGGAGAGGGAGCCGGATCGGGCTTGTGGAGTTTCGCAGGTCGCAGGTGTGTCTGAGACACCGTCGCGGGAACGTCGTAGGCTACGCGCATGCGCAAGCTTCTGGCCGGGCTCGCCCTCCTGCTGCTCGTCGCCGGCGCCCTGATCGCCGCCTGCGACGACGGCGAGGAGGCGAGCGAGCCGCTGCGGATCGGCTACCTCGCCGATCGCTCCGGCTCCCTCGCCGAGCTCGGCGACGTGGTCAGCGTCGGCGTGGAGCTCGCGGTCCAGCACCTCAATGAGGCCGGCGGCGTGAACGGGCAGGACGTCGTCCTGCTCTCCGGCGACACGAAGGTCAACCCGACGCAGGGCGTCGAGGAGGCCCGCCGCCTCGTGGAGGTGGAGGGCGTGCAGGCGATCGTCGGCGCGATCTCCAGCACCGTGACGCTCGCGGTCACGGAGAGCGTGATCGGCCCCGCCGGCGTCGTCATGATCACTCCGTCCGCCTCCTCCCCTGCCCTCTCGACCTCGAACGACCGCGACTTCCTGTTCCGCAGCGCTCCCTCCGATGTCGCGAAGGGCGTGATCCTCGCCGCCCTCGCCCGCGAGGAGGGGCTCGACAACGTCGGCCTGCTCTACCGCGACGACGCCTACGGGCAGGGGCTGGCCGAGGTCTTCACGCAGCACTTCGGCGGCGCCGTCTCGGCTGCGTCCTACTCGGCGCTGGGGCAGACCTCGTACCTGGCGGAGCTGGAGCAGGCGGCGAGCGGCGGGGCCGATCTGCTGGTGGTGGTCGCCTTCCCCGGCGAGGCGGAGGTCTTCCTGCGCGAGTCGATCGAGCACGGCGTCTTCACGAAGTTCGTCTTTGCCGACGCGACCCGCAGCGAGGACCTGGCCGCGAAGATCGGGGCCGCGCACCTTGACGGCTCGAAGGGCACCGCGCCGGGCAGCGGGCCAGACGAGCCCTCGACGGCGGCCTGGAATCAGGCTTATGTCGCGCAGTTTGGCGAGGATCCGGCGCGCGCCTACGTGCGCGAGGGCTACGACGCCGTGATCGCCATCGCGCTCGCCGCCGAGGCCGCGGGCTCCAATGACAGCGCCGCGATCCGCGACCAGTTGCGCAACGTCGTGCAGCCGCCCGGCCGCACGGTGATCGCCGGGCCCGAGGGCGTCGCGGCCGCCCTCGAGGCCGTCCGCAACGGCGAGGAGATCGACTACGACGGCGCCGCCTCGCCGCTCGACTGGAACGCCACGGGCGACCTCGTGACCGGCTTCGTCGAGATCTGGGAGTACCGCGGCGGCAAGATCGTCCCGATCGAGTCGCGCCACTTCGACCTCCGCTAACCCCCTACCGCCCGCGCAGCGCCGACAGCCCCTGCTCCCGCCGCCGCTCGTTGAGGGCGCGCCAGGCGGCGCGGTCGGCCTCGAGGAAGCGGGTCAGCGAGGCGTTCGTGACGCCGAGCGTCCGCGCCGCCTCGCCCGGCCGCCAGCCGCTGGCGGCGAGCAGGTCGAAGAGCGCGGCCAGCGCCGCCGGATAGCGGGCATCGCGGCGGCCGAGGGCGAGCCTGCGTTGCGTCGTGCGGGCTGCGGCGAGCTCGGGAGCGGGCGCGTAGCCCTCGACGTCGACGGGGGCGCGCAGCCGCAGCGCGATCGCGTGCCGCAGGCGGCGCAGGGCGCGCGCCCGGTTCTCGTGCTGCGAGCGCGACTCGTTGGCCTCGGCACTCAGCCCGGAGGGCCGGTGCCGCAGGCGCACGGCGGAGTCGGTGACGTTGCGCTTCTGCCCCCCGGGCCCACTCGCGCGGAAGCGGTCGAAGTCGCACTGGCGCAGCAGCGCCGCCTCATCGAGGTGCAGGAACTCGCGCCAGTCCGGCTGCTCCGCGCTCACGCCCCCGACCGTAGCACGCCGCCCCGCCGCCACGCGGTTCGAGCGCTCATCGGCGGATCAGACGGGCAGGACCTCGTCCGGGTAGCGCGTGCCGATCAGGCCGCGCTCCAGGAGCGAGTCGTACTCGTCGCGGGAGTAGCCGAGGAGGTCGACGTAGATCTCCTCGTTGTGCTCGCCCAGCCGGGGCGGCGGGAGCCGCACCTCGTCCGAGGTGTTGCGCATCTTGAAGAGGTAGCCGGGGTAGCGGTGCGTGCCCACCGTCGGCATGTGGATCTCGCGGAACCAGCTGCGGGCGGCGAGCTGCGGGTCCGCGAGGATCTCGAGGGCGTCGCGCACCGGGGCAGCGCAGACGCCGGCCGCCTGCAGCTCGTGGAACAGCGCCTCCTTGTCGCGGACTCCCGTCAGCTCGCCGATGCTCGCCTCGAGCTCCACGCGATGCTCCCGCCGGCCGGCCGCGCTCGCGTAGCGGGCGTCGGCGGCGAGCGCGGGCCTGCCGAGGACGGCGCAGAGCGCGGCGAATTGCTCGTCGCTCGCCACGTCGATCGCGATCCACTGATCCTCGCCCCGGGCCGGGTAGACGCCGTGCGGCGCGTGCCAGCGGTGGGTGTTTCCCTGCGCCGACCCCTCGCGGCCGTTCATCACGTAGTCGAGGATGTACTCGCCGAGGATGGGGATGAAGCCCTCGGCGAGCGGCAGCTCGATGAGCTGGCCCTCGCCGGTGCGCTCGCGGTGCCGCAGTCCCATCATCGCCGCGACCGCGCCGTGGACCCCGGCCATCGCGTCGGCGCTGAGCACGTCGCCGGAGAGCTCCGGTTCGCCGTCGATGTAACGGCGGAACAGCGTCTGGCCGACCATCGCCTCGGCGTGCGTGCCGAACGAGCGGTAGTCGCGGTAGGGCCCCGACAGGCCGAAGGCCGGCATCCGGACCATGACTAGCCGCGGGTTCACCTCGCGCAGGTCGTCCCAGCCGAGGCCCGCGCGCTCGAACGCGCCGGGCGAGTTGTTCTCGATGACCACGTCGCTGACGGCCGCCAGGCGCAGGAACGCCTCGCGGCCCTCGGGGGCGGAGATGTCTGCGGTGATCGACTTCTTGTTGCGGGCATGGGAGTTGAAGTTGGCCGAGCGGTTCCAGCGGTCGTCCTTCGGATCGTGGCCGGGGTAGAGCGCGTGCAGGCTGACGCCGCTGCGCACCTGCTCCTCGCACTGCTCCTTTGTGAAGGTGACTTCGGCGCCGCGGGTGTTCGGGTGGATGCGGCTGATCGGCTCGACGCGGATCACCTCGGCGCCCCACTCCGCCAGCAGCTGCGTGCTGTGCGGCCCGGCCCAGACCACCGTCGCGGCGGCCACCCGCACGCCCTCGCTGGGTGGGCGCCGCCGGCCGCCCTCCGCCGCCGAGCGTGTCGCCCGCGGCGCCGACGGGCCGGGGCGGGCCCG
>VXMT01000247.1:41456-42690 GCA_009840965.1 Chloroflexota bacterium
CGCCCCCCCCGCGGCGCGCCCGCCCCGCCCCGGCCCGGGGGGGTGGGGGGCGCCCCGCCCCCGCCCCCCCGGGGCGGCGCCGCGCGCGGCGCCGCGCCCGCGGGCCGGGCCGGCCACGCCGAGAGCGCCGCGAGGACCGCGTCGTGCTCCCCCAGCAGCGGCGCACGTCGCGCGGAGGGGCGGGGCGAGGCGTTCATGATGAAGGGCCTGCCGGGGTACTCGAGCGGCCCGGTCCGTGGGTGGTCGACCGTGTCCCAGGCGCCGCGGCCCCGGAAGTGCGGGTTCTCCAATAGCTCGCTCATCGTCAGCAGCGCCCCGCCGAGGACGCCGAACTCCTGCGCCTGGCGCAGCGCCTCGAGCTTCGGCGTGCGCTGCAGAAACTCCGCGTAGGACGCCTCCAGTTCCTCGATGGCCTCTTCGGGCACGAAGGCGACCGGCTGGAACAGCTCCTCGCGGCTGATCATGTCCTCACGCCCGATCATCGCGAGGAACCCCGGCAGCCGGGGGCCAAACCCGAAGAGGTTGACGTAGCCGTCCATCGCCGGCCGGATGCCGCTCGCCGGCATCTGGCCGCCCTCCCGCCGCCGCATCGTGCAGCCCGCGTAGGCCGCGCCCGTGAGGTCGACCACGCGCCGGTCGCGGAACCCCGCCTGGCACTCGTAGACCGCGAGGTCTAGGTAGTCGCCGGCGCCGCCTGCCTCGACGCGGTAGCGCGCGATCAGCACGGCGAGCGCGGCCGTGGCGCCGGCCGAGTAGTGCGCAACATGCCCGGCGAACTTCAGCGGCTCGCGGCTACGGTGCCCGGTGATCCACAGCGGACCGCCCAGCGCCTGGAGCGTGATCTCGGAGCCCAGGTAGTCGCGGTAGGGGCCGTCCTGCCCGAACGGCGTGAGCGAGAGCATCACAAGGTCGTCGCGGTCGCGTGAGAGCTCGTCCCAGCCCCAGCCCCACTCAGCGGCGCGCCCCGGCTCGTGGTCCTCGATCACGACGTCGCTTTGCGCGGCGAGGCGGCGGATCGTCGCCGCCCCCTCGGCGGTGGCCGGGTCGACGGTCGCGGAGCGCTTGTTGGTGTTGAGGTGGAGGAACAGGCCGGACGCCTCGATGTCTTCGGCGTCGCCGGGGAACGGACCGTAGCGGGGCGCCGGGGCGCCGCCCGGGGGGGGGGGCGGGGGCGCCGGGGGGCCCGGGGGGGGGGGGGGGGGGGGGGGGGGGGGGGGGGGGGGCGGGGGGGGGG
>VXMT01000128.1 GCA_009840965.1 Chloroflexota bacterium
GGCTCGGGCCGCCCCCCCCCCCCCACCCCCCCGCCCCCCCGGCCCCGGCCCGGGCCCCCGCCCAGCGCGACCCACCCCCCCCCCGCGCGCGCGGCGGCGCGCCCGCCCGCGACGAGGTTCTTCGCGACGTGCCGGGCGGCGTAGGAGGCCGAACGGTCCACCTTCGTCGGATCCTTGCCGCTGAAGGCGCCGCCGCCGTGACGGGCGATCCCGCCGTAGGTGTCGACGATGATCTTGCGGCCCGTCAGCCCGGCGTCGCTGGCCGGACCGCCCGAGACGAAGCGCCCGGTCGGGTTGACGAAGACCTTGCTGTCTTCGAGGCCGGCGAGGAGGTCGTCGGGGCAGATGTAGTCGATCACGAGCCGCCGCATGTCCTCGCGCAGCTGCTCGATGCGCACGTCCGGGTCGTGCTGCGTGGAGACGACCACCGCCTCGAGGCGCTTCGGCCGGCCGAACTCGTACTCGATCGTCACCTGCGACTTGCCGTCGGGGCGCAGGTAGGGCAGCACGCCGCTCTTGCGCAGCGCCGCGAGCCGCTGCACGAGCCGGTGCGCGAGCGAGATCGTGAGCGGGAGGTAGTCGTCGGTCTCGTTGCAGGCGAAGCCGATCATCATCCCCTGGTCACCGGCGCCGACCTTGTCGTAGGGGTCCTCGGAGCCGCGCTCGCGCGATTCGATTGCGGCGTCCACGCCGCGCGCGATATCGCCGGCCTGCTCCTTGAGCGAGGAGATGACGCCGCACGTGCGCCAGTCGAAGCCCACCTCGGAGTCGTCGTAGCCGATCTCGCGGATGGTCTGGCGCACGATGTCCTGGAGGTCGACCCAGGCCTCGGTGCTCGCCTCGCCGAAGACGAAGACGATGCCGGTGTTGACCGCGGCCTCGCAGGCGACCCGCGAGTAGGGGTCCTGCTCAAGCATCGCATCCAGCACGGCGTCGGACACCTGGTCGCAGAGCTTGTCCGGGTGCCCCTCGGTCACCGACTCGCTGGTGAGCAGCAGGGACGGCGAGTCGAAGAAGGTGTTGCTCATCAGCCCATCCTCGGCCCCGATTGGACCGCAGTTCGAGCGCAGCCGCCAGCGCGGCGCCGCTCAGGCGGTGCCCAGCTCCCAGGAGCGCAGGTAGCGCTCCTGCTCCTCCGTCAGCTCGTCGATCGCGACGCCCATCGCGGCCAGCTTGAGGCGCGCGACCTCCTCGTCGATCCCGCGCGGGACGTCGTACACCTCCGGCCCGAGGCTCGCGTGCTGCCGCGCGAGGTACTCGAGGCAGAGCGCCTGGTTCGCGAAGGACATGTCCATCACGCTCGCCGGGTGCCCCTCCGCCGCTCCGAGGTTGACGAGCCGCCCCTCGGCCAGCACGACCAGCTTCCGCCCGTCGCTCAGCGTCCACTCCTCGACGAGGGGCCGCAGCTCGCGCCGCGCCTCCGTCATCGCCTCAAGGGCGTCGAGGTTGATCTCGGCGTCGAAGTGGCCGGAGTTGGCGAGGATCGCGCCGCTCTTCATCGCGGCGAAGGCGGGACTGTCGATGACGTTGATGTCGCCCGTGGCGGTCACGAAGATGTCTCCCTCGCGCGCCGCCTCGGCGATCGGCATCACGCGGTAGCCGTCGAGCATCGCCTCGAGGGCGCGCGTCGGCTGCACCTCGGTCACGATCACGTGCGCGCCGTGTCCCTGCGCGCGCATCGCGATGCCGCGCCCGCACCAGCCGTAGCCGCAGATCACCACGGTCTTCCCCGCGAGCAGGACGTTGGTCGCGCGGATGATGCCGTCGAGGGTGGACTGGCCGGTGCCGTAGCGGTTGTCGAAGAAGCGCTTCGTCTCCGCGTCGTTGACTGCGACGATCGGGTAGCCGAGCGCGCCCTCGGCGGCCAGCGCGCGCAGGCGGATCACCCCCGTCGTCGTCTCCTCGGTGCCCCCGGCGACGCCGTCGAGGAGGTCGCGCCGCTCGCGGTGCAGCAGCGCCGTCAGGTCCGCGCCGTCGTCGATCGTCAGCTGCGGCCCGACTCCGGGCGCGTGCTCGATCGCGAGATCGAGGTGGCGGAAGTAGGTCTCGTGGTCCTCGCCCTTGATCGCGAAGGTCGGCACCCCGTACTCGGCGACGAGCGCCGCGGCGACGTCGTCCTGCGTGGAGAGCGGGTTAGAGGCCGCCAGCCGGGTCTGGGCGCCGCCGTCGCGCAGCGCGAGCACGAGGTTCGCCGTCTCCGTGGTCACGTGGGCGCAGGCGCTGACGCGCAGGCCCTCGAGCGGGCGCTCGGCGGCGAAGCGCTCCCGGATCTGCGCAACCACGGGCATCTCGCGAGCCGCCCACTCGATGCGGCGCACGCCCTCGGCGGCGAGCCGGCGGTCGGCGATCTCGCCCGCGGTCTCGTGGCTCATCGGCTCCTCCCGACGAACGCCACCTTACCTGTCCGGGCGCTTACTCGTCGGGGTGGATGCGCACGAGGCGCTCGCCGTCCGGGCCGCGCCTCGCGAGGCGGCGGCGCAGCAGCGCGCCCAGCCCGATCACGTCGCGGCGCTCGATGCGCGCCTCGTGCAGGGGGGCGCCGCGCACGTAGCCGAGCCGCTCGTAGGCACGCAGCGCCGGTGGATTCTCAGGATCCACCGTGAGCGTCACCTGCCAGCAGCCGCGCTCGATCAGCGTGCTCGTGACCGCCGAGGTGACGCGCGTCGCCAGCCCGCGCCCGCGCGCCGAGGCGTGCGTGAAGACGTTGCCCACGACCCCGATGCCCATGCCCGGCGAGACGAGGTGCGTGCCCGCCACGGCGACGAGCGAGCCGCCCTCGAAGACCCCGTAGTAGACGCCTTGCTCGATGTGCTCGCCGCGGTAGCCGGTGGGGCCGCCGCCGGTGGCGTAGAGCGCGTTGAGGGCGCGCGCGTCGCGGGCGCTGAGTTGCTGCACGGGCGGCTGCCCCACGCCCGGACCGGCCGGCCGGAAGCTCTCTGCCTCGACCGCCATGCGGATCATCGAGATCACGCCGCCCAGGGCGTAGACGCGGCGCCCGGCCGCCAGGTGCTCCGGCGCGCAGGTGGCGAGGTAGCCGCCGCGCGGGCCCGGGTGCAGCGAGAGCGTCGCGGCCACGCCGCCCGCGTCGCCGCAGAGCACGGTCATCTTGCCCAGCGATCCGTTGGCGTGCATGACGACCGCGTGCTCGCCGGCCGGCCCCTCGGCCGTCCAGAAGCGCGCGTCGCGGAAGAGGCCGCTGTCGAGGTGGCCGATGGCGAAGGCGGCGTAGGCGCGGTCCTCGGCGAGCAGCGCGAGCAGGCGCTGGCTGTCGCGCTCCTCGTGCACGCGGTAGAGCGCCGCGTCGCCCTCGACGGCGTGGTCCCGCGACAGCGTGCGCGTCATGGCTCGTCCGGGGGCTCGCCGTGGTAGCGCCGGAGCAGCAGCGCGAGCCGCTGCCGCGTCTCCGCCGGCACGAGGTCCGGCGGCGTCACCAGCGCCGAGGCGAGCGCGTCGCCGCAGTCGCAGTCCCCGAGATCGCCGAGCCCCGCGACGGTGCGCACCAGGGCCTGACGGCCGCGCGCGGCGTTCCTCGAGAGGTTCTCCAGCACCATGTCCGCGCTCACGTCCTCCTGCGTGTCGCGCCAGACGTCGTAGTCGGTGACGAAGCAGAGCGCGGCGTAGCAGAGCTCCGCCTCGCGCGCGAGCCGCGCCTCCGGGATCGCCGTCATCCCGATGATCGTGCCGCCCCCGTCGCGGTTGATTCGCGCTTCCGCGCGCGTCGAGAAGGACGGACCCTCGGTCACGACCAGCGCGCCGCCTCGATGGGTCGTGACGCCGCTCGCCTCGGCCGCGTCGGCCAGCGCCGCCGCGAGGTCGGTGCAGAACGGGTCGGCGAACCCGATGTGCACGACCATGCCGTCGCCGAAGAAGGTGTGCGGGCGCACGCCGTTGGTGCGGTCGATGATCTGGTCCGGCGTGACCGCGTGCAGCGGCTCGATCTCCTCGCGCAGCGAGCCGACGGCGGAGAGCGAGATCACAAGCTCCGCGCCGAGCTGCTTCAGGGCGTGGATGTTGGCGCGCGCCGGCACCTCCGAGGGCAACAGGCGGTGGCCCTCTCCGTGCCGCGCGATGAAGGCGACGCGCCGCCCCTCGATCGATCCGGTGACGATTGGCCCGCTCGGCGCGCCGAAGGGCGTCTCGACCTCGATCCGCTCGGCGTCGCGCAGCTCATCGAGCTGGTAGAAGCCGGAGCCCCCGATGACGCCGATCTCCGCGGTCGTCATGCCGCCCCCCGGTACGTCACCAGCGACGTTACCTCGTGCGGGGCCAGGCGGTCGCGTCCGCCGAGCACGGCGGGCGCGACGGCGAAGGCGAAGCCGGCCACCCACCCCCCGCCGCCCCCCCCCGCCGCGGGCGCCCCCCCGGGG
>VXMT01000228.1 GCA_009840965.1 Chloroflexota bacterium
CCCCCGCCCTCTCCCCAGGGAGAGGGGGCCGGAGGGGAGAGGGCCGGATCGGCGCGGCGAGGGTGCACGTCCAGCGGCGGCGCTTATACTCGCCGACGTTCGGCCGTGCAGGTAGTGGCGCCCGTGGTGACGCGGGGCGGAGGGGGAAGCGATGGAGTACCGGAACCTCGGACGATCGGGCTTGCAGGTCTCCGTCGTTGGACTCGGCTGCAACAACTTCGGGATGCGCGCCGACTACGCGGCCACCGAGGCCGTCGTGCGCGCCTGCCTCGACGCCGGCATCAACTTCTTCGACACAGCCGACATCTACGGCGGCGCGAAGTCCGAGGAGTTCCTCGGCAAGGCGCTCGGCGCGGATCGTCAGGACGTGATCGTCGCCAGCAAGTGCGGCGTGCCCATGGGCGAGGGGCCGCTGATGCGCGGCGCATCGCGTCGCTACATCATGCAGGCCGTCGAGGCCAGCCTGCGCCGCCTCGGCACGGACTACCTCGACCTCTACCAGATCCACTTCCCGGACCCGGAGACGCCGCACGACGAGACGCTGCGCGCGCTCGACGACCTCGTGCGCTCGGGCAAGGTGCGCTACATCGGCAACTCGAACTTCGCCGGCTGGGCGATCGCGGACTGTCACTGGATCGCGCGGCACCACCACCTCACGCCCTTCGTCTCCGCGCAGAACGAGTACAGCCTGCTCAAGCGCGGCATCGAGGCCGAGGTGCTCCCGGCCTGCGAGCAGTTTGGGCTCGGTATGCTGCCCTACTTCCCGCTCGCGAGCGGGCTGCTCACCGGCAAGTACCGCCGCGGCCAGGACGCCCCCGAGGGCGCCCGCCTCTCCGACGCGCGCTTCTCGGGGCGCGTCATGTCCGACCGCAACTGGGAGATCGTCGAACGCCTCGAGGCGTGGTGCGAGGAGCACGGGCGCAGCCTGCTGGAGGTCGCCTTCGGCTGGCTGCTCGCGAACCCCTCGATCTCCAGCGTGATCGCCGGCGCGACGAAGCCGGAGCAGGTCGCGGCCAACGCCGCCGCCGGCGAGGCGCAGCTCAGCGCCGAGGAGGTCGCCGAGATCAGCGAGCTGGCGCCGGCCTGACCCGCCCCGCAAGGCGCGCCCTTGCTACCATGGCGGAGCGCCGCACAGGCGCGAACCCGAGCACACAGGCAGCCCCAGGGCGCGGCTCGCGCCCCGGCGGCACCGAGAGGACCAGACGATGAGCGACGACCCCCTCTACACCCGGCTCTGCGAGGAGTACGGCTGCGAGTACCCGATCGTCTCCTTCGCGCACACGCGTGACGTGGCCGCCGCGGTCAGCAACGCCGGCGGCATCGGCATGCTGGGCGCCAGCACGCACACCGTCGAGGAGATGCAGAACGACATCCGCTGGATCAAGGAGCAGGTCGGCGACAAGCCGTTCGGCGTCGACATCACCATCCCCTCCTCCTACGTGCGCGGCAACCTCGAGGAACTCGAGGCGCAGATCCCGCAGCAGCATCGCGAGTTCATGGACGCGCTGATGCGCGACAACAACATCCCGGAGCCGACCACGCCCGGCCCCTGGGGCACGCAGCGCCTGCGGGGCCTGGCCGACACGCGCCGCAAGCTCGAGATCATGATGGAGGAGCAGATCCCGATCTTCGCCTCCGGCCTCGGCAGCCCTGCCTTCATCCTCGACGAGATGCATGACGCGGGCGTGAAGGTCTGGGGCCTGATCGGCATGGCGCGGCAGGCGCAGCGCGAGCTCGACGCCGGGCTCGACCTGCTGATCGCGCAGGGCCAGGACTCGGCCGGCCACACCGGCCGCATCGGCACCTTCTCGATCGTCCCGGAGGTCGCCGAGCTGGCGAGGCAGCACGACACGCCGATCCTCGCCGCCGGCGGGATCACCACCGGGCAGCACGTCGTCGCCGCGATCGTCCTTGGGGCGGTCGGCGTCTGGACGGGCACGATCTGGCAGGCGACGCACGAGTCGGCCACGGAGATGTGGGCCAAGCAGAAGCTGCTCGACGCGAAGGCGCAGGACGCCTGGGTCAACGAGGCGGACGACGGCAAGCGCAACCGCGCCGTGCGCAACCGCTTCAAGGAGGCCTGGGAGCAGCCGGACGCCCCGCCCTACCTGCCGATGCCGCTGCAGGGCCTGCTCGTCGGCAAGATCAAGCAGGCGGCGGAGGACCACAAGCTCTACGACTGGATCAGCCCGCCCGCCGGGCAGGGCGTCGGCTTCATCCGCGAACTGAAGCCCGCCCGCCAGGTGGTAATGGACATGGTCGAGGAGGCGTACGACGCCCTCGAGCGGCTCCAGCTCGGCGAGGCGATCGGCACGTAGCCGGCCTCACGGTCCTCGCGCCGGCCGGCCCGGCGCTTCGCCCCTTCGCGTAGGATGCGCCCGCATCCGAGTCATCGACGCGCAGGAGGTGAGTCATGCCAGTGGCCCCGTCGCAGGAAGAGGTGCTTTCGTACTTCGACACGCTCAGCAACTGGGGGCGCTGGGGCGACGACGACACCCTCGGCACGCTCAACCTGATCACGGACGCAAAGCGCAGGCAGGCCGCCTCGCTGGTCCACGAGGGCGTCAGCATCTCCTGCTCGCGGCTGATCCCCTGGGGCGGCCCGCAGCTCGCCGGCGGCAACCCGGTGATCGACATGGCGCAGAGCGGCGAGCGCTACGCGCTCGGCGACAACCCCGAGGATCCGGCCATGCCCGGCGTCGAGCCGCTGCAGTGGGCCGGCGAACGCCTCAGCTTCGCCTTCCACGGCAGCATCTTCACGCACATCGACGGCCTCGCCCACGTGTTCTTCGACGGCAAGATGTACAACGGTCGCTCGGCCGGGCTCGTCAAGGCCTCGGAAGGCGCCCTCGAGCAGACTTCCGAGGTGATGCGCGACGGCATCATGACGCGCGGAGTGCTGCTCGACGTCGCGCGCGTGCTCGGCCAGGACCCGCTGCCGATGGCCCCGGGCGTCTACCCGGAGGACCTCGAGGCGGCCGAGGCGGCGCAGGGCGTGCGCGTCGAGGAAGGCGACGTAGTGCTGCTGCGCACCGGCTACGGCGCGCAGCACGAGGCGGCGATCCTCGCGCGCCAGGAGCCGCCGCATGAGCACTCGGGCTACCACGCGGCGACGCTGCCCTGGCTGCACGAGCGCGGCGCCGCGGTGATCGGATCGGACGTGACCACGGACACGCGCTACCTCGACCCGAACTACAAGCGCACGCGCATGCCCGTGCACCAGATCGCCCTCGTCGCGATGGGCCTGCGCCTGATCGACAACGCGCACCTCGAGCGTCTCGCCGTGGCGTGCGAGGAGCGCGGCCGCTGGGAGTTCTGCTTCACGCTGAACCCGCTTCGCTTCGAGCGCGGCACCGGCTCCCCCGCCAACCCGATCGCGACGTTCTAACGGGGCGGGCGCCGCTCAGCCGCTGTACGTCCAGCCGGTGTAGAGCGAGGTCAGTGGCTCGGCGCTGACGAGGACTTCGCCGTCGAGGACGCGGCCGATCACGAGGACGTGGTCGCCGGCCTCGACGAACTGCTCCGCCTCGCACTCCAGCCAGGCGAGGGCGTCCTCCAGCACGGGGCAGCCGGAGTCGCGCAGCCAGTGCTCGACGCCCGCGAGCTTGTGGTGGCGCTGCGCCGCCGCCTCGTCGCTACGGCCCTTGATCTTCGAGGCATCGTACGGCTGCAGGAACTGGCGGGCCAGCTCCATGCTGTCCGGCTCCTCGGTCAGCAGGTTGATGGTGAAGACGCCGTTGGCGCGGATCCGGGCGAGGCTGCGCGAGTCGTCCTCGAAGGCGACGGCGACGAGCCGCGGCTCGAACGAGACCTGCATCACCCAGTCCGCGATCATCCCGTTCGGCTCGCCGTCCTCGACGGATCCGACGATGTAGATGCCGTAGGGGAACTCGTGCATGACCTGCTCGACGGGGTCGATCTCGACCTTGCCGGGCGTGTCCGGGGGAAGCGGTGGGGGTTGCGCGCTCATCGCTGCTCCTGCCGTTCACTCCCACGATAGCGTCGGCGCCGCGCTGGCGCGCGGCGTCCCCCTCACCCTCACCCTCTCCCGCCGGGGGAGAGGGGGCCGGACCAGCCTCGCGAGGGTGGGTACGTGCTCGGAGTCTCTAGCGCGCGCCGACTCCCGGCCCTCGCTCCACCGGGGAACGGGCAGCGCGCCTCACCGCTGCCCCCCGGCTGGATTCCGGCTTTCGCCGGAATGACGGGAAGGGGAGCCGGATGACGGGAAGGGGGGCCCGAATGACGGGGATGGGC
>VXMT01000019.1 GCA_009840965.1 Chloroflexota bacterium
CGCCAGCCCTGGAGCCCGACCCTGCTTCTCGCCATCGACATCGGCAACACCAGCATCGAGGTGGGCGTCTACGACGGACCGCGCCTCACCGCGCGCTTCCGCCTTGCGAGCGACGCCGCCCGCTCGGCCGCCGACTACGCGCGCGACCTCGCCGGGCAGCTCTGCGCCGCCACCCTCGACCCCCGCTCGATCGACGCCGCGGCTCTCGCCTCCACGGTGCCCGCGCTCGAGGCGACGCTCGCCGCGGCCTGCCGCGAGCGCTTCGGGATCGACCCGCTGGTCGTGGACGCCGACACCCAGGCCGGCATCCCCATCCGCTGCGACGACCCTCGCGAGGTCGGCGCGGACCGCATCCTGCACGCCGTCGCGGCCCTCGACCGCCACGAGCCGCCCCTGATCGTCGTCGACCTCGGGACGGCGCTCGTCCTCGACGCGGTTTCCGCCGAGGGCGCCTTCCTCGGCGGGACGATCTCGCCCGGCATCGCGATCGCCTCGGACGCCCTGTTCGAGCGCGCCGCCAAGCTGCCGTCCGTCCCGATCGAGGCGCCTCAGCCCGACGCCGCGATCGGCCGCAATACCAGACACTCGATGCAGTCGGGTATCGTCTATGGCTACGCGGAGATGGTGTGCGGCATGGTGCGACGCTTCCAGGCAGAGCTCGGCGCGGCGGCGACGGTCATCGCCACCGGCGGCTACGCACCGCTGATCGCCGAGGCCGCCTGCTGCATCGACGCCATCGAGGACGACCTCAACCTCGAGGGCCTGCGCCTGGTCCATGAGGCGAACCGATGAGCAGCAAGCCGACCGCGACCCCGGCCCCCCTGAGCGGCCGCATGATCGTGCTCGGCGTGACCGGATCGATCGCCGCGTTCAAGGCGGTGGACGTCACGAGCCGCCTCGTGCAGGCCGGCGCCACGGTCGAGGTCGTGATGACCGAAGCCGCCACAAAGTTCATAGGGCCATTGACGTTCCGGGGGATCACCGGCCGCGAGCCGTACGTCGATCTCTGGGCCACCGCGAGCCCGCACGCCGAGCCGCACGTCGTCCTCGGGCGCAGCGCCGACCTCTACCTGATCGTGCCGGCCAGCGCCTCGACGATGGCGCGGATCGCGCACGGCCTCGCCGACGACTTCGTCTCCCTGACCGCCCTCGCGATGCGTGGGCCCGTGCTGATCGCGCCGGCGATGGACGCCCTGATGTGGTCGAACGCGGCCACCCGGGCCAACGTCGACCTGCTGCGCGAGCGGGGCATCGAGTTCCTCGGGCCGGTCGAGGGCCGGCTCGCCTCCGGGGAGGTGGGCGCGGGGCGACTGATGGAGCCCGCGGCGATCGTGGACCACGTCAAGGCGCGCATCGGCCGCGAGCACGGAGACCTCGCAGGCGCGCGCATCGCCGTCACGGCGGGCGGCACTCGCGAGCCGGCCGACCCCGTGCGCTTCGTCGGCAACCGCTCGACCGGCAAGATGGGCCACGCCCTCGCCGAGGCCGCCCGCGACCGCGGCGCCGACGTGGTGCTGATCACGAGCGCCTCACTCGCGGCTCCCGGGGCCACCGAGGTCGTCCAGGTCGAGACCGCCCACGAGATGCTCGCCGCCCTCGAGACGCACGTCGCGGACTGCGACGCGCTCGTCATGGCCGCCGCCGTCGCCGACTACCGCCCCAGCGAGTCGCTGGAACGGAAGCAGAAGCGCGGCGGGCTCGAGCACTGGACGCTCGACCTCGAGCGCAACCCGGACCTGATCGCCTCGATCGAGCGCGAGGGCCTGATCAAGGTGGCCTTCGCCGCCGAGACGGAGGACGTGCTGCGGAACGCCGCCCACAAGCTCGTCGCCAAGGGCGCGCACCTCATGGTCGCGAACGACGTCAGCGCGAAGGACGCGGGGTTCGCGGTGGACACGAACCGCGTCGTCATCCTCGACCGCAACGGGGGCTGCGACGAGCTGCCCCTGCTCTCCAAGTACGATTGCTCGCACCGTATCCTCGACCGGCTGGCGGCGCTGCTCCAGGACCGCGCCCCTCTCTAAGGCCGCCCCGCTCCGACGGCCTGCGGATACATCGTGGACAACCCGCCTCCCGCCGTGCACAAGCTCCTCGTAACCTCGGTTCCGCTCCCGACAGCCTCGGCCGGCCCGTCGCGGTGCCCCGGACTGCCGCCTCACCTACCCACTATCTGTTCACGCGTGTTCTCTCTTTATCCCGCCCCCGCCCAAGGCGCCGGATCTTCGACATTGGCTGGCAGCCCGACCGGTTCCGCCTCCCATCCACGCCGTCCCCGGCTCTACCACTACTACCGTTCCCCCACTCATCACCCCGACCCCTCAGCCCTGTCGTGGACAGGAGCCCGCTCTTCGTTGTGGAGTAGATCCCGTGATTGATCAGGTTGTGGTCGAAGTGGCTGCCGGGAAAGGCGGGGACGGCATCGTCTCGTTCCGGCGAGAGAAGTTCGTGCCGCACGGCGGTCCCGATGGCGGCGATGGTGGCCGTGGGGGCTCGGTGGGCCTCGTCGCCGACCGGACGGTCACGGGCCTCGGCGCGTACCGGGACGGACGGCTGCGGGGGGCTCGGAACGGGCAGCCCGGCAGCTCGACACAGCGCCGCGGCGCGGCCGGCGAGGATCTGTGGCTCTCCGTGCCGGTTGGCTGCGTCGTCTGGGACCTCGATCCCGGTGGCGACGAGCCGGACCCCGAGGACGCTCGCCCGCTCGTCGACCTCGCGGAGAACGGCGCGCAGGCGGTCATCGCGAGGGGTGGCCGCGGGGGCTGGGGCAATAAGCGCTTCGCAACCGCGACCCGCCGCACGCCGCGCTTCGCTCAGCGGGGGATGCCGGGCGAGCGCCGAAGGTTGCGGCTCGAACTTAAGCTGCTGGCCGATGTCGGCCTCGTCGGGCTGCCGAACGCGGGCAAGTCGACGCTGCTCGGCGCCTGGTCGGCAGCGCATCCGAAGGTCGCGGCGTACCCGTTCACCACGCTGGAGCCGGAGCTGGGCGTGGTCGAGCTTGGCTACGACTCGTTCGTCGCGGCCGACATGCCGGGCCTGATCGAGGGCGCCAGCCGGGGGGTTGGCCTCGGGCACGAGTTCCTGCGGCACATCGAGCGCACCCGCGTGCTCGTGCACGTGCTCGACATGACGCGCGACGACCCGCTCGCCGACCGCGAGCTGATCGACCGCGAGCTTGCCGAGTTCGGGCACGGCCTCGCCGAGAAGCCGCAGTTGCTGGCTCTCAACAAGATCGACGACCCGGACGCGCGGGCGCACGTCGAGTTGCTCGAGGATCTGCTCGACGCGCAGGAGACGCCGTGGCTCGCGATCTCGGCGGCCGCGCAGGAGGGCACGCGGTCGCTGGCCGAGCGGGCCTTCCAGCTGCTCCGCGAGCAGCTCCGGCGCGAGGAGCGCGAGATCGAGCCGCCGCCGCGCATCGAGGTCCGCCCGTCGCGGCCGGAGCGCTTCCGCATCGAGCGTGACGAGCAGGACCGCGTCGTGGTGCGGGGCCGCACCCCCGAGTGGCTGGCGGCCACGTTCGACCTCGGAGACCTCGAGGCGCGCGAGGAGCTGCTCGACAGGCTGCGGCGCCTCGGGCTCGCGCGCGCCCTGGCGCGCGAGGGCGTGACGCCGGGCACGACGATCCAGGTGGGCGACGTCGAGCTGGTCTGGGAGTAGCGGCGATGCGCATCGGCGTCCTTGGCGGCACCTTCGACCCGCCACACCTCGCCCACCTCGTGCTGGCGGCCGCGGCGAGGCAGGCGCTCACCCTCGATCGTGTCGTGCTCGTGCCGGCGGGCGACCCCTGGCGCAAGGCGGGGAGCGGGGTCTCGCCGGCGGCCGAGCGCCTCGCGCTCACTCGGGCGGCCGTCGAGGGCGTACTGCCCTGGGCGGAGGTGAGCGAGATCGAGGTGCGCCGCGAGGGACCGAGCTACACGGCGGAGACGCTCGAGGAGTTGCAGGCCGAGTTCCCCGGCAACGAGTGGTGGTTCATCCTCGGCTGGGACGCGCTCGCGGACCTGCCGAACTGGCACGAGCCGGAGCGCATCATCGAGCTGGCGCGGCTCGCGCTCGCGCAGCGGGGCGGCGAGTCCACGGACGGCGCGCTGCCCCCGGAGACGGTCGCGGCCCTGCCGGGGCTGGCCGCGCGCGTCGACCGCGTGCCGCTCCCGCGCCTCGATGTCTCGGCCTCGGAGCTGCGGCGTCGCCTGCGTGAGGGCGAGGAGACGGCGCCGCTGCTGCCGGCGGGCGTGCGGGAGTTGATCGCCGCGCGGGGGCTCTACGGCGCCTGAGTCGCGGCGGTTCAGGCCTCCTCGGGTGGGCGTCCGAAGAGGATCGAGGCGCGCGGGACCGGGGGGAACAGGAACGGGCGCAGCCCCGCCTCGATAGCAAAGGGAAAGCCTGCCTCCTGCGCGAAGCGCAACAGCGTTCGTCCCGAGCGCAGCTGCGGCGAGCGCACGTGGCGGCCCAGCCAGCGCCGGTTCCAGGCATCGAGGAAGCGCCGCCCGGTCGGCGCGAACTCCCAGATCAGCGCCAGCCCGCCGGGTGCGAGCACGCGCCAGACCTCGTCGAGCAGATCTCGCAGGCCGTCGTCATCGAGGTGCTTCACCAGGTAGCCGCAGAGCACGAAGTCGAACGCGCCCGGGGCGATCGGGAGGCTCGTCGCCGAGCCCTGCACGAGCGCGGGCGGGTGCGACGTCGCGGCCCCGTCGCGCTGTGCGTGCCGCAGGATCGCTCGCGAGAAGTCGAGGCCGACGGGCCGGCGATCGAAACGCACGCGGCCGTCCATGAAGCGCAGCACCGAGGCGCGCCCGCAGCCGATGTCGAGCACGCGCAGGCTCGGCTCCATGTTCAGCTCGTCGGGCAGCCGCAGCAGCGGGCCGTTCATCACGAACGCGCCCTGCGAGCCGAGCGCCCAGCGCAGCCCCGTCGCCGCCAGCCCCGGCCGGCTCAACAGGCGCTCGTACTCGTGGAGGCGGGCCCGCTCGAAGCTCATGCGGGAATCGTGGCACGTCGGCGATCGCCGCTCAATGGCCGCTGGAGGGCGGTCCGGGCTCGCCGAGGTCGAAGGAGAGCCGCACGTGCGCCTCCTGCGCGGCGGCCCAGTCGCACATCGCCGCCAGCTCCTCGAGCCGCGGGGCGAGGTCCTCGTAGCCCTCGAGCAGCTCGTTGAGCCGGCGGTCGCCGGCGACGGTCGCGGCGGCGACGGCGCGGCAGCACTCGGCGAGCCTCGAGGGGTCCTGCCACATCCGCTGCAGCTCGCGCCGGTCCGCCTCGTCCTCGACGCGCCGGTCGGCGTAGCGCAGCAGCGGGCGCAGCGAGACCTTGTGCAGCGTCTCGATGCGGCTCGCGGCCTGCGCCAGCTCGTGCTGCGCCCCGAAGCGCAGCGAGAACGCCCACGAGGCGAAGTACAGGACCACCGAGGGATCGCCCTCGAACGCAATCGGGCAGGCCTCGTCCGCGTCGAACTCGACGTGGAGCGGCTGCGCGGGGTCCTCGATGGGGCTGGTCACGGCGGGTGTGCGGGGGCCGCTAGACGTCGAGGGTGGCGTTGAGCGCGTTCTGCATGATGAAGGAGCGCCGCGGCGGGACGGCGTCGCCCATGAGGCGCGTGAACAGCTCGTCCGCCTCGGCGGCGTCGTTGACCTCCACCTGCAGCAGCGATCGCTGGTCGGGGTCCATCGTCGTATCCCAGAGCTGGTCCGCGTTCATCTCGCCGAGGCCCTTGTAGCGCTGGATCGTCAGGCCGCCCCCTTGTCGAGCGAGCGCTTCGATCGTCTCGACGATGGCGTCGTCCGGTACGGCCACAGGTGCGCTGTTGCCAGTCGTGACTTGGATGCCGTCTGCTGCCATGAGCTTCAAGGCCAACCCGAAGCGTTCATAGACGTCGTCAAAGTCCTCAGAGCGGAACTCGATAGTGCGGTCCTTGAGCAGGATGCTCACAAGATAGCCCGGCCCGGCGATGGAAGGGAGAATCTTGATTTCTCGGGGCTTCTCACTTAGGGCAAGTCGAACTAGGCGCAGCAGTTCTTCGTCGGAGTCTGCAGCCGCCCGGAGCTCCGGGGCGCGACGAAGAAGTCCGTGGAACAGCTGCGGGTCGAACTCGGGACTAGCACTCCGCGAACCTAGCCAAGTGCTGTAGTCCCGGAGCTCAGCGACAGCGGAACGGAGTTCAGTGCCGGACAAGGTCTCGGAAGGCGACCCGGCGTACAAGGTCATACTTGAGAAGCCGCGCTCCGTGATGAGGTCGTCCAGTTGCTCCTGCGTATAGAGGTACTGGATTTGATTACTTCGAACGCGGCGTACTCCGAAGAGCGGCGGCTGCGCGACGTAGAGCCGGCCGTCCTCGATCAGGCGCGGCATGTAGCGCCAGAAGAAGGTCAGCAGCAGCGTGCGGATGTGCGCGCCGTCCACGTCGGCGTCGGTCATGATGATGATCTTGTGGTAGCGCAGCTTCGAGTCGTCGTAGCCCTCGCCGAAGCCAGTGCCGACAGCGGTGATGATGGTGCGGATCGCCTCGTTGGCGAGCATCTTCTCGAGGCGCGCCTTCTCCACGTTCAGGATCTTGCCGCGTAGCGGCAGGATCGCCTGCGTGCGCCGGTCGCGGGCCGCCTTCGCCGTGCCGCCGGCCGAGTCGCCCTCGACGAGGTAGAGCTCGGACAGCTCCGGGTCCGTCTCCGAGCAGTCGGCGAGCTTGCCGGGCAGCATCGAGCCCTCGAGCACGCCCTTGCGCTGCACCAGGTCGCGCGCCTTGCGCGCCGCCTCGCGGGCGCGGGCGGCGGTCACGGCCTTCTCGATGATCCGGCGGCCGATCGAGGGGTTCTCGTCGAGCAGCGGTCCGAGCCGCGCGGCGACGGCGGACTCGACCAGGCCCTTGACCTCCGGGTTGCCGAGGCGCGTCTTCGTCTGGCCCTCGAACTGCGGCTCGGCGAGCTTGACGCTGACGACCGCCGCGAGGCCCTCGCGAGTGTCCTCGCCGGTCAGGTTCGGGTCTTCGTCCTTGAGCAGCTTGGCACGCCGCGCGTACTCGTTGAGGGCGCGCGTGAGGGCGGAGCGGAAGCCGGTGAGGTGGCTGCCGCCGTCGATCGTGTGGATGCAGTTGGCGAAGGAGTAGGAGATGTCCTGGAAGCTGGAGTTGTACTGCAGCGCGGCCTCGATCAGGATGCCCTCGCGCTCCTCGGAGACGTGGATCGGATCCGGGTGCAGCGGCGTGCGGCCGCGGTTGAGGTGGCGCACGTAGGCCTCGATGCCGGAGTCGAAGTAGTAGGAGCGCTCGTGCGGCTCGCCTGCGGCCGTGCCGTTCGAGGACTCCGCCCCGCGCTCGTCGCGGAAGCTGATCCAGGTGCGGCGCGTCAGGTAGGCCATCTCGCGGAAGCGGGTGGCGAGCGTGTCGAAGTCGTAGTCGAGCGTCTCGAAGACCTGGTCGTCCGGCAGGAAGCGGATCGTCGTGCCGGTATGCTCCGGCTTCGCCCCCCGCACCTTCGCGAGCTTCGAGCTCGGCAGGCCGCGCTCGTAGGTCTGGCGGTAGAGCCCCTTGCCCGTGGCCACGCTGACCTCGAGCTCGCTCGAGAGCGCGTTGACGACGGAGGCGCCGACGCCGTGCAGGCCGCCGGAGACCTTGTAGCCGCCGCCTCCGAACTTGCCGCCGGCGTGCAGCGTGGTCAGCACCGTCTCGACGGCGGAGAGCCCGGTCTTCTCGTGCTTGTCGACCGGGATGCCGCGGCCGTTGTCCGTCACGGTGACGCCGCCGTCGGCGTGGATCGTGACGTCGATGCGGTCGCAGAAGCCGGCCATCGCCTCGTCGATCGCGTTGTCGACGATCTCGTAAATCAGGTGGTGCAGGCCGCGCTGGTCCGTGGAGCCGATGTACATGCCGGGTCGGCGGCGCACCGCCTCGAGGCCTTCGAGGACCTGGATATGCTCGGCTGTGTACTCGCTGCCGCCGCCGTTCGTGCGGGTGTTGGCGCCGTTGCGGCGGCCGTTCGAGCGCACGCCGTTGCGGGTCGGGGTCTTGGCTCGAGTCGTCTTCGATCGGCGGCTCGCCATGTACCCTCTTCAGTCCGTCCAGCGACTACGGAACGCGGGACGCGCAGCGCCGCGGCGCGCCCGGATCGTGTCTGTCGGGGAAGCGGATCCCGCGCCAGGCAAAAAGGCCTTTCGCGGAGAAATCACATGACGAAACGGCTGCGTTGACCCTGATGTTCCCGGCACTTGCATAGTATACCGGATAACGGCCTCACGCGCCCTCCGTGGGGGCGTCGCCGCGGCCCGTGAGCGGGCACCCGAGGAAGCCAATGGCACAGCAACGTAATCCTATCTCGATCGCCCCCATCGGCGTCGTGCGCAACGGCGAACACGACCCCGCCCGACAGGACTGGTCGCGCGTCCACAGCCGCATCGAATTGAACGCGGATCTCGCTCCTGCCCTCGACGGACTCGAGGGCTTCTCGCACGTCATCGTCGTCGGCTGGCTCGACCGGATTCCCGAGGATCTGCGAGCGCGCAGGCGCGCGCACCCGGCCGGCGACGAGCGGCTGCCGCTGCTCGGCGCGCTGGCGCTGCGAGGCGGCGCGCGACCCAACCCGCTCTCCGTCACGGTCTGCCGCCTGCGCTCGGTGAGCGGCGCGCGGGTCGAGGTCGTAGGCCTCGATCTCGTCGACGGCACGCCGGTGCTGGACCTCAAGCCCTACATCGCCGCCTACGACTCGCAGCCGGGGGCAACGCTGCCGGACTGGGCCCAGGGCTGAGGCGATGTGGAGGCTGCGCGTGCTGGCGCTCGGGGCGATGCCGGGACGCTGCCCGAGCTGTCTGCGCGTCTCGATGTTCGCGGGGTTCTACGAGCTGCACGAGACGTGCCGCGTATGCGGCGTCCGCTACCAGGGATCGGACGGGGCGTGGCTGGGCGCGATCGCCGTCGGCTACGCCATCGGGGTGATCTTCGTGGTGGCGCTCGGGATGGCCGAGCTGCTCTGGGGGCCGATCCGGGCGCTCGGCCTCGATCCGCTATGGACGATCGCGATCGCCAGCCTCCCCGTGACGGCGCTCGGCTATCGCCCGGCCAAGGGCCTCTGGTTCGCGCTGCTGTACCTCGGGGGATTCGTCGTGCCAGACGGAATCGCGGAAGGCGATCCCCCGTAGCAGCGTAGCGCTGTCTGCGAAGGCGTTGCGCCAGCCCGCGCGGCGTCCGAGGCTGGCCGCATGGACATCGCGATCGTCGGGCTGCCGGGCGCGGGCAAGACCTCGCTGTTCAACGCGCTGACGCGCGGCGAGGCCGAGGTCGGCGCCTACAGCTCGCGCTCGGAGCCGAACCTCGGCGTGGCCCACGTGCCCGACGAACGGCTCCACCGCCTTGCCGCGCAGGAAGGCTCGAAGCGCGTCACGCCCGTCGAGCTGCGCCTTGCCGACTACCCCGCCAGCTTCGACGCCTCCGGCATCGACCGGCAGCGGCTGCAGGAGCTGGCGCAGATGGACGCGCTCGTCCTCGTGGCCCGCGCCTTCCAGAACCCCGCCGTACCCGCCCCCGAGGGCGGCGTCGACGCCGACCGCGACATCGAGACGATGCAGCTCGAGCTGACGTACGCCGACCTCGCGCTGATCGAGCGCCGGTTGGAGCGGATCGAGCCGGAGATCCGTTCGCTGTCCGCCGCCGAGCGTGGTCCGCTGGAGCAGGACCGCGCGCTGCTGCAGCGCCTGCGCGAGGCGCTCGAGGAGGGCGGCGCGCTGCGCTCCCTCGACCTCGGCGAGGGCGAGCGGCGGCTGCTCGCGAGCTACCAGTTCGCCACGCGCCGGCCCCTGCTGATCCTCGTGAACGTCGACGAGGACGAGCTGCCGCGCCTCGAGAAAGCCGAAGCGGAGTACGCCGCTCGGCACGCCGCGCCCGGCGTCGCCGTCGTCGCGCTCAGCGCACGCATCGAGGCGGAGCTGGCGCAGATGGAGCCGGACGAGGCTGCGGCGTTCCGCGGCGAGCTGGGACTCCCGGAAACCTCGCCGCTCGAGCGGGTGATCCACGAGACGTACGACCTGCTCGGCGTGCTCACCTTCCTCACGGCGAGCGACCGCGAGGCGCGCGCCTGGACGCTGCCGCGCGGCGGCACGGCCCTCGATGCGGCGGGCCGCATCCACAGCGACCTGGAACGCGGCTTCATCCGCGCCGAGGTCGCGCGCTGGGACGAGCTGCTGGAGGCGGGGAGCGAGGCGCAGCTGCGGCGCAGCGGCCGCCTGCGCACCGAGGGCCGGGACTACGTGGTGCAGGACGGCGACGTGGTGCACGTGCTCTTCAACGTCTGACCAGCCGTGCGACGCCGGGGCCGCGCGGCGATATGATCCCCAGCGTGAGGCGACGATGAGCGACCACGACACAGTTGCAGCGGCTGGAGCGGCGGACGTCCGCGCCCGCCTCGTCGCGGAGGTCGAGGCCGCCCTCGAGGGCGGCCCCGCCGTCGCCGTGGCGACGGTGATCGACGCGGGCGAGCAGGGCGGCCTGCAGCTCGGAGCGAAGCTGCTCGTGCGTGCGGCCGGCTCGACGCTCGGCGACCTCGGCGCCGCCGCGATCGACGAGGCGGCGGCGGCGGCCGGGCTCGAGGCGCTTTCCGCCCGCCCGCGCATCGAGGCGCAGACGGTCTATGTGCGCGCGGACGGCGATCTCGTCGTGCGCCGCTCCCGGGCGCGGCCCGGCGACGCACGGCTCATGCTCGAGGTGTTCGAGGCGCCCGGCCGCCTGCTGATCGTGGGCGGCGGGCACATCGGCCTCGCCCTCGCCACGATCGGCGCCACGCTCGGCTTCCAGGTCACCGTCGTCGACGACCGCGAGGAGTTCGCGAACCGCGAGCGCTTCCCGATGGCCTCCGAGGTGATCGCCGGGGAGGTCGACGAGGAGCTCGATGCGCTCGCGATCGACGGGCGCACCTACGCGGTCATGGTCTCGCGCGGCCACCAGGTCGACGAGCTGGCGCTGCGCCACACGATCGGGCGCGGCGCGGCCTACGTGGGCATGATCGGCAGCCGCCGCCGCACGGGCACCGTGATCCAGCACCTGCTGGACGAGGGCCTGCCGCGCGAGGATCTCGAGGCGGTGCGCACGCCGATCGGGCTGGACATCGGCGCGGAGACCCCGGAGGAGATCGCGCTCGCCATCCTCGCGGAGATGGTGATGCTGCAGCGCGGCGGCAGCGGCGCGCCGATGCGTGAGGTGAAGGGCCGCGCGCCGGCCGGGCAGGCGACGTAAGGGCCGGTCGCGCTGGTAGACTGGATCGCCACGAACGGACCGCGAGCGGGACGGGACAGGGCAACGATGGCCGACGCAGAGCTGTTCGCCGAGATTCGCGAAGCGCAGGCGCGCGGGGAGCGCCGCGTGCTGGCGACCGTCGCCGACGCGCGCGGCTCCACGCCTCGCAGCCCCGGCGCGCAGCTGCTGCTGCGCCCGGACGGCACGTTCCGCGGCACGATCGGCGGCGGTTGCGGCGAGGCCGAGGTCTGGCAGGAGGCGATGGAGACGATGGCCGACGGCCGTCCGCGCATCGTTACCGTCGACCTGACCGAGGATGTCGAGGGCGACGACAAGATCTGCGGCGGCGTCATGGACGTATTCGTAGAGAGGATCTCGGGCTAGCGGCCGACGCGGTTTCGCGGCGGCTGCGTGGTAGGATTCGCACCGCCCGGACTCGCCGGCAAGGCAGCGGGCGCGGGCGAACCAAGAGGGAGCTGACCGATGATCGGTGGTCTTGGCTGGCAGGAGTTGCTGATCGTGCTCGTGATCGTCGCCCTGATCTTCGGGGCGAGCCGCGTGGCCGATCTCGGTGGCGCGCTCGGGCGCGGCATCCGCGAGTTCCGCCAGGAGGCGGCGCGACCGGAAGAGGAGTCCGAGGACGACGACGAGGAGATGGCCTCCGCGTCCAGCGACTCCTCGGACGACGACAGCGAGAAGGAATCTTCCGGCTGACGCCCGGTCGGGAGGCTGAGCGCACCGAATGGGCCCGGCGCCGGAGCGCCGGGCTTTCGCTTGTCCGCTCGCGCCGCTCTCGTACTATCGATGTAGTGCGATCCGGATGAACCTCGGAGCGTGATGGTGGTGCTCGGGACGATTGCCGGCAGGCTGAGGACGGGCGTGGCGCTGCTTGCCGGGCTGGTCGCCGCCCAGGCCTCGCGCCGCCTCGGGCGAGGCGGCGGGACGGCGCTGCCGGGCCTGGTCGCCGCGACGATCGCCCCGGACATCACCGCGCAGCTCGTCGGCCGCGCCGATGCGGGCTCGGTCGTCGTGACCGGGACCAACGGCAAGACCACCACCGTGCACCTGCTGGCCGGGATCGCCCGCGCCTCGGGCATCGACGTGATCGCCAACCGCTCCGGCTCCAACCTCGAGCGCGGCATCGTCTCCGCCTTCCTCGCCGAGCGCGGCAACGGGGCGCGCGGGCGCCTCGGCGTGATCGAGGTCGACGAGGCGGCGTTGCCGCCGCTGCTGCCCGCGCTCGCCCCGAGGGCGATCGTCTTCCTCAACCTCTTCCGCGATCAGCTCGACCGCTACGGCGAGGTCGACTCCGTCGCCGAGGGCTGGGAGCGGATGCTGATCGCCGACGGCTCGGGGGCGACGCTCGTGCTCAACGCCGACGACCCCTCGATCGCGCCGCTGGCCGACGCCGCGCGCGGCGAGGTGGTGACGTTTGGCATCGAGGACGACGGCATCGCCCGCGACGGCCCCGACCACGCCTCGGATGCGCGCTTCTGCCGCTGCGGCGCACCCTTCCGCTACGACGCGGTCTTCGTCGCCCACGCCGGGCGCTGGCGCTGCGACGGCTGCGGCCGCGCGCGCCCCGTCCCGCTCGTCTCGGCGCACGAGATCGAGCAGATCGAGGACGGCTCGCGCTTCGTCCTCGACCTGGGCGGCCGGCGGCTGCCGATGGAGCTGCCGCTGCAGGGGCTGTACCCGATCTACAACGCGCTTGGGGCGGCGGCGTCGGCCTACGCGCTCGGCCTCCCCCCATCGGTCGTCGCGGACTCCCTCGCGAGCGCCGGCCCGGCCTTCGGGCGGCAGGAGCGCTTCCGGCTGCGCGATCGCGAGCTGCGGCTCTGGCTGGCGAAGAACCCCGCCGGGATGAACGCCGTGCTGCGCGCCCTCACCGCTGCCCGTGACCGCTCCGAGGACGAGCCGAAGCTGCATCTCCTCGCCGCGCTCAACGACGGCATCCAGGACGGGCGCGATGTCTCCTGGATCTACGACGCCGACTTCGAGCTGCTCGCCGGCCACGCCGCGAGCGTCGTCGTCAGCGGCGATCGCGCCGACGACCTCGCGCTGCGGCTGCGCCTCGCGGGCGTCCGGGTTGACTACGTGCAGCCGCACCGCGCCTCCGCGCTCGACGAGGCGCTGCGGCGGCTGCCAGCCGGCGAGCGCCTCGAGGTGATCCCCACCTACACCGCGATGCTGCAGCTGCGGGAGTTCATCGCCGCCGGGAGCGGGGCCGCGCCCTACTGGGCGACGGAGCGGGAGCGATGAGCGCGGCGCAGCAGCCGGCGATCCGTGTCGTCTGGCTCTACCCGGAGCTGATGAACGTCTACGCCGATCGCGGCAACGTGATCGCGCTGGAGGCGCGCTGCGCCGCACTCGGCGTCGGCTGCGAGGTGACCCGCGTCGGGATCGGCGATCCGTTGCCGGGGGAGGCTGACCTCGTGCTGATCGGCGGCGGCCAGGATCGCGAGCAGCAACGGGCGGCGCCCGACCTCGCGCGGCACGCCGGTACGCTGCGCGCCTGGGTCGACGAGGACGCCGCGATGCTCGCCGTCTGCGGCGGCTTCCAGCTCTTCGGCCGCTGGTATCGCACCGCCGAGGGCGAGGAGTTGCGCGGCGCCGCCGTCTTCGACGTGACGACGGTCGCGCCGCCGCGCGAGGAGGAGCGCTGCATCGGCGACGTGCTCGCGCACTCCACCCTCGAGGCCGTCGGCGAGGTCGTCGGCTTCGAGAACCACGGCGGGCGCTCCTACCTGGGGCCGGGCGCCGAGCCGTTCGCGCACGTCGAGTTCGGCTACGGCAACAACGGCGCCGATGGGGCCGAGGGGGCGCGCGTGCGCGAAGCGATCGGCACCTACCTGCACGGCTCGCTGCTGCCTCGCAATCCTGCGCTCACGGACCATCTCATCCGCGCCGCGCTGCGCCATCGCTATGGCGGGGAGCCGGAGCTGCCCGAGGTCGCCGATCCCTTCGCCGAGCGCGCGCACCGCACGGCCGCGGCCGTGGCGCGGCGGCGCAGCAGGCGCTCGGAGACGTAACCCGGCGCGCGACGTTTGACGCCCTCGCGCCGCGCAGCCGATCCTGTACGTGGCGGGGGCGCGCGGAGGTGCGGCCCGTTGGGTGCGACCAGACCGAGGCAACCGCTTCGCACGTTCTCGCGGCGCGCCATCCTCGGTGCGCTGCTCGGTGGCGCGCTGATCGTCGCCTGCTCGCGGTTCCGCCCCGAGGACGACGAGGAACCGCGCGAGGTCGTCGTCGTCACGCCGACGCCGGACCCCACCGCCAGCGGGACGCAGGCGCCCACGCCCGCCGATACGCCGGCGGCCACGGCAACGCCGGCACGGACCGCCGCACCGCCGCGCGTGTCCACGGCCGCTCCCACACCTTCGCCAACCCCGACACCCCGAGCCCGACGGGTGCTGCCGCCGCCCGATCCCGAGGATCTGCGCGGCTTCGCCATCCCCGTCGACGATGGCTGCCTGCCGGACTCGGACCGCCTGATGCCGAACGCGCCGCGCGAGTACCGCAACGGCTTCCACGAGGGCGTCGACTGGTACAACGGCCTCGCCTGCGCCAGCGTCCGCAAGGGCACGCCGGTGAAGGCGATGTACGAGGGCTACGTGATCCGCGCGGACCACGACTACGTCGAGATCACCATCGAGCAGATCAACGAGTTCTCACAGCGCACGGCCGAGCTGGGCTACACCGAGGAGCCGATTCTCGACATCTACCGTGGGCGTCAGGTCTGGATCTACCACGGCAACGGCGTCGTCACCCGCTACGCGCACCTCAGCGTGATCGTGCCGAGCCTCAAGGTGGGTGACTGGGTGCGGCGGGGCCAGGTGGTCGGCGGCATCGGCGAGTCGGGGACGCCGGAAGCGATCACCGCGCCCGGTACGGAGCTGCACCTCCACGCCGAGGTGCGCATCGGGCAGTCGTTCCTCGGCGACGGCCTGCCGCCGGCCGAGGTGCGCGCGCTCTACCGCAAGCTCTTCGGCCTCGATGAGGCGGAGTCCGCCTCGGGAGGCTGACGAGGCCGCCGCGACGTACACTGCCGGCGCGGCAGGGCCGCAATCGGGCGAAGGGGGCGCGGTGCCGATCCTCTCGATCGAGATCCCGTGGGATCCGAACATCACGCAGATCGGTGGGCTGCTGCTCACCTGGCACGGACTCTTCACCGCGATCGGCATCTTCGCCGGCGTGCGGCTCTCGCTCGAACTCGTGAAGATCGTGGACTACGACTACGACGACGCCTACACGCTCGCGCTCGTCGGCGTGCTCAGCGGGATCGTCGGCGCGCGCCTGCTCTTCGTCTTCGAGCACTGGGACTCGTTCAGCAACGACCCGGTCGCGATCCTGCGCATCACCGAGGGCGGCATCTCGATCTGGGGGGCGATCCTCGGCGGCGTCAGCGGCGGGCTTGTCTTCGGGCTCTGGAGGGGCTACCCGGTCGCGCGGGGCCTGGACCTCGCCAGCTTCGGCATCATCCTCGGCCAGGCGGTCGGGCGGATCGGCGATCTCGTCAACGGCGAGCACCTGGCGAAGGCGAGCGAGCTGCCCTGGGCCGTCTTCTACACGCACGAGGACTCCCCGGCCTTCGTGCACTCGCTGCTCGTCGGGGCGCACCACCCGGCCACGACCTACGAGCTGCTCGGCGACCTCGTGATCCTCGGGGCGCTGTTCGTGCTGCTGTTCCGCGTCTTCTGGCACAAGCCCGGGCTGACGTTCTGCTGCTACCTGGTCGGCTACGCGGTGATGCGCTTCTTCCTCACCTACCTGCGCATCGACTCGAGCGAGACGTTCCTGCTCGATCTGCGCGTGCCGCAGCTCGTCTCGCTGCTCGTGGTGCTGTGCGTGCTGCCCGTCGCCTGGTACTTCGCGACGCGGCCGTCCGTCGGGGAGCCCGCGCCGCTGCACCGCCTCGGGCCGATCGGACGCCTGCTCGGCGCGCGGTCGTGACCGGGGGCGCGCCGCAGACAGTCCCGCAGGTCGTCCTCTATGGCCGCGAGGGCTGCGGCCCCTGCGCGCACGCCCGCGACGCGCTGCGCCGCCTCGGCCGTGACTTCGCCTTCGAGCTGACCGAGCGCGACGTGGACGCGGAGCCCGCGCTCGCCGCCCGCTACGGCGATCGCGTCCCCGTCGTCGCCGTCGGCGGCGACGAGGTCAGCGAGGGGCGGATCGACGCCGCGGCCGTGCGACGGGCGTTGTCGGAGGCGGGGCGAGAGTGTTGACGGCGGCAGAGAGCGTTCGTAGCCTCGATCAGAGCTGGCGGAGTGTGCAGCGGGGACCGCAGCGGGGCACCAGAAGCAGACCCGGGGGCCCGGAGTGACGGGTGCTCCATGTGCCGCCAGCGTCCGCCGCCGTAGACGATTGCGGCCCCGCACTGCCAGCAGCGAGAAGATCAACGAGGGTAACGAGATGAAGCGGCTGGTGGTGGCGCTGGCCGGCGCGGTACTCGTGCTCACGTTGTTGGCGGCGTGCGGCGATGACACGCAGTCCGTTCAAGAGGCAGAGAAAGAAGCAGCAAGAGTCGCAGCCGAAGCCGAGGCGGCGGCAACCAGGCAGCTCGGCATCGAGCTAGCGGATGCCATGAGGAACGCGCGCGGTGCTGCTCAGGCTTATGTCCGCGAAGATGGTGCAAAGCAAAGAGAGGCAGAGACCGAAGTGAGTGAAGCCGTAGCGGAAGCGGATCGCCTCTGCTCAGGACGGCACCCCAGCGGTGGTCGCCCCGAGCTTGCTAACGCTGATCGTGCTCGCTTTGAAGGTCCGTGCCTGAAGTTCGCCGCGCTCAATACCTACGGCGACATGATCAATGAGTCGCTGGCGATCATCAACGAGGTCATTGAACTGCTCCCGCCGCGAAGTATCGAGTAGGCGGGCGGCACGGGGAGGCTGAATCGCAAGTTCTTGGGACGACGTGGCGAACAGGACTAGCCTCGCTCCGACGACGATCCACATAAGGAACGCCAGCGGCGAGGTGATCAAGAACGCGATCCCGACTCGGAAGCGCGGACGTGCACTCGCACGGAGGCTCTCGCGCGGCGGCACCAGCGTGTACCTCGTGGACGCGACAACGGGAGCGAAGCTTGTGAACGAGTACCGCGACGGGTATCAGGCAGGCGGGACGGCACCGCCACATCCGGCTGCTGCCGCCCCAGACTCCGCGCCTGAACGCCCGCTGGCGTCCGTCGAGACATTGCCAGACCGGCTGGGGAGTGGCCTCGCTCTCGTATTCGTGGGCCTCAACCCTGCGGAGTATTCGGCGCGAGTAGGCCACTACTACAGCAAGCCCGGCAATGTCTTCTGGCGGATGCTCTCGGCCAGCAGCCTCGTATCGCGGGATCTCGGATGCGAGGACGACCACCGCCTGCCCGCTGAGTTCGGCATCGGCCTGACCGACGTGGTGAAGCGCGTCGCCACCGACTCGACGAAGGTCCGCCCCGCGGAGATCCGCGCCGCGCGGCCTGACTTCGAGCGCCGCATCGCTGCCGCCTCACCGCGCATGCTCTGCTTCAACGGCGCGAAGCCGTTCGACACGATGTTCCGGGGAGTGCGTCCGCGCAACACGTGGGGTCGCCAATCCGTCAAGATCGCCGGCGCCTCGGTGTGGGTGATGCCCTCCACATCCGGACTGGCGAGCGGCTACCACGAGCACATCCCGCGCGTGCTCGAGCAGATGGCGCAGGAACTCGAAGCCCGGCGGGCGGCGTCCTGAGGGCGCGATCGGCGGCCCTTGCGCTTCACCAGTGGACTCCATGTCGCGCACTGCGTTGGCCACCGCGTGGTGCCCGGCGGCGGGACAAAGGTCCCTCCGCGGCGCGGTAGGTTGGCGCACCTGGATTCCGGCTTTCGCCGGAATGACGGGAAGGGGGAAGGACGGGAGGGGAATACAGGAGCGCTGGTAGCGCGCTGTTGACAGCAACGAGGGGCGTTCATAGCCTCGACGCAAGGGATCGCGCCTCTCCCGAGGCGCAACGCGGGCGTGCACACAGACGCCGCGGAAGCGGAGACGATGAGCGAACGACAGCACCCGTTCCTCGCCGGCGCCGCGCTGCCGCGCCCCGATCGGGGCCACATGGTGATGCGCTAGCCCGCCCGCCCCGCGCATGGCGGGGCCAGCGGGCGCCCTCGCATCATCCCGAACCCAAGCCCGGAGCTTCCTGCCATGTCCTTTGAACGTTCCCTGCGCTGCCGCGAGTGCGGGCGCGAGTTCCCGCTCGCCGCGGCCTTCTTCTGCGAGTTCTGTTTCGGCCCCCTCGAGGTCGCTTACGACTACGAGGGCATCGCGCGGTCGATCTCCCGCGAGTCGATCGCGGCCGGCCCGGCCACGCTCTGGCGCTACGCCGATCTGCTGCCGTCCGAGCCCGAGTACCGGGTGGACCTCGGGGCGGGCTTCACGCCGCTGCTGCGCGCCGACAACCTGGCCGCGGCGCTCGGCCTCGAGCGGCTCTGGATCAAGAACGACACCGTCAACCCGACGTGGTCGTTCAAGGATCGCGTCGTCTCCGTCGCGATCGCCAAGGCGCGCGAGTTCGGCTACACGGGCATCGCCTGCGCCAGCACCGGCAACCTCGCCAACTCCGTCGCCGCGCACGGCGCGCGGGCGGGCATGGAGACGATCGTCTTCATCCCGGACGACCTCGAGGAGGGCAAGGTCGTCGGCAGCGGCATCTATGAGCCGACCCTCGTCACCGTCGAGGGCTCCTACGACGATGTGAACCGCCTCTGCACGGAGGTCTCGCAATCCAAGCCCTGGGCCTTCGTCAACATCAACGTGCGGCCCTACTACGCCGAGGGCTCCCGCACCCTCGGCTTCGAGGTGGCCGAGCAGCTCGGCTGGCGCACGCCGGATCACTGTGTGGTGCCGATGGCCTCGGGATCCCTCTTCACGAAGATCTGGAAGGGCTTCAAGGAGCTGCACCAGGTCGGGCTGATCGACGAGCCGCGGACCCGCATGTCGGGCGCGCAGGCGGCGGGCTGCTCGCCGATCGCGACCGCGTTCGAGGAGGGCACGCTCAACTTCCGGCCGCAGAAGCCGGACACGATCGCGCGCTCGATCGCCATCGGCAACCCCGCGGACGGCTACTATGCCCTCAAGACGCTGGAGGAGACGGACGGCGTGGCGGCGATGGCCACGGACCCGGAGATCGTCGAGGGCATGAAGCTGCTGGCGGAGACCGAGGGCATCTTCGCGGAGACGGCGGGCGGCACGACGATCGCCTGCCTCAAGCACATGGTGGAGCGCGGGCAGATCCGGCCCGAGGAGGAGACCGTCGCCTTCATCACCGGCGGCGGCCTCAAGACCACCGAGGCGCTGCAGGGCGCGCTCTCCGCCCCGCTGCACGTGCCCGCCCGCGGCGACGCGTTCATCGAGGCCTACGAGGCGCGACGGGAGGCGCATGATGGCGAGCAGACCGGTCCGCTTCACCTTCTCGCCCGAGCTGATCCAGGAGCCGCTGATCTATCTGCTCGGCCACGAGTTCAAGGTGATCACCAACATCCGGATGGCCGACGTGGACGAGCGCGTCGGCTGGGTCGTGCTCGAACTCGAGGGCGAACCCGACGAGATCGATCGCGCCATCGCCTGGGCCGAGTCAAAGGGCGTGCGCGTGGACCAGGCGACCCTCGGCGACGTCGTCGAGGGCTAGCGAGCCGCAACCCGCCCGGCGCGCCGGGCCCGACAGCGAGAGGACCGCCGCGATGGCAGTGAACGTGCGAATCCCCGCCCCGCTCCGCACCCTCACGGGCGACCAGGAGTTGGTCAGCATCGAGGGCGCAACCCTGGCCGACGTGGTCGAGCACCTCGAGGCGTCCTACCCGGGCATGCGCGAGCGGCTCTGCGAGGACGACGGCGAGCTGCGCCGCTTCGTAAACGTCTTCGTCAACGGCGAGGACGTGCGCTTCCTCTCCGGCCTCGCCAGCGAGCTGTCCGAGGGCGACGAGGTCTCGATTGTCCCGGCGGTGGCGGGAGGCTAGCCGCCCGTCCGCCTGCTCTGATCGAGGATGAGAGGCTGGCGATGACCGGTTCCACGATTACGGACCTTCGCTACCACCTCGTGCACCCGACGCCGCCGGAGACGGGGCAGCCCGATCGCTACACCGCGGGCAAGAACCTCTGCTTCGTGCGCCTCGAGACGGCCGACGGCCTGCACGGCTGGGGCGAGTGCTACACGCAGTCGGATCGCGACATCCAGATCACCGCGCACCTCGAGGCGATGCGGCGCTACATCGAGGGCTGGGACGCGGCCCGCATCAAGCCGTGGACCGACGCCATCTACAACGACTTCGGCAACCGCCGCGGCGCGATGGACCTCTACTCCGCGATCTCCGGCGTCGAGCAGGCCATGTGGGACCTTGCCGGCAAGCGCGCGGGCATGCCCGTGAACCAGCTGCTCGGCGGCGCGGTGCGCGATCGGCTGCGCGTCTACGCCAACGGCTGGGCGCGCATGGACGACCTCGACGAGCTGCAGGCCCGCGCCCGGGCGATGGCCGACCGCGGCTTCACCGGGCTCAAGTTCGACCCGGTGCCCGGCAAGTGGCGCAGCTACGTGGGCATGCCGGAGTTGCGCATCGCCGCCGACCGCGTGCGCGCGGTGCGCGAGGCGGTCGGCCCCGACGTCGACATCCTCGTCGAGGTGCACCGGCGGCTGAGCCCCTCGAACGCCGTGCGGCTGGCGAAGCTCGTCGAGGAGTACGAGCCGTACTGGTTCGAGGAGCCGGTCTGGGCGGAGAACGTGACGGCGCTGGCCGCCGCCACGGCGCAGATCAACATCCCCACCGTCACCGGCGAGGAGCTCTACACCAAGTTCGAGTTTCGCGAGGTCTTCGAGCAGCGCGCCGCCGACATCATCAACCCCGACGTGGCGAACGTCGGCGGCATCAAGGAGCTGACCGAGATCGCGGCGATGGCCGAGGCCTACTTCGTCGCCGTCAGCCCGCACAACTACAACTCGACGACGGTGGCGCTGGCCTCGACGCTGCAGGCGGCGGCGACGATGCCGAACTTCATCATCACCGAGTACTTCGTGAACTTCGAGCCGTGGGGCCGGGAGGCGGCGACGGCGCCGTTCGAGGTGGTCGACAGCCACATCGCCCTCCCGACGGCGCCGGGCCTCGGCATCGACCTCGACGAGGAAGTGCTGAAGGCGCACCCGGCGCGCGAGTTCCCGGTACGAACGATCGGCGATGAGGTGCTGAGCCAGGGAGCAGGTCGATGAAGGTAAGCGGCTGGACCACCCGCGTGCTGGAGACGCCGGACGTCAATCCGCTCATCGTCGGCGTCGATCAGCCCGGCACGCGGGAGTTCGTAACGCTGGAGCTGGACACAGACGACGGCCTGCAGGGCATCGGCATCACGTTCTTCGGCGCCGCGCTGACCCCTGCCCTCCGCACCGCGGTCGACAACCTCTGCGAGCTGACGGTGGGCGAGGACCCGCTGCAGGTGGAGGCGGTCACCGACAAGTTGTGGCTCGCGGCGGGGGGCGCCGGCCCCGAGGGCATCTTCACCCTCGCGATCTCGGCGATCGACATCGCGCTGTGGGACATCAAGGGCAAGGCTCTCGACCAGACCGTGTGCTCGCTGCTGGGCGGTCACCGCGACCGCGTGGTCACCTACGCCAGCGGCGCGCTGGGGCGCCCCATGACCATCGAGTACCTCGCCGAGGCGGGCCCCCGGCTGGTGGAGCAGGGCTTCAGGCAGATGAAGACGCAGATGGGCGCCGAGCCGACCGCCCGGCGCGAGGTGGCTCGTATCCGCACCCTGCGCGAGGCGATCGGGCCCGACATCGACTTGATGTGCGACATCAACCAGCTCTGGGACGTGAACCAGGCCATCACCATCGGATCGCGGGTCGAGGAGTACCAGCTGTTCTGGCTGGAAGACGTCGTGGTCCGGGACGACTACCAGGGCCTGGCGCGGGTGGCCGATGCGCTCACCACGCCGATCGCCGCCGGGGAGTACGTCTACGGCATCCGCCCGTTCCGGCACATGCTGGAGCAGCGCTCGATCGACATCGTGATGGTCGACCTGCTGCGGGTGGGCGGGTTCACGCAGTTCCGCAAGGTCGCCGGCATGGCCGAGGCCTTCAACCTGCCGGTGGTCAGCCACTTGATACCCGAGATGCAGGTGCACTCCATCGCCGCGATTCCCAACGGGCTGACGGTGGAGTACATGCCCTGGACGCTGCGGCTCTACGAGGAGACCCCGGCTATCGAGGACGGGCAGATCGTGGTGCCGGACAAGCCGGGCCTGGGTCTTGCCTTCGACCGGGACGCCCTCGAGCGCTACCAGGTGGGTTGACCGACCCCCGAACGGTTGGCGCGAGGGGGCCTTGTGCTAGAATGTTGAGCAACTTACTCGACATTAGCGGCGGTCGGGTGCATGTGGCTGAGCAGAAAAGGCGACTACGGCGTTCGCGCGCTGATTGATCTCGCCCTCCACGACGGCGAGGGGCCGGTCCAGCGCGCGGGCATTGCCGATCGTCAGGAGATCCCGGAGTCCTATCTCGACCACCTGCTGGCGCTGCTGCGCCGTGGCGGCTTCGTGCGCAGCGTGCGCGGCCCCGGAGGCGGCCATCTGCTCACCCGCCGCCCCGAGGAGATCTGCTTGCTGCACGTGATCGAGACCCTTGAGGGCTCCGTCGCCCCGATCTCCTGCATCGAGGACGGTGAGGAGTGCACGCACGACTGTGGTCTCTGCGCCCAGCGCCCCGTCTGGGAGGAGATCTACGAGGACATGCGTCGCCGCCTCAGGGCCGTGAGCATCGCCGACCTCGCGGAGCGCGCCCGCGTGCAGCAGCATGCCCGGGCCGCGAACTACTCGATCTGATGACGACGGCCGCGCACGCCACCGAGGGTCGCCGCGCCCAGCCGGCGATCGCCGACTCCGTGCTCGATCTGATCGGGGACACGCCGCTCGTGCGTCTGCACGCAGTCGTGCCTGAGGGCTGCGCGGAGATCCTCGGCAAGCTCGAGTCGCGCAACCCGGCCGGCTCGGTCAAGGACCGGATCGCGCTCAGCATGGTCGAGGAGGCCGAGCGCGAGGGCCTGATCGTGCCCGGCGACACGCTCGTCGAGCCGACCTCCGGCAACACCGGGATCGGCCTCGCGATGGTCTGCGCGCGCAAGGGCTATCGGCTGATCCTGACGATGCCCGAGGACATGAGCGTCGAGCGCCGCCGCCTGCTCGAGCGCTTCGGCGCGGAGCTGCGGCTGACCCCGGCGATCGAGGGCATGACCGGCGCGGTCTACGCCGCGCAGCAGTTGTCCGAGGAGCACGGCTATTTCATGCCGCAGCAGTTCGACAACCTCGCAAACCCGCGCATCCACCGCGAGACGACGGGCCCCGAGATCATCGAGGCCACCGGCGGGCGACTGGACGCCTTCGTCGCGGGCGTCGGCACCGGCGGCTCGATCACCGGCATCGGCGAGGTGTTGCGCGAGGCCGTCGAGGGCGTGCGCATCGTCGCCGCCGAGCCGGCGCGATCGCCGGTGCTGCAGGGCGGCCGTGCGGGGCTGCACGGCATCCAGGGCATCGGCGCCTCGTTCGTGCCCGGCGTGCTCAACCGCGAGGTCTACGACGAGGTGATCAGCGTCCGCGACGAGGACGCCTACGCGATGACGGAGCGGCTCACTCGTGAGGAGGGTCTGCTCGTGGGCATCTCGGCCGGCGGCAACGTCTGGGCCGCGATCGAGGTCGGCAAGCGGCTCGGGTCGGGCTGTCGCGTGGTCACGATGTTGTGCGATACAGGCGAGCGCTACCTGAGCGTGGCGCTCTCGTGAGCAGCAGGAGACAGGGAACGGATCAGGGACAGATGGAACATCGGCAGGAAGGACGGCGATCGGAGATGGCGGTCAGCGTCTACATCCCCCAGCCATTCCGCAGGTTCACCGCGAACCGCGAGTACGTCGAGGTGGACGGCGGCGACGTCGCGGGCGTCCTCGAGGCAGTGAACGCGCGCTACCCGGGCTTCGACATGCTGGTCTACGACCGCGAGCGGCGGGTGCCGGCGCACATCAACATCTACGTCAACAACCAGGAGATCCACGAGCTCGACGGCATCTCCACCGCCGTCGCCGACGGCGCCCAGGTCGCGGTCATCCCCGCGCTCGCGGGCGGCGCCGCGGCGGGCGCGGCGCTCACCCCGGATGAGGCGATGCGCTACTCGCGACACATCATCATGTCGCAGGTTGGCTCGATCGGGCAGCGCCAACTGCGCAATGCGAAGGTGCTGATCGTGGGCGCGGGAGGGCTCGGCTCTCCGGTCGCGATCTACCTCGCGCTCGCCGGCGTCGGCACGATCGGCCTCGTCGATTTCGACGTGGTGGACCTCTCCAACCTGCAGCGCCAGCTGCTGCACCAGACCGAGGACGTCGGGCGCACGAAGCTCGACTCTGCAGTGGACACGCTGCACGCCTACAACCCGCACGTGCGGGTGGTCACGCACCCCGCGCCGCTGCACTCGGAGAACGCGATGGAGATCCTCGCGGACTACGAGATCGTGGTGAACGGCGCGGACAACTTCGCGACGCGCTACCTGGTCAACGACGCCGCCTACCTGCTGGGCAAGACGCTCGTCGACGGCTCGATCCTGCTCTTCGACGGGCAGGCCACCGTCTTCAAGCCGGGCGAGGGCTGCTACCGCTGCCTCTACCCCGCGCCGCCGCCGCCCGGCCTGGTGCCCTCGTGCGCCGAGGCGGGGGTGCTCGGCGCGATCACGGGCATCGTCGGCTCCATCCAGGCGACCGAGGTGTTCAAGCAGGTGCTGGGCATCGGGCGGCCGCTCGTAGGCCGGCTGCTGCTGGTGGACGCCTTGACCATGGAGTTCCGCGAGATGAAGCTGCGGCGCGACCCGGCCTGCCCGCTCTGCGGTGACGAGCCGACCGTCACGGAGCTCATCGACTACGACGCGTTCTGCGGCGCCCCACCGCTCGAGGCCCCGATGGGCAACGGCGGCGGGCACTAGAGCGCACGGCGCGGCTGCGGCGACAGGGGAGGGAGCCGGCCTTGGAGGTTCGGGTCAACGTGACCTCGGTCATCCAAAAGACCGTCGGCGGCCAGCGCGAGCTGACCGCCGAGGGCGGCACCGTCGCCGAACTGATCGAGGACATCGACAGGCGCTACCCGGGATTCCGGGAGCAGCTCGTCGACGAGGGCGGCGAGCTGCACCGCTTCGTCAACGTCTACCTCAACGACGAGGACGTGCGCTTCCTGGAGGGCGCCCGGACCGCGCTGAGCGAGGGCGACGAGATCTCGATCCTGCCCGCGCTCGCCGGCGGCTAGCGACGGAGGATCGCCGTGGGTGAGGCAGAGGCGAGGCAGACCGGGACACCGGCCGGCAGCGTGCTCGACCGCATCGGCGGCACGCCGCTCGTCGACATCTCCGTCATGTCGCCGAACTCCGAGGTCGCCATCTACGCCAAGCTCGAGGGCGAGAACCCGACCGGGTCGGTCAAGGACCGCATCGCCTGGTGGATGGTCGCCGGCGCCGAGCGCGACGGCCGCCTGGAGCCCGGCCAGACGATCCTCGAGCCGACCTCCGGCAACACCGGCATCTCGCTGGCGATGATCGGCCGCCTGCGTGGCTACCCCGTGAAGGTGGTGATGCCGGACGCCGTCACGCGCGAGCGCGTCGAGCTGCTCGAGAGCTTCGGCGCGGAGATCCTCTACTCGCCGGGCGACCTCGGCACGAACGGCTCGGTACGCGAGGCGGAGCGCATCCACGCCGAGCACCCCGAGTGGTTCATGCCCTTCCAGTACGAGAACGAAGACAACCCGCGCGCCCACTACGAGAGCACCGCCCCCGAGATCATCGAGGACCTGCCCGACACGGACGTCTTCGTCGCCGGCCTCGGCACGGGCGGGACGCTGACCGGCGTGGGGCGGCGGCTCAAGGAGCACAACCCGGCCGTGCGCATCGTCGCCGCGGCGCCGCACCCGGGCGACCTCGTGCAGGGCCTGCGCAGCCTCGAGGAGGGCTACATCCCGCCCGTCCTCGACGAGTCCGTGCTCGATGGCCGCATCGTCGTCGACTCGGCGACCTCGTTCCGGCTGACGCGGGAGCTGACGGAGCGCACGGGCATCTTCGCCGGCGTCTCCAGCGGCGCCGCGGTGCGCGCCGCGCAACGCGCGGCGGAGCGGATGCGCAGCGGCACGATCGTCTGCCTGCTCGCGGACAGCGGCTGGAAGTACCTCTCCTCGGGCCTCTGGACGCAGGACTACGACGAGATCGAGGAAGACGTAAACACGACGCTCTGGTGGTAATCGGAGCGACGACGAGACCGGCGGGCCGACCCGCCGGGAAGGGGGAAGCAAGATGGCCGACAAGCTTGTGACGGCGGACTGGGTCGCCGAGCACGGCGGCGACTCGAACGTGAGGCTCGTCGAGGTGGACGTCGACACCGGCGCCTACGACGAGGGCCACATTGGGGGCGCCGTCGGCTGGAACTGGGCGACGCAACTGCAGGACCAGGTCCAGCGCGACGTGATCTCGAAGGACGACCTCGAGGAACTGCTCGCGGCGTCCGGGATCGGCAACGACACGCACGTGGTGCTCTACGGCGACAACAACAACTGGTTCGCCGCCTACGCGCTGTGGCTGCTAGAGCTCTACGGCCACGATCAGGTCTCGCTGATGGACGGCGGGCGCGTGAAGTGGATCGCCGACGGTCGCCCGCTGACGACCGACGCACCCTCGGTGGGCCGCGCCGGCTACACGGCCTCGGAGCAGGACGCGAGTCTGCGCGCGCAGCGCGACGAGGTGATCGCGGCCGTCGAGGCGCAGGCTCCGCAGCTGGTGGACGTGCGCAGCCCGGCCGAGTTCACCGGCGAGATCATCTCGCCGCCCGGCCTGCCGGAGACGGCGCAGCGCGGCGGGCACATCCCGGGCGCGATCAACGTGCCGTGGGCGCGCGCCGTCAACGAGGACGGCACCTTCCGCAGCGCCGACGAGCTGCGCGAGATCTACGGCGGCGCCGGCGTCAGCGAGGGCGATCCCGCGATCGCCTACTGCCGCATCGGCGAGCGCTCCTCACACACCTGGTTCGTGCTCAAGTACCTGCTCGGCCACGAGGACGTGAAGAACTACGACGGCTCGTGGACCGAGTACGGCTCGCTCATCGGCGTGCCGATCGAGACCTAGCCGGGAGCGGCCGCGAGGATGCCCGAGGTCGGTGCGGAGCGGGGCACGCAGCGCGCGCTCGTGGAGCGCGCGATCGCGCGCGGCGAGTACGGCCTGTTGACGCTGCGCTTCCGCGCCTCGGTGCTCGACCGTTACCGCGAACGCGCGGACGTGCGCCTGTTGCGCACGCGCACGGTCGGCCGCATCGCCGTCGTGCGCGGCTGGTCGCTCGACGCCGGGATCGCGCCCGGCGAGGAGGAGATCGAGGTCTTCGCCTCGGACTTCGCCGAGCGCCTGCCGGAGTCGGAGCGCGCGCACTGGCTGGATCACCTCGCCGCGCCGCCGTCGAGCGCGAACTTCGCGCTGATGCGGCTCGGCGGGAACGCCTGCATCGACGACGGCGAAGCGGAGGCCTGGTAGCGATGCCGCGCATCCCTCGCGCCATCGCCGATGAGATCGTCGCGCACGCGCGCGAGGATCTGCCGAACGAGGCCTGCGGCCTGGTGCACGCGAAGGACGGCGAGCCGGTCTCCGTGCATCGGGTGACCAACGTGGCGGCCAGCCCCTACCGCTTCGAGATGCACGGCATGGAGCAGATGCGGCTGGAGCAGCAGCGCGACGAACGAGGCGAGACGCTGTTCGCGATCTACCACTCGCACGTCGCCTCGCCCGCCTATCCCTCGCAGACCGACGTGCGGATGGCGTTCTTCCCACCCGGCGAGACGGAGAGCGCGCCGACCTATCCGGGGACTTTCTACCTGCTCGTCTCGCTCGCCGAGGAGCCTCCTCCGCTGCACACCTACTACATCCACAAGGGCGGCGTGATCGAGGAGATCCCCGCCGAGATCGTCTGACCGTGACGGAGCGTCCTCGATGACGTTCGAGCCCACTCCCGCACCCGCGCAGCCGCCCGCGCCGATCGTGATCGGCGGGCGCTGCTTCGAGTGGGGGCGGCGCAGCTACGTGATGGGCATCGTCAACGCCACGCCCGACTCGTTTTCCGGCGACGGCGTGCTCGACCCGGCCGCCGCCGCCGATCAGGCCGCGCGCATCGTCGAGGACGGCGCGGACCTGATCGACGTCGGCGCGGAATCCACGCGGCCGGACCACGAGCCTCTCGACGCGGCGGGCGAGTGGGCCCGCCTCGCGCCGGTGTTGCGCGCGCTGCGCGACGCCGTCTCCGCGCCGATCAGCGTCGACACCTCAAAGACGTACGTCGCCGAGCGCGCCTTCGACGCGGGCGCCGATGCGCTCAACGACGTGCACGGCCTGCGCGCCGACCCGGCGCTTGCGCCGCTGCTCGCGGCGCGGGGACTGCCCGCCGTGCTGATGCACAACCAGCGCGGCCGCCGCCCCTCCGACGACGTGATCGCCGACGTGCGTGCGGGCCTCGAAGAGTCGCTCGCGATCGCCGAGGCGGCGGGCGTGCGGCGCGAGCTGCTGATCCTCGACCCCGGCTTCGGGTTCGGCATCGGGCCGCAGCAGAGCCTCGAGCTCGTGCGCCGGTTGGGCGAGTTGCGCGACCTCGGCCGACCGTTGCTGCTGGGCAGCTCGCGCAAGTCCGCGATCGGCTGGGCGCTCGAGCGCGAGCAGGAGCCGCCCGCCGCGCGCGTGGCCGGGAGCGCCGCGACGGTCGCGCTCGCCATCGCCGCGGGGGCCGACATCGTGCGCGTCCACGACGTGCGCGAGATGGCCGACGTCGCGAGGGTGAGCGACGCCATCCTGCAAGGACGCCGCCGAGAGGAGCCGGCGTGAGCGCGGACAGCGTGCGGGCGGACACCGAGCGGCGGGTCTACCTCGGCATCGGGGGCAACCTCGGCGACCGCGTCGCCGCGCTGCGCGCCGGCCTCGCGCGACTCGCCGAGGCGGGCGTGGCCGTCGAGGCCGTCTCCTCGCTCTGGGAGACGGAGCCGTGGGGCGGACCGGCCTGCGCCGAGCCCGCGCCGCCCTACGCCAACGCGGCGGCCTGCATCCGCAGTGCGCTCGAACCCCTCGAGCTGCTACGCCTCTGCAAGCGCATCGAGGTCGCCGCGGGCCGCGACCTGGACGCGCCGCGCAACAGCCCGCGCCCGCTCGACCTCGACCTGCTCCTGGCCGGCGAGCTGCGCATCGAGAGCGAGGAGCTGCGGATCCCGCACCCGCGCATGCACCAGCGCGGCTTCGTGCTTGTCCCGCTCGCGGAGATCGCGCCCGACGTCGTGCACCCGCTGCTCGGACGCACCGTCGCCGACCTTCGTGACGAGGTCGGCCTCGAGGGCGTCGAACCGCTGGCTCCCGCAGGCTGGGAGTCCGGCTAGCCCTCCAGCAACCGCTCGCGCAAGCGCGCGATCAGTGCCTCGTCGACGCCTCCGAGGGCGAGCAGCGCCTGCGTCGAACCGAAGCGGTCGTCGATGCCGCGCAGCAGCGACTGCATCGTCGCCGGCGCGGCGTCGAGCATCTCGCGAGTCAGTTCGGTGCCCCATTGCTCGCCGCGCCTTACGACCTGCTCGTCGCTGAGATCGCGCCACAGCGTCAGGTACTCGCGGGTGAGCGCGTAGTCCTCGACGATCGTCTCGTCCGGCACGCCGAGCGTGCGCAGCAGCAGAGCCGAGGTCACGCCCGTGCGGTCCTTACCGCCCTCGCAGTTGAAGGCGACAGCCCGGTCTCCGTCGGCCCCGGCGATTGCAGCGAAGATCGTGCCAATCGCCAGCACGGCTTGGTCGATGCCGCGCAGATAGTCGAGACCGGGCCCGGCGCGGTCTCGCATCGAGACGACCCCGTAGGGCACGTGGCGGTGCTCGACGCCGTGCTCGTGCAGCGCGGAGATACCGCTGCGTTCCAGCTCATCGTTGGTTCGTAGATCCAGCACGAGCGCGAGGTCGAGGTCGAGCAGGCGCTGGACGTCCTCGGGCGTTGCCTGGGAGAGCGTGCTGGAGCGGAAGACGGTCCGCCAGCGCACACGCCGGCCCTCGCGCGTCTCGTACCCACCGAGGTCCCGGAAGTTCGTCACTCGTTCGAACTCGATGCGGCGCTCGAAGCCCTCCGGCGGATCGCTCATGGGCCGCTGCCTGATGGATCGTCCTCGTCGTCCCACCTGGCGTAGGCCATCGTGTAGCCGACCCAGAAGGCGAGCACGGACAGCGCGGCGACGCCGGCCCCAACCGGCAGGGCCAGTGCGGCGTACGAGCGCCTCGAGGCGGCGCCGAGGAATACAAGCAGCTGCAGGACCGCGCCCGCCATCAGCAGCAGCCCGAGCCTGCGCGAGCGATCGCCCTCGCTCATTCCGCGCCGCCCTCGAGTGTCGCGGCAAGCTTCGGCGGGAGCAGGTTGGGAATGCCTTCCTCGATGCGGTAGCGGTAGTCGCAGGCGGCGCAGTACAGCTCGCCGCGCACGATCTCCTCGCGGCCCTGCGCGTCCGCCCCGGTCTGCTCGACGGTCAGGGCGAGCTCGGCCTTGCACACGGGGCAGGCGAGGATCTCCAGCAACTCGGGGTGCATCGCGCCTCCCTGCGCGCCTCGGTGCGGCGGCGCTCAATGATAGGTGTTGCCGGCCGGGGGTGCTCGCTGGTGGCCGCGGGGCACCCTCTCTAGACTCGAAGATCCGAGGGCGCGACGGACGGGGCTGGCGATGGCAGAGCGAATCCCGCTGCAACGCGCCGTCGCCGTGATCGGCGACGAGAGCGTCGCGATCCGGCGCTCCCGCGCCCAGCTCGTCGCGCCGCTGATCCAGCTCGCCCTCGCCGCGGGCTCGGTCGCGCTGATCGTCGCCTTCCTCGATGCGCTCCCGTTCGCCCTGCTCATGGTGCTGCTCGTCGTCGCGCTGCTGATGGGGCCGATCGCCACGCTCGGGCTGGTCTACAACGTGATCGGCCGCTCCGTGCTGCTGGAGCGCGAGAAGCAGTCCGTGCGCTGGCAGCAGGGCCTGCTCGGCCTCGGTCTCGGCACCGACGAGCTCGTGCCCTTCTGGCGCATCGACCACATCGCCGTCGAGGGCGACTACGAGGCCGAGCTGGCGAGCGGCGAGCGGCAGGACCTCGTGAGCTGGGAGGTCGAGCTGGTGAAGGACAACGGCAAGCGGCTCACGATCGGCACGGTCGTCGCCGCGCGCCCGCTCGCCGCCGAGGGCCTGGCGCGCGCCAACCGCCTCGCCGAGGCGGTCGCGGAGCGCAGCGACTCGCAGGCGCGCCTCGCCGCGCTGCCGGACGAGGAGCCGGAGGAGGCCGGCGCGACCGCAGCCTCGCGACCGCGCCGTCGCCGGCGCATGGTGCGGGCCGGCTCGGGCCCGCCGGAGCTGAGCGATGACTGAGGAGCCGCTCGAACAGCGACTGTTGCGCGAGGCGCGCACGATCGCGGTCGTCGCGCGCTCGAATCGCACGACGCGGCCGTGGCACGACATCGCCGGCTACCTGATCGAGGCGGGATACCGCGTCTACCTCGTGAACCCGCTGCTCGACGAGGCGCACGAGCGACGCTGCTACGACAGCGTGTGCGAGCTGCCCGAGCGCGTCGACATCGTCGACGTCTTCCGCCTGCCCTGGGAGGTACCGGAGGTCGTCGAGGACGCCATCGACGCGAAGGCCGGGGCGGTCTGGCTGCAGATCGGTATCGTGCACGAGGGTGCGGCAGCGCGCGCGCGGGAGGCCGGACTGCAGGTGGTGATGGACCGCTGCACGAAGGTCGACCATCTGCGGATGCAGGCGGACGCAGCGGGTGGTGGTGCGCTACACTGACCATCTCCCCACTCGTCGGCGGAGAGAGGGGCGCGCTTGATCCCGAGCCTCCGCGAATCGTGCGGCGTGATGGGCATCTTCGCCCCGGGCGAGGATGTAGCCCGACTCACCTTCTTCGGCCTGCACTCCCTGCAGCATCGCGGGCAGGAATCGGCGGGCATCGCCACGGCGAACGGCGACCCCGAGGTCGAGCGCTTCGCCGAGATGGGCCTCGTCACCCAGATCTTCCACGAGGATGTGCTGGAGAACCTCCAGGGCACGCACGCGATCGGCCACACGCGCTACTCGACCACCGGGTCGAGCACGCACGCCAACATGCAGCCGCTGATCGTCTCCGGCCCGCAGGGCGAGCTCGCGCTCGCCCACAACGGCAACGTCGTCAACGCCGACCTGCTGCGCAGCGACCTGATCGAGCGCGGCGTGGAGTTCGAGACGGGAACGGACTCCGAGGTGCTCGCACAGCTCCTCGCGACCGCCTCGGGCGGCACCTGGGAGCAGCGCTTCGGCTACGTGATGCGCCGCGCATCAGGGGCCTACTCGCTCACCCTGCTGACGCCGGACGCGCTGTTCGGCGTGCGCGACCCGCTCGGCATCCGCCCGCTCTGCCTCGGTCGCCTCGGCGGCGGCTGGGTGCTCGCCTCGGAGACCTGCGCGCTCGACACGCTGGGCGCGGAGTTCGTGCGCGAGATCGAGCCCGGCGAGGTCGTGCGCATCGACGAGGCCGGCGTGCAGTCCTGGACCTACGAAGGCGAGCACGCGGACGGCCCCTCGCTCTGCCTGCTGGAGCACATCTACTTCGCCCGCCCGGACTCGATGCTGCAGGGCGAGCGGCTCTACCCGGTGCGCATGCGGATGGGCGCGCAGCTTGCGCGCGAGCACCCCGCGACCGCCGACGTGGTGATCGGCATCCCGGACTCGGCAACCGCCGCGGCCGTCGGCTACGCGCAGGAGTCCGGCATCCCCTACGTCGAGGGCCTCGTCAAGAACCGCTACGTCGGCCGCACCTTCATCCAGCCCGATCAGCGACTGCGCGATCGCGGCGTGGAGCTGAAGTTCAACCCGCTGCCGGAGCTGCTCGGCGGCCGCCGCGTCGTGGTCGTCGACGACACGATCGTCCGAGGCACGACCACGCCGCGCGTCGTGGCGATGCTGCGCAAGGCCGGGGCCAGCGAGGTGCACATGCGCATCACTTCGCCGCCGATCACGCACCCCTGCTTCTACGGCGTGGACATGGCGACGCGCGGCGAACTGATCGCCTCGCAGCTCGAGGTCGAGGAGATCCGCGAGCACATCGATGCCGACTCGCTCGGCTACCTCTCGCTCGAGGGCACGGTCGGCGCGACCGGCCAGCAGCGCGGCGCGCTCTGCGCGGCCTGCTTCAGCGGCGAGTACCCGAGCGCCGTGCCGCTGCAACTCGACAAGTTCGCCCTCGAGAGCGGCGGGTCGATCGATCGGCACGCGGTGCCGCTGCGCGCCGTCCACTGAGCACGAAGGGCGGGGTATGATCCGGCCAGGCCCGACGCCTCCCCCGGAGCCCGCGCGATGAGCGCCTCGACCGAGCCTTCGCCCACCCCCCTGCGCTACGCCGACGCGGGCGTCGACGTGCAGGCCGCCGAGGCCAGCATTTCCGGTCTGCGCATGATCGCCGGGCGCGCGAGCCGCCCCGAGGTGCTCGGCGGCGTCGGCGCCTTCGCCGGCCTGTTCCGCCTCGGCGGGGGGTATCGCGACCCCGTGCTCGTGGCCAGCGCGGATGGCGTCGGCACGAAGCTGCTCATCGCCTCGGCGCTCGGGCGCTACGAGGGCGTCGGACAGGACCTCGTCAACCACTGCGTCAACGACATCCTCACCGCCGGCGCCGAGCCGCTGTTCTTCCTCGACTACCTCGCGACCGCCGGGCTGCCGCAGGAGCAGCGGCTCGAGCTCGTCGCCGGCATCGGCGCGGCCTGCGAGGCGAACGGCGTCGCGCTGCTCGGCGGCGAGACCGCCGACATGCCGGACCTCTACCAGCCCGGCGACTACGACCTCGCCGGCTTCATCGTCGGCGTCGCCGAGCGCGACGCGATCCTCGACGGCTCCGCGATCGAGGAGGGCGACGTGCTGATCGCGCTGCCGTCGACGGGCCTGCAGACGAACGGCTACTCGCTCGTGCGCGAGATCTTCGGCGTGGGCAAGGGCCTTGGCGCTGAGCGCGACCGCGAGCTGCTGGACGAGCACGTCGAGGAGCTCGGCGGCACGCTCGGCGAGGCGCTGCTTGCGGTGCACGGCTCGTTCCTCGAGGTGGTGCGGCCGCTGCTGCCGCGCCTGCGCGGGATGGCGCATATCACCGGCGGCGGGCTGCCGGGCAACGTGCCGCGAATCCTACCCGGGGGCCTGCGCGCGCAGATCGACATGGCGAGCTGGGAGCCGGCGCCGCTCTTCGCGCACATCCAGCGCGCGGGGGGCATCGAGGACGGCGAGATGTTCCGCACGTTCAACATGGGAATCGGCATGGTGCTGGTCGCGTCGCCCCCGGACGCGGCGGCCGTGCTGGAGGCGGCGCCGGGCAGCTGGCGCTGCGGCGTCGTCGAGCGCCGCGCCGAGGGCGCGCCGGCCGTCGCCGGACTGCCGGAGTAACGAGGGGGAGGCACGATGCGCGCGATCCTGAGCGCCTACGACAAGACGGGAATCACCGAACTGGCCCAGGGCCTGCACGGCCTCGGCTGGGAGCTGTTCTCGACCGGCCGCACGCAGGCCGCGATCGCCGAGGCGGGCGTGCCTGTCGAGAGCATCGCCACGATGACCGGCAGTCCCGAGATGCTCGAGGGGCGGGTGAAGACGCTGCACCCGAAGGTGCACGGCGGCCTGCTCGCGCGGCGCGACCGCGAGGACGATGCGGCCGAGCTGGCGAAGCACGGCATCGAGCCGATCGATCTCGTGGCGGTGAACCTCTATCCGTTCATCGAGACGGTCAGCGGCACGGACGTGAGCCTCGCCGAGGCGCTCGAGGAGATCGACATCGGCGGCCCGACGATGATCCGCGCGGCCGCGAAGAATCACCCCTGGGTGATCCCGGTCGTCGACCCCTCGGACTACGTGATGATCCTCGAGGCGTTGCGCGCGGGCGGGCTCGACGCCGGGGCGCGGCGCGCGCTGGCGGCGAAGGCGTTCGCGCACGTCTCGCACTACGACGCCGCGATCGCCGAGTACCTGCGCGGCGAGGACGACCTGCTGCCGGAGCAGTTGACGGCGGGCCTCACGCGCGTCGACGAGCTGCGCTACGGCGAGAACCCGCACCAGCGCGGCGCCTTCTACACGCTCGACTCCGTGCGCACGCCCGTCGAGGGCATCGGCGGCTTCGAGCAGCACCACGGCAAGGGGCTCTCCTACGTCAACCTGCTCGACGCCGATGCGGCCTACAACCTGGTGGCGGAGTGCCCGCAGCCGGCGGTGGCGATCATCAAGCACACCAACCCGTGCTGCTTCGCCGCCGGCGACGAGCCGATCGCGGCCCTCTACGAGCGCGCGCTCGGTCTCGGCGACGCGATCTCCGCGTACGGTGGCATCGTCGCCAGCAACCGCCCGATCGACTTCGCGTACGCGAGCGCGCTGCGCGAGGTGCTGAGCCCGATCACCGGCGGGCGCATGTTCTTCGAGATCGTGATCGCACCCGGCGCCGAGCCGGACGGCCTCGACCACCTCAAGAAGAAGTCGCGCGACCTGCGCATCCTGACCGTCCCCGAGGGCGACCCGCGCCGCCCCCGCCTCGAGTTCCGCTCGCTGCGCGGCGGGATGCTGGTCCAGCAATCCGACCTCTCCGAGGAGCTGGACTTCGAGGTGGTGAGCGAGCGCGCGCCGAGCGAGGCCGAGCTGGCCGACCTGCGGCTCGCCTGGCTCGTTGGCAAGCACGTCAAGTCCAACGCGATCACGCTCGTCAGGGACGGCGTGCTGGTCGGGATGGGCGCCGGTCAGCCGAACCGCGTCGAGAGCGCACGGCTTGCCGTGAACGGCGCGGGCGAGCACGCCGCGGGCGCGGCGCTCGCCTCGGACGCGTTCTTCCCGTTCCCCGACTCGCTCGAGGTTGCGGGCGAGGCGGGCGTGACGGCGGCGGCGCACCCCGGCGGCTCGATCCGCGACGAGGACTCGGTCGCCGCGGCGAACGCGCTGGGCATGGCCCTCGTCACCACGGGGGCGCGCCACTTCCGCCACTAGGCCGTTCCGACCCCCTCTCCCCTCGCGGGCGAGGGCGGGGGTGAGGGGGCGCCGCGCGTCAGCGCGGCCAGCGAGGACTCTGGTTGCCCCGAACGCGTCATAACCCGCTACGATTGACGCACGATGGCGAACGTCGACCTCGTGCTGCCGGTCTACAACGAGGAGCTGATCCTCGCGCGGAGCGTCGCGCGCGTGCTCGAGTGGACCGAGGAGCACCCGGAGCACGAGTGGCGGATCGTCGTGGCCGACAACGCCTCGACGGACCGCACCTTCCAGATCGCGCGCGAGCTGGAGGCGGAGCACGGCGACGGGGACGGCGGCCGCTTCGTCGCGCTGCACATCCCGGTCAAGGGCCGCGGCATCGCGCTGCGCGTGAGCTGGCTGACCTCCTCGGCCGACGTGCTCGCCTACATGGACGTCGATCTCTCGACGGACCTCAAGCACATCCCGGCGCTCGTGGACCCGATCGCGGCGGGTCATGTGGACATCAGCTACGGGACGCGGCTGCATCGCGACTCGGAGACGGAGCGCTCCTTCCGCCGCGAGGTCACCTCGCGGACCTACGTGCAGCTCCTGCGGCGGCTGGGGCGGCTCAACGTCACCGATGCGCAGTGCGGCTTCAAGGCGATCGGCCGCGGGCCGGGGCGCGCCCTGCTCCCGCTGGTGCGCGACACCGGCTGGTTCTTCGACTCGGAGCTGCTGCTGCTGGCGCAGGAGAACGGCTACCGCCTGCGCGAGGTGCCCGTGCGCTGGATCGAGGATCGCGACAGCCGGGTGAAGATCCTGCACACGGCGTTCGAGGACCTCAAGGGGCTGTGGCGGCTGCGCATCGGCGGGGTGCCGCGCGTGCCCCAGGGCGGCGGCGACGCCGGATAGGGGGCGCGAGCGGGGCCTGCGCGAGCGCGATCCGGCGTGTACCGGGCCGCTTCGGGGGCTCGAATCCTTGACCGTAGGAAAGGGGCGTCGCTAGGATCGCGGCGCCTGGGAGCGGGGGCGTGACCCCGCTGCGGCGGCTGCTTGCCTCGGGCAGCGTGAGAAGGGCTCCCACATGATCTTCGGCGAAGTCGGAGAGGCGCTCGAACTCACCATCATCTTCATCTTGATGATGGGGGCATTCGCCACGCTCGTGCTGCTCGGCAAGTGGTGGGAAGCCTAGAGGCGAGGGCGCGGCGCGGTCCGGCTGCGGCCGGGGAGCGTGCGTCAACCATCGGCTCGCGTGTGAGCTGATCGGGGGGAGCGGATGGCGACGACGGAGCGCCCGCAGGGCCGACCCCTTGCTGATCGGCTGTACGACTTCACCGTCAACAATCGTGTCTGGCGTTCGCTCATCCGCACCGGGTACCCCAACACCCCGCGCAACCAGATGCTCGCCGTCGCGACGAACGTCTTCCTGCACCTGCACCCGACGCGCATCCACCGCACGCACGTCAAGATCACGCACACCTACTGCCTCGGCGGACTCTCCTTCTTCCTCTTCCTCGGGCTGACGATTACCGGCGTGCTGCTGATGTTCTATTACGTGCCCTCGGTGGAGCGGGCCTACGCGGACATGCAGGCGCTGCAGACGGACGTGCGCTTCGGGATGCTGATGCGCAACACGCACCGCTGGATGGCGCACGGCATGGTGATCACCGTGCTGATGCACATGATGCGCGTCTTCTACACCGGCGCGTACAAGCCGCCTCGCGAGTTCAACTGGATCGTCGGCGTCGTGCTGCTCGTGCTCACGCTGCTGCTCTCCTTCACCGGCTACCTGCTGCCGTGGGACGAGTTGGCCTTCTGGGCGATCACCGTCGGCACGAACATGATCGGCTCCGACCCGGTCCTCGGCGAGGTCAACCAGTTCGTCATGATCGGCGGCTTCGAGGTCGGCCAGAACGCGCTGATCCGCTTCTACACCCTCCACGTGGTAGGACTGCCGCTGATTGCGGCGATCTTCATGGCCGTGCACTTCTGGCGAATCCGCCGTGACGGCGGGCTCGCCCGGCCGCTGTAGGCGCCGGGCGCAGACGCGCGGAGAGGCGAAGGAACGCCGATGGTCGCCGACGCTCCCGCTCGCGGTCCCTCGAGGTCGCGCGGCGCCGTACCCAGCGGGCGCCCGCGCCGCCAGCGCGAGGAAGAGCTGCTCGTCTGGCCGGACCTCGTCTTCGTCGAGTTCATCTCGGCGCTGGTCTTCACGCTCACGTTCGTGGCGCTGGCGATCCTGATCAACGCGCCGCTGCAGGATCGCGCGAACCCGGCCAACACGCCCAACCCCTCGAAGGCTCCGTGGTACTTCCTCAACCTGCAGGAGCTGCTGCTGCACATGCACCCGGCGCTTGCCGGCGTGGTCGTACCCACCGTCTTCCTGATCATCCTCGCCGCCGTGCCCTTCTGGGACACCTCGAACGACGGTCAGGGTCAGTGGCTCAGCACCCCGCGCGCCTGGCCGAACGTGATCGTCGGCTTCATCGTCGGCACCGTCGGCACCTGGGCGCTGATCATCTACAACTCCGGCAAGCACATCGTCGTCTACGAGCGTCTCACGTTCGATGCCGACAGCTTCGACAATTTCCCGCCGCTGATCGTCGACGAGCGGCTGCGCGAGTGGCCGGAGAGCCTGAACTGGCTGACCAGCGTGCGCGCGCTGCAGACGCAGGTCGCCTGGCCGAGCGAGCTGGAGACGATCCCGCTTGGCGAGACGTTCGTGCGCACGGACCTGCTGGGCCTGCCGCGCGGGTCGATCCAGTGGAACTTCCCGGCCTGGATCGTCGAGCAAGCGATCCCGGTCAACCTGATGGTGGGCCTGCCGATCCTGCTCTGCCTCGTCGCCTGGCGCATCGGTCTTGCGCAGACGCGGCGCGACTACATGATCCTGCTCTTCTCCGGTTGGCTGGGCGCCTACCTGGTGCTCACGATCGTGGGCACGTACTTCCGCGGCGAGGGCCTCGAGCTGCTCTGGCCGTGGGAGGTCCGGCCGGCCGAGTCCTAGCCGGGCGCGCAAGGAGCGAGCTGTGACGAACGAGGAACGTGGAGGGGCTGCGGTGCAGGACGCCCCCGATCCCGGACAGGTGACGGACGCCTGGCGCGAGGCGATCGCCGCGCGCCGCACCCGCGCGCCCGAGGACGCACCGGTCCCCGGCGCGCAGGCGCGCCGCCCCACCGGCCCGATCACCTCGCGGCGTAACTTCATCCGCGCCTCCTTCTGGGGCGGGCTGGGGCTGGCGCTGCTCGGCCTCGTCGGCTCGCTGCTGGACTTCATGTACCCGCGCGGCATCAAGGGCTTCGGCGGCCCGGTGCCGGCGGGCAACATCGCCGAGTTCCCGCCGGGCGGCGACCCGGTGCACTTCATCACGGGGCAGTTCTGGCTCGTGAACCTCGATCCCAGCGAGACGCGCCCCGGCGGCAGTGGAGGCGGCGAGGGGCTGCTGGCGCTGTGGCACCGCTGCCCGCACCTCGGCTGCACCGTGCCCTGGCGCTCGGGCTTCACCTACAGCAACGACCAGGGCTGGTACCGCTGCCCCTGCCACGGCTCCACCTACACGAAGGCCGGGATTCGCGTATTCGGCCCGGCCGCGCGCTCGATGACCACGATGAAGGTGGATGTCGACGCCGCCGGCAACATCACCGTGCAGACCGGCGACCGCCTCGACGGCGGTCCCGACAACCCACAGCGCGCGGGCCAGACCGGCTGATGCGGCAGGCCGGCGGACTCTCTCGGGGAACTGAGGCGAGATGAACACCAGCAAACAGGTCAACGTGATGATCGGGCTGTTGTTCGTGACGTTCGTCGTCACCGTCGGCTACCTGTTCAACGAGGCCAACCGCCAGGAGGTCGAGTCCGCCGAGATCAACGAGCGCAACGCCCATCGCGGCGCGCGCCTCTTCGTGCAGAACTGCCGCAACTGCCACGGCCTCGACGGCTCCGGCAAGGACGCCAACGGCGTCGGCACCATCGGCGTCGCGCTCAACGCGCCGCACTTCCTGATCCTCGGCGAGGACAACGTCTACAACGCGGCTGGTACCTCCGAGAGCGAGGCCGAGGCGATCCGCACCTACCTGAACGAGACGATCGCCTGCGGTCGCGTCAACACCTACATGCCGAAGTGGGACATCCGCTTTGGCGGCTCACTCTCGCCCACCCAGGTGGAACAGCTCGTCACGCTGATCGTGGGCGACCCCACGGGCAAGCACGACTTCTGGGACCTCGTCCTTGAGGAGGGCGAGCACGCCGATGAGGAGCAGTTCGGCGCGGTGCTCGAGGAGCGCTTTGCCCTCGCCGCGCTGCTCGGCGAGTACTACGGGCGCGCGGCGAGCGAGGACGAGATCGCCGCCTACAAGGCGATCCTGACCCCCGAGCAGCTCGTGGCCATCGTCGACGAGTACGGCCGCCACCCGACCGCCGCGGAGATCTACGCGGAGAGCGAGCGCCAGACGCTCACCCGCGACGCGGCGACGATCACGATCACCACGGACAACTGCGGCCAGTTCGCCAACACGACCAAGCTCGACGCGCGGACCCGCGCGGACCCACGCACGGTGAGCGCGGCGCCCGGCGCTCCCTCCGCCGACGGCGATGGAGCGGCGGCCCCTGCGGAGACGCCGACCGGTCCGTCGGTGGACCGGGGTACTGTGCTCGTCGAGGCGCTCGGCTGCCTCGCCTGCCACACGCTCGACGGCACCGAGCTGGTCGGCCCGACCTGGCTGGGCGTGTACGGCCGCACGGAGCAACTCGAGGGCGGCGACAGCGTCATCGTCGACGACACGTACATCCGCGAGTCGATCCGGATGCCGCAGGCGAAGATCGTGCTCGGGTTCGCGGAAGTCGCGGCCATGCCGGTCTTCGGCGAGGACGTCCTGAGCGACATCGACCTCGAGTCGATCATCCTCTACCTGCAGACACTCACCCAGTAGGAGCGGCCCGGCCCCGCGCGAGGAGCGCGACGGCGGCAGGGCGAACGAGACGGACTGGCGGGCCGACCCGCCGAAGGGGGAAGAGATGGCAGAAGTCGAGACGGGGAAGCGCTACCGCTGCGTTGCGTGCGGCGCGGAGTTCATCGTCACGCGCGGCGGCGAGGGCACCCTTCGCTGCGGCGACAACGAGCTCGAGCAGATCTAGGAGCGTCCGATGGCTGTCGCACTTGGTAAGCGCTACAAGGACGAGAACTCCGAGATCGAGGTGCTCTGCATCAAGCCCGGCGAATGCAACCTCAACGTCGACGGGCGCGGCATGGAGGAACTGCAGCCGAAGGTGCTGCCCTCCGCCGACTAGCAGCGTCCGGTCCCGCATCCACCACGCAAGCCGGGAGCCCCGCTCCCGGCTTCCGCGCGTCCGCTAGCCGCATGCTCCCGTGACGCCCTCGCCCGATCCGCTGCTGATCGAGGCGCGCCTGCTCCCGATGGCGCGCCCCGGCGT
>VXMT01000152.1 GCA_009840965.1 Chloroflexota bacterium
CCGGACCCTCACCCCCCGCCCTCTCCCCCGGGGAGAGGGGGCCGGAGGGCTTAGTAGGCGCCCTGGGCCTCGAAGATGCGGCGGGGGTTGGCGGTGGTCATCGCTTCGATCTGGTTCTCGGGGACGCCGAGGCGGCGCAGGCCGGGGACGACGATGTTGGGGATCGTCAAGAAGTTCGCCTCCGGCAGCGCCTGGTCGAGGATCTCGCGAGGCACGCCCTGCATGTGCGGCGAGGTGTCGTGGCTCAGCACCATGCGGTCGGCGTAGCCCCGCTCGCAGAGCGCGGCGATGGTCGCGGTCCGCTCCTCGGTGCTCGCGTTGAGGCCGGATCCGAAGCGGTCCATCCCGATCGTGCTGCCGCGCTCCATCAGCCCGCTCAGGTAGTCGAGGTCCGTCGAGTCGCCCGAGTGGCCGATCACGACGCGGGTGAGGTCGACGCCCTCCGCGGTGAAGACGCGCTGCTGGTCGTTCCCGGAGCCGGCGAACGGATTGCTGTGCGTCATGATCGGGACGCCGCTCGCACGGTGCGCGAGGGCGATGGCGCGCAGCTGCAACTCGTCGGGTTCGTACTCCTCGGTGGCGATCTTGAGCGCGCCCGCGCGGATAGAGGTGCCGGCGATGCCCACGTTGATGTCGTGCAGGTAGAGCTCGACGACGCGGTCCGGCGTCTTGCGGCGGAAGTAGTTCGGCACCCGGAGATGCACCCCGGTCGCGGCGACGACATGCACCTCGGTGAGCGCCGCGACCTCGGCCATGAGCCGGATGTCGCGTCCGAGGTCCACGGTCGTCACGTCGATGATCGTGTCGACGCCGGCGGCGCGCGCCTCCTCGCAGAAGGCAGCCGCGGCGGCGACCTCGGCTTCGCGGTCGAAGAGCTGCGGGTAGTTGTCGTAGAGGGCGGGGGTCTGGAGGAAGAGGTGCTCGTGCATCAGCGTGAATCCGAGCGCGCTCGTCTCCAGCTCGCCGCGCAGGGTCGGGACCGTCGCCATGCCGCGCTCCTCCGTCGCGGGGGCATCGTAGCGGCTCCTCGTTCCTGCGGCGGCGCGACGTATGATTCGGGCGACGAACGGCGAGAGCGCGGAGAGGGGCTGACATGCCGATTGAGGGGTTCGAGGCCGGGCTCAAGGTGCGCCGCGAGGTGCTGGGCGACGAGTACGTGGACCGCGCCTTCGAGGGCGTCACGGACTTCGATCGCGAGTTCCAAGAGTTCGTGACCGCGACCGCCTGGGGCCAGGTCTGGACGCGCGACGGGCTGAGCCGGCGCGACCGCAGCCTGCTGAATCTCGGGATGCTCGCCGCCCTCGGGAAGTCGACCGAGCTGGCGACGCACATCCGCGCGGGCCTCGGCAACGGCGTCACGCCGGACGAGATTTCCGAGGTGTTCCGGCAGGTCTTCATCTACTGCGGGGCGCCCGCCGCGCGCGCGGCGCGGCGCATCGCCAAGCAGGTGCTGCGCGACCAGGGCGTCGACGCGTGACTGCCCCCGCCCCCGGCACGACGGCGATCACCGGCGTCACGCTGATCGACGGCACCGGCGCCGACCCCGTGCCGGGTGCGAGCATCGTGGTCCAGGACGGCCGGATCGCGAGCGTCGGCTGCCTCGAAACGCTGCCGCGGGACGCAACGGTGATCGATGCCTCCGGGGCGACGCTGCTGCCGGGGCTGATCGACTCGCATGTGCACCTCTACAGCTCGTGGAAGTCGATGCAGCAGCGCGCGCTCACGCCGCCAACGCTCGCGACCTTCGAGGCGGCGCAGAACGCGCTGACCACGCTCGACGCGGGGTTCACAGCGGTGCGCGAGGCGTCCGGATCGCCGGCCGGCTTCAAGCTCGCGATCGAGCGCGGGCTGATCCCCGGGCCGCGCATGCGCATCGCCGTCGCCGCGCTCTCGCAGACCGGCGGGCACGGCGATGGCCGCTTGCCCAGCGGCGTGCGCTTCTGGCGGCAGTGGGGCCCGGAGTGGATCGAGACGATCTGCGACGGCCCCGAGGAGGTGCGCAAGACCGTGCGCGGCGTGCTGCGCCTTGGCGCGGACTTCGTCAAGCTGCACGCCACCGGCGGCGTGATGTCGCCCTCGGACGAGCCGGGCTCGCCCCAGTTCACCGAAGAGGAGATCGCCGTGATGGTCTACGAGGCGCGCATGGTCGGGAAGACCTGCATGGCGCACGCGCAGGCCACCGCGGGCATCAAGAACGCCGTCCGCGCCGGCGTCGAGTCGATCGAGCACGGCTTCTACCTCGACGAGGAGGCGATCGCAATGATGATCGAGCGCGACGCCTTCCTGGTGCCGACGATCCACGCGCCTCGCAGCATCGTGCTGCGCGAGGAGGCGACGCCGGAGTCGGTGCTGCCGCAGTCGCTGCGCAAGGCCTACGAGGTGATCGACGCCAACGCCGAGAGCTTCCGCGCGGCGCACGAGGCGGGTGTGCGGATCGCGATGGGGACGGACGTCGGCGTCGGCGTGCACGGCACGAACGCCTGGGAGCTGGAGCTGATGACGCAGCACGGCATGACGCCCATGGAGTCGATCGTCGCGACCACGAAGACCGCCTCCGAGTGCATCCACATGGCCGACGAGATCGGCACCCTCGAGCCGGGCAAGCTCGCCGACCTGATCGTCGTCGACGGCGATCCGCTCGAGGAGATCACGCTGCTGCAGGACACGGAGCGGCTGCGGCTGATCATGCAGGGCGGCCGCGTGCACAAGGACACGCTCGCGGCCTGACGCGCAGCGGGCGTCGCGAGGGGAGTCCGCGGTGGCTGCGTCCCAGGCGGAGCTGGTGCTGCTCTTCGATGTCGATCACACGCTGATCGACGGCGTCGCTCTGAGGGCCCGGCTCGACACGGCTCTCGCGGCGGCCGCCGGCCTCGAGGGCGCGCGGCGCTTCTGGCAGACGTACGAGGCGGTGCGCGGCGACCTCGGCTACGTCGACCTGCCTGAGACGATCGAGCGCTTCGGTCGGGAGGCCGGCGACGCCGCCCTCGGCGAGCGGGCCGCCGCTGCGGTGTGGGGCCTCGACTACGCGGGCTGCCTCTTCCCCGGCGCGCACGCGTCCGTCGAGCACGCGCGGGGCCTCGGCCTGCCGGTGATCGTCAGCGACGGCGACGAGCGCTTCCAGCGCCACAAGATTCGCGAGTCCGGCCTGGAGGCCGCATTCACGGGCGAGGTGCAGATCTGCCGGCAGAAGGAGCGGGAGATCGAGGCGATCCGCGCGCGCTGGCCGGCCGACCGCTACGTGCTGATCGACGACAAGCCGGGCATCTTGGCCGCAGTGAAGTCAGCCTTCGGCGAGCTGGTGACGACGGTGCTGGTAGAGCAGGGACCGTACGCCCTCGAGGCCGCCGGGGGTGCGCCGCCGGACGTGTGCCTGCCCTCGATCGCCGCGTTCGGCGAGCTGGACGCGGCGGCGCTGGGCGCGGGGTAGGGGCGCGACGAGAGAGGAGGCCCGCGATGGAGCCGAACGAACGATTCCCGATCAGCCTCGGCGAGGCGATCTTCTCGCTGCGGGCGATCCGCCGCGTCAGGCCCGATCCGATCCCCGAGAACGACCTCCGCGACATCCTCGCGGCGGCCATCCAGGCGCCTAACGGGGGCAACGCCCAGCCCTGGCACTTCCTCGCCGTGCGCGACCCCGAGCTGCGGCGCGAGCTCGGCGCGCTGTACCGCGAGGCGTGGTGGGCGAAGCGCGCCGACCAGGGCATCCGCGGCCCCGAGGACATCGACCGCTCGAACCAGACCATGGTCTCGGCGATGCGGCTCGCCGATGAGTTCGGCGAGGCGCCGGTCGTCGTGCTGGTCTGCGCGACCGAGCAGGGAGCGAACGCGATGGGGTCCGTGATTCCCTCGGTGCAGAACCTGCTGCTCGCCGCCCGCGCGCTCGGCATCGGCGGCACGATCACGACGCTGCACGCCGTCGTCGACGAGCGCGCGAAGGCGCTGCTCGGCATCCCCGCAGAGGCGCAGATCGTCTACGCCGTGCCGCTCGGCTACCCAAAGGGCAACTTCGGACCGGTCACCCGCAAACCGCTCGCCGAGGTCGCCTCGATCGATCGCTGGGACAACTCGATCGGGTAGCGGCACTGGCTCTGCGGAGACTCTCGCGAAACTCCCACAAGCCCGATCCGGCCCCCGGGCCCGCCCCCGGGCCCCCGACCGCGGGGGGGGGGGGCGGGGGGGGGGGGGCGGGCGGCCGGGCGGCGGGGGGGGGGGGACGGGGTGGGGGGGGG